>NZ_JBICVG010000003.1:0-28370 GCF_043198875.1 Streptomyces sp. NPDC048718
CAGCACCGATCGTGCTCGGCCCACTCGTTCCTCGCGGGCCTGCGCGCGTTCGGCACTGTTCCCCCGACGCACCCCTTCGGCTCACTCGGCCGTACGCAGCAACCCGCACCTAGACGTAACGGCAGGTGCGCGGCCCGCACTCACAGGGACAGGGGGCAGCCCGGTAGTTCTGGCCTCGTCAGGTGCCCGGCCCGCACTCGTGGTGCCTCCGGGGGCGGGCCCGCACCCAGACGTGACGGCATGGAAGCGGCCCGCACTCGCGGGGGCAGGGTGGGCCCGCACTGGTTCGTAACGGTGGGGCGGGCCTGCACGCCCCTTGTGGTCTTGTGAAGAATGCGGGTCAATGGCAGCGGTCCACATGGTGGACCGTCAGCAATCCGTAATCCGCAAGGCACAGTTCACGCAGCGTCCGCACCCCTGCGTTCGTCATCGGAAGGGGTACGACCTCGCCATGAGAATCAGAAGCCGGAGCACTCTCGGGTTCGTCGCCGTGCTGTCCGGGGTGCTCGCCACCGGGCTCACGTGCGCGCCGGGAGCCGCCGCCGTCGCGCCCGGGACGGCCACGGCCACCTACGACTGCGGGATCTGGGGGACGGGCACCGCCAACCTCGCCGCCACGCAGTCCGGCACCTCGGCCACCCTCACCATCACATCCGCCGTCAAGACGCCGGTCGCCGTCGGCGCCGACACGATCAACTCCACCCTGACGCTGGCCAAGGCCGGCGGCGGCACCCGGGTCTTCACCGGGACGAAGAACCCGGCGCTCCCCGCGAACGGGGCGGTGACCATGGGGCCCCTCACCGGGACGGTCGCCGCCGGCGACAGACTCGATTCCTACTTCGCGGGCACCGCGCTCAAGATGGTGATCTTCGGCGTCACGGTGAACTGCGACGCGATCACCTCGCAGTCCCCGGGGCCCTTCGTCTTCAGCTGAGCCGCCCCGGTCGCCCGCCGAAAACCCGATTCCCGGATCCTCCGATCCGCACCCGCCCCACGACGGCCCGTGGCCGCAGGAGGAAATCACCTGCGTCCACGGGCTCTTGCGCGCCCGAAGTGGTTGGACGGGGGGTGGTTCGGCAGCGTATCTGACGGACCGTCAAATGCTTCACCCCGTGTCCCTTGACTTCTTCTGTCCCGGGTCCGTCAATGGCGCCCACTCATCCCTCAGGAGGGGCACTCATGGCACTCGACTCACGCCGTGCGGCGGCCCGAAGACGGCGCCGCCAGGCGGCCGTTCTCGGCGTCGTCGTGCTCGCGGCAGCCGCGGGCGGGGCGCTCGCCGTTCCGGCCGGGGCGGTCGGTACGGCCGCGCGGACCGTGGACTTCGCCACCCACTGCGTTCCGCCGCCGATCGCGGGCATCCCGCCCATCGACGGGACGACGAGCGCGCGGGTCACCGTCGACACCCCCACACCCAAGGTCGGCGATACGGTCACCGTCACCTACACGGTGACGAAGCCCGCCGCCTCCAACCCGGTGGACCTCGCGCTCCCGGCCGACATCATGACGCCGACCGGCAAGGTCGCCCTCGGCGGCGCCCAGTCCGGCGCGGTCGCGGTCACCGGCGAGAAGAAGAACCCGCCCGTTCCCGGCAAGGGCTCCTTCCCGTCCTTCTCCATGACGGGCACCTTCACGGTCACCGCGCCCGGCGCGATCACCCTCTCGCCCGGCGACTACAACATCCACACCAGCTACCTCATGGAGCTGGACACCCCCTGCACCGTCAGTGCCCCGCCCGCGCCGGTCTCCGAGACCGTCACGGCGACCGCCCCGCCCGGCGCGAACGAGCGCGCCCTCGAACTCGCCGCCTCCTCCGGCGCGCCCGGGGCTCGGGTCACCGTCTCCGGCCGGGGCTTCACCCCGCTCGCAGAGATCGTCGTCGCCGGCCGGGCCGGCGCGGCCGAGACCGCCGACCGGATGACGCTCACCACCGACAGCCAGGGCGGCTTCACCGCGCGCCTGAAGGTCAACGACAAGACGACGACCGGGATCGTCGCGTACGAGGGAACGGCCTGGGACCCCGCCAAGGGTGCGGGCCCCGTCGCGTACACGGTCGTCGACGACACCCCCGCCCCACCGAACAGCCAGAGGATCACGGCCACGGTCAAGGCGGGCGAGCTGTCCATGACGCAGGCCGGGGACACCGTCGAGCTGTCCGCCGTCGACTTCGGCCGGGGCGGCGCGGCGACCGGCGCGCTGCGCACGGTGACGGTCAAGGACTTCCGGGGCGGCCCCGCGGGCTGGTCCCTGACGGGCAAGGTGACGGCGTTCACCGGGCCGGGCGGCGCGTCCGTCGACGCGGGCCGGTTCGGCTGGACCCCGGCCTGCGCGACCAGGGCGGGCAGTCCCAGCACCTGCGTGCCGGGCAGCGCCGGGCCGGTCGGCGGCGACGGCGCCACCCTCGCCTCCACCCCGAACGGCACGCTCACCGGCGGCGAGTTCACCGTCGACGCCGGACTCACCCTCGACGTCCCGGCCTTCACCGCGCCCGGCAGCTACGCGGGTGTGCTCACGCTCACTTTGTCCTGAGACCGGGACGGCCGACTGGCCCACCGGCCTACCGACCGACCGCCGAGCGGACCGGGCGCGCACCCGGCCGGCCCGCTCCCCATCCGCCCCGGGGGTTTCGCACCGTGCGCCGCAAGCCGTACGCCCTCCTCCTGAACGCCCTCCTGACCCTCTCCCTCTTCCTCTCCCTCCCGTTCCTCGTGCTGACGGCCGCGCCATCGGCCACCGCCGCCGAGAACGCCGAGTGGGCCGTCTACCCCGCCGCCTCGCGCCTCGGCAGCCGCCCGTACTTCTATCTGACCGCCGACCCCGGGACGACCCTCACCGACCGGGTCACCGTCACCAACAAGAGCGCCGCCCCGCTGACCTTCCTCCTTTACGGTGCCGACGCCTACAACACCGCCCGCGACGGCGGATTCGCCGTCCGCGGCCGCGAGGAGAAGCAGACCGGCGCCGGAGCCTGGATCAAGCCGGCCCGGGAACGGGTGACCGTGCCGCCGCGTTCGGCCGTCACCGTGCCGTACACCCTCACCGTCCCCGCCGACGCCGACCCCGGCGACCACCCGGGCGCCGTCGTCGCACTCGACGAACGGATCGCCCGAGCCGACCCGGCCGGGGGCACCGGCAGGGCTACGGGCGGTGGGACGGTGGCGCTCGGGGTCCAGCGGGCCGTCGGCGCCCGGGTCTATCTGCGGGTCGGCGGCCCGACCGTGCCCGCCCTCGCCGTCGAGGACGTCACGCTCGACCAGGACCGTCCGCTGGTCCCCGGCACCGGCGCGAGCACGGCCGTCGTCTCGTACACCCTGCACAATCGCGGGAACGTCACCCTCAGCCCCAAGGCGGCGCTCCGCGCCCGGGGCCTGTTCGGCCGCACCCTGCTCGCCCGCGACCTGGACGGCCTGCCCGCCGAGCTGCTGCCCCGGCAGAAGATCCGGCTCACCACCCGGTGGACGGGAGCGCCGCAGTTCGACCGGGGCGAGGTGACCGTGACGGCCACCGCCCGGGGTGTTCGCGAGTCGGCGGGTGTGTCCTTCGTCGCGCTGCCCTGGCTGCCGCTGTCCGTGCTGCTCGCCGCCCTCCTCCTGGCGGGAGCGGTCGTCCTGCGGCTCCGCAGGCGCGCCCGCACCGGAATAGGCACCGGCCCGGGCCCCCGGAGCAGACCTCCGACCCCTGCCCCGACCCCTGCCCCGGCCCCCTCCCCGGTCCCGCCCGGACCCCCTCCCCGAAACCCGAAGCGGGACTGAGTACGTGATCGGCCCGCTCATCGGCGACAATGGCGTCCATGAGCGCGCGCACTGTCGAAACCGATGAGAACACCGCCCCCCACCGGGCGGGCTTCGCCTGCTTCGTCGGGCGCCCGAACGCGGGCAAGTCCACCCTGACGAACGCGCTCGTCGGCCAGAAGGTGGCGATCACCTCGAACCGGCCGCAGACCACCCGGCACACCGTGCGCGGCATCGTGCACCGCCCGGATGCCCAGCTGATCCTTGTGGACACCCCCGGCCTGCACAAGCCGCGCACCCTGCTCGGCGAGCGGCTGAACGACGTCGTGCGCACCACCTGGGCCGAGGTCGACGTGATCGGCTTCTGCCTGCCCGCCGACCAGAAGCTCGGCCCCGGCGACCGTTTCATCGCCAAGGAACTCGCCGAGGTCAAGAAGACCCCCAAGGTCGCCATCGTCACCAAGACCGACCTCGTCGACTCCAAGACCCTTGCCGAGCAGCTGATCGCCATCGACCAGCTCGGCCGTGAGCTGGGCATCGAGTGGGCGCAGATCGTGCCCGTCTCGGCCGTCGGCGACAAGCAGGTCCAGCTCGTGGCCGACCTGCTCATCCCGCTGCTGCCGGAGTCCCCGCCGCTGTACCCGGAGGGCGACCTCACCGACGAGCCCGAGATGGTGATGGTGGCCGAGCTGATCCGCGAGGCCGCGCTCGAAGGCGTACGGGACGAGCTGCCGCACTCCATCGCGGTCGTCGTGGAGGAGATGCTGCCGCGCGAGAACCGCCCGGCGGACCGCCCGCTGCTCGACATCCACGCCAACGTCTACATCGAGCGCCCCAGCCAGAAGGGCATCATCATCGGCCCCAAGGGCACGCGCCTGAAGGAGGTCGGCATGAAGTCGCGCAAGCACATCGAGGCGCTGCTCGGCACGCCGGTCTTCCTCGACCTGCACGTGAAGGTCGCCAAGGACTGGCAGCGGGACCCGAAGCAGCTCCGCAAGCTCGGCTTCTGAGCCCCGCCCCACTCACACACCCGCGGACACGCGGCCTCTCACGCGCCCTCGGCGAGGACCTTCCTCACCAGGGCGCGTTGTGCGTCCGTGAGGTGCGGATCACGGAAGCGGACGGTACGGCTCCCGTCCCCATCCCGGTCCCCGTCGATCGTGATCTCGTACGAGAAACCGTCCGGTACGCCCTGACCGCCCGCACCACCCTCGCCTCCGTCCCCGCCCTTCCCGGCGACGACGGCCTCGGCCAGGTCGTGCAGTTCGGCCGCGTCCGCACGGCCGGCGGTGTCCACCTCCGCCGACCGTTCGATCCCCGCGAAACCACCTGTGCGCCGCACTCGAATCAGCATGCGCCCTGTCTACCTCACGACGACGGCCGAGGGGCCCCGATGGCTCCGACGGCCGTGGTGACCCCGACGGCCCTCCGGTCTCGACCGCCCTCCGGCCCCGACGGCCCTCCGGCCCCGACGGCCCTCCGGCTTCGACGTCCTGCGGCCCCGACGGCCCCGGTCCCTCAGCCGGTCGGAACCCCGACCGTGGACCACGCCTTGAGGACCGCCTCCGTTTCGGCGCCGCCGTCCCCGAAGAGCGTGCGCGCCGAGGCGACCGTGGCCCGCGCGAACTCGGCGAAGGTCGCCTCCTCGCCGAGCGTCCCGCCCGTCATCACGTCGTACCAGATCTTCCCGGCCCGCTCCCACGACGAGCCGCCGAGCTCGGTGGCCAGCAGGTAGAAGGCGTGGTTGGGGATGCCCGAGTTGACGTGCACGCCGCCGTTGTCGGCGCTCGTGCGGACGTAGTGGTCCATCGTCGCGGGCTGCGGGTCCTTGCCGAGGACGTCGTCGTCGTACGCGGTGCCCGGAGCCTTCATGGAACGCAGCGCCACGCCCTTGTCGACGGCCGGCCCGAGCAGGCCCTCGCCGATCAGCCAGTCCGCCTGGGCCGCCGTCTGACCGAGCGCGTACTGCTTGACGAGCGAGCCGAAGACGTCGGACACGGACTCGTTGAGCGCGCCGGACTGGCCGTAGTAGGCGAGGTTGGCGGTGTGCTGTGTGAAGCCGTGGGACAGCTCGTGGCCGATCACGTCGACCGGGATGGTGAAGTCGAGGAACAGCTCCCCGTCCCCGTCGCCGAAGACCATCCGCTGGCCGTCCCAGAAGGCGTTGTCGTACTTCCGGTCGTAGTGGACGCTGGCCGGCAGCGGCATGCCGGAGCCGTCGATGGAGCGGCGGCCGTAGACCTTGTGGAACAGGTCGTAGGTGGCGCCGAGGCCCGCGTACGCGCGGTTGACGGTGGCGTCCTTGCTCGTGGGGTCGCCCTCGGCGCGTACCCGCTTGCCGGGCAGGGTGGTGCGGTGCTGGGCGTCGTAGATGGTGCGCTGCGGATTGTCGGCGGCGTCGGAGCCGGTGTCGGCACCGGAGGCGGCGGCGTCGGCGGTGAGCGAGACCCGGGCGGTGCGGTGCGCGGCGTCGGCCGCGAGGGTGCGCCGGGCGGCCTCGGCGTGAGCCGGGTTCGAGGACTCGGACAGTCGCGTCAGGATGTGCGGCGGAACGATCGCGCAGAAGACGCGTGGGCGGGATCCCGGCCAAGGCGTCAGATGGTGAGTCATATCAGCAATGTGGCACCGCGTGGTGCATCTGTCACGACCTGCGACGAGGATTGGTGAAATGGAGTGATGGGTCACCTTTTCCCCTTGACAGCGCCCGCTGTCCGCATACTGGAACGGTCGTCCAGGTCCACGAGCCCCTCGGCTACAGTGACGCGCATCATGCGTTTCGGGCTGCTTCTCCTTAGCTGCCGCGGCGAGGGCCTGTAGTCGTAGGCCGACCCCCTCCCCGCGGGTTTCGGTGTTGCGTTCGACAGTCGGCCTCCCTCACGCTCGGTCCCCGAGCAGAGGGGAACTCCACCGCTGGATCCGAGGAGCCCCACGCAATGAGCCAGTCCGTCTTCGCCGGCCGACCGACGCCGATCACCAACGCGACGCACACCCAGCGCCCCTCCGGCATGCCGGTGCACAAGTACGGCCGCTACGAGGCCGTCGAGATCCCGGACCGCACCTGGCCCGACCGCCGGATCACCAAGGCCCCGCGCTGGCTCTCCACCGACCTGCGCGACGGCAACCAGGCCCTGATCGACCCGATGAGCCCGGCCCGCAAGCGCGAGATGTTCGATCTGCTGGTACGCCTGGGCTACAAGGAGATCGAGGTCGGCTTCCCGTCCTCCGGCGAGACCGACTTCGCCTTCGTCCGCTCCATCATCGAAGAGGGCGCGATCCCGGACGACGTCACGATCTCGGTCCTGACCCAGGCCCGCGAGGACCTGATCGAGCGGACCGTCGAGTCCCTGGTCGGCGCGAAGCGCGCCACCGTGCACCTGTACAACGCCACCGCGCCCACCTTCCGCCGGGTCGTCTTCCGCGGCTCGAAGGACGACATCAAGCAGATCGCCGTCGACGGCACGCGCCTGGTGATGGAGTACGCGGAGAAGCTGCTGGGCCCCGAGACGGTCTTCGGCTACCAGTACAGCCCGGAGATCTTCACCGACACCGAGCTGGACTTCGCCCTGGAGGTCTGCGAGGCGGTCTGCGACGTGTGGCAGCCCGGCCCCGGCCGCGAGATCATCCTCAACCTGCCCGCCACCGTGGAGCGTTCGACGCCGTCCACGCACGCGGACCGCTTCGAGTGGATGTCCCGCAACCTGACCCGGCGCGAGTACGTCTGTCTGTCCGTCCACCCGCACAACGACCGGGGCACGGCCGTCGCGGCGGCCGAGCTGGCCGTCATGGCCGGCGCCGACCGCATCGAGGGCTGTCTGTTCGGGCAGGGCGAGCGCACCGGCAACGTCGACCTGGTCACCCTGGGCATGAACCTGTTCTCGCAGGGCGTCGACCCGCAGATCGACTTCTCGCAGATCGACGAGATCCGCCGGACCAGCGAGTACTGCAACCAGATGGAGGTCCACCCCCGCCACCCGTACGCGGGCGACCTCGTCTACACCGCCTTCTCCGGCTCCCACCAGGACGCCATCAAGAAGGGCTTCGACGCCATGGAGGCCGACGCGGCCGCCGCCGGCAAGACCGTCGACGACATCGAGTGGGCGGTCCCGTACCTGCCCATCGACCCCAAGGACGTCGGCCGCTCCTACGAGGCCGTCATCCGCGTCAACTCGCAGTCCGGCAAGGGCGGCATCGCGTACGTCCTGAAGAACGACCACAAGCTGGACCTGCCGCGCCGGATGCAGATCGAGTTCTCCCGGATCATCCAGGCCAAGACCGACGCCGAGGGCGGCGAGGTCACGCCGGGGGCGATCTGGTCGGTGTTCCAGGACGAGTACCTGCCCAACCCGGACAACGCCTGGGGCCGGATCCAGCTGCGCTCCGGCCAGTCCACGTCCGACACCGACGGCACCGACACCCTGACCGTCGAGGCGGTCGTCGACGGCGCCGAGACCGTGCTGACCGGCTCCGGCAACGGCCCGATCTCCGCCTTCTTCGCCGCACTCCAGGCCATCGGCGTCGACGCCCGGCTGCTGGACTACCAGGAGCACACGATGAGCGAGGGCGCGTCCGCGCAGGCCGCCTCGTACATCGAGTGCGCCATCGACGGCCGCGTCCTGTGGGGCATCGGCATCGACGCCAACACCACCCGCGCCTCGCTGAAGGCGGTCGTGTCGGCGGTCAACCGCTCGGCGCGCTGACCCGGCGCCTTCGCGCTGACCCGGCGTCTTCGCGGCGAAGCCCGTACGGAACCTTCCGTGCGGGCTTCGCGCGTGAGGGGCCCGGTGTGACGGGCCCGTACGGCGGTCCGTACAGCTGTCCGTACGGCGGGCCCGCCGGGCGGGCGAGGTGGCCTATACGCCGGGTTCTGTACGCCGTATCCCGTACGACCGGTTCTCGCGAGGCCCGCACGCGCCCCGTAGCGGCACACTTGTACGTCTTGTCACTCGATCTTGTAAGAGCCCGTACGGGCCGGGCGGGGCCCGGCAGGTCTCGGCCATCTCCCCGCCGTTCTGCCGACGGGGTACTGACGCGGCTTCGCCGATGTGGCTAACATCACGCCAACGCCGGCAGGGGCGCCGGCGTGGCGAGGGAGGTGCGACGTGCGGGCAGCGCGGAGGTCACGGGAGCGGAGCAGGGTTCTCTGCGGAATCCGCACCTCCTGGAACACGGTCGGCGACGGCGAGTTCTTCTGCGAGGAGTGCGGCGGTGACCGCAACTACCGCCGCCGGACCGGCCGCCGCCGGTTCGCCGTCCTCGGCGTACCGCTGCTGCCCCGGGGCCAGGCCGGCCCGGTCGTCGAATGCGCCTCCTGCCACCACCACTTCGGTACGGATGTGCTGACGCACCCGACCACCAGCCGTTTCTCCGGGCTGCTGCGGGACGCGGTGCACACCGTCGCGCTCGCCGTCCTCGCGGCGGGCGGCACCACCTCGCGCGCCGCCCTGGACGCCGCCGTCGCGGCCGTACGGGCGGCCGGATACGCGGACTGTACGGCGCCGCAACTCGTCGACATGGTCGACGGACTCGCCGCCGACACGGGCCGCTACCTGCCGGACGCGCACAGCGGGGGAGCGGCCCTCGCCATCGAACTCCATGAGGCCCTCGAACCGCTCTCCCCGCACCTGGCCGCCGCCGGCCGCGAGTCGATCCTGCTCGACGGCGCCCGTGTCGCCCTCGCCGACGGCCCGTACACCCCGGCCGAGGTCGAGGTCCTCGGCATCGTCGGCAACGCGCTCACCCTGTGCGCCGACGACACCGCCAGGCTGCTGGCGACGGCCCGTACGGTGGGCTGAGCGCGGTCCCCGATGGCGGGGATCCGGCGGGCCCGGGCCTCACGGACCCCGGACACGACGGAGGCGGGCCGCCGGAAACCCGGCCGGCCCGCCCCACCGGCGCCCGTGCGCTCCGTACGTACGCCTGTGCCGTCCGTACGTCCGCCGCGCTTGTACGCCTGTACGCCTACTTCGGCGTGACGGCCTCGCTCGCGCGCAGCATGTCCTCGCGCTCGACGATCTTCACGCGCGCGCGGCCCTGCGGCTCGCCCAGCGCCTTCTCGGCGGCGTCGAGCTTGTACCAGCCCTCCCACGTCGTGTACGTGAGGCCCTTGCTCTCCAGGAAGGCCACGACCGCGGCCTCCTCCGGGGACTCGGGGGAGAGCAGCCGGCCGTTCGCGTGGTCGTCGAGCAGGTTGGCCACGGTCTCGTTGGCGTCGCCCTTGGTGTGGCCGATGAGGCCGACGGGGCCGCGGCGGATCCAGCCGGTGACGTAGGTGGAGGGCATGGGAGTGTCGCCCTCCATGACCCGGCCGCCCGCGTCCGGGACCGTGCCGGTGGCGACGTCCCACGGCAGCTTGGGCAGCTCGTCGGAGAGGTAGCCGACGGCCCGGTAGACGGACTGGACGTCCCAGTCGGTGGTCTGGCCGGTGCCCTTGACGTTGCCGGTGCCGTCCAGCTCGGTGCGCTCGGTGCGCAGGCCGACGACCCGGCCGTCCTCGCCGAGGATCTCGACGGGGGCCTCGAAGAAGTGCAGGAAGAGCTTGTGCGGGCGGTCGCCGACGTCGCGGATCGCCCAGTTCTCCAGGGTCTTGGCGACCATGTCGGTCTGCTTGTTCTTGCGCCGCTCGGCGATCGAGCCCTCGTCGTAGTCGATGTCCTCGGGGTTGACGATGACCTCGATGTTCGGGGAGTGGTCCAGCTCGCGCAGCTCCATGGGGCTGAACTTGGCCTGCGCCGGGCCGCGGCGGCCGAAGACGTGGATCTCGGTGGCCTTGTTGGCCTTGAGGCCCTCGTAAACGTTGGCCGGGATCTCGGTCGGCAGCAGCTCGTCGGCGGTCTTCGCGAGGATGCGGGCGATGTCGAGGGCGACATTGCCGACGCCGAGGACGGCGACCTTCTCGGCCTCCAGGGGCCAGGTGCGCGGCACGTCCGGGTGCCCGTCGTACCAGGACGCGAAGTCGGCCGCACCGTACGAACCGTCCAGCTCGACGCCCGGGATCCGCAGCTCGCGGTCGGCCATCGCGCCGGTGGAGAAGACCACCGCGTCGTAGAACGCGCGCAGGTCGTCGAGGTGCACGTCGGTGCCGTAGTCGATGTTGCCGAAGAGGCGGACCTGCGGCTTGTCGAGGACCTGGTGGAGGGCGGTGATGATGCCCTTGATGCGCGGGTGGTCGGGCGCGACGCCGTAACGGATCAGGCCGAAGGGAGCGGGCATCCGTTCGAAGATGTCGATGGACACGCCCGGCTCGGCAGCGGCCTCGGACTTCAGCAGCGCGTCGGCGGCGTAGATACCGGCGGGGCCGGCGCCGACGATCGCAACCCGGAGGGGGCGGGGCATGTCTGGATTCCCTTCACACAAACGAGGTGGCGGCGCAGCCGCCGACACTTAGGCCAGCCTAAATAACACGGAAGGATGATCAGTACCCGCCCCCGGCCTATGGCCCCATAAGGTTGACTTATGGGTTCCCAAAGGGAGCCTCGGGATCCTTCCCAGGATGCCACGCACCCCGGGGCGCGTGGCATCCGTGGTCGCGTCCTCGCGTCCTCGCGTCCTCGCGCACCGCCGCGAGGCCCGGCCGGTCGGGGGCCGTCCCTCGCCGCGCCCCGGCGCCGGCCCGGCGGGCGTGACCCGGTCGAAAAACGACCGCATAGGTCCCCGAGGGCGGGGCAGGCGGCGTTCAAGCGGGAAACGGCCCGCCGCGACAGACGAACGTCTGAGCGTCCGAACGTCTACCGGAGAGGTTGGATTACGTGACTGCGTACGCGTGGAGCTACAAGTCGACCGCGGGTCACCTGGCCGGCACCGAGTTGACCGGCTACAAGGTGGAGGCGACCGACGGCAGCGTCGGGAAGGTGGACAAGCACTCCGACGAGGTCGACGACGCCTATCTGGTCGTGGACACGGGGGTCTGGATCTTCGGCAAGGAGGTGCTTCTCCCGGCCGCCACCGTGGAGCGCATCGACGTGGACGAGCGGAAGATCTTCGTCAACCTGACCAAGGAGCAGATCAAGGGCGCGCCCGAGTTCTACCGTGACGATCACCTCGGCGACGCCGAATACCGTCGCGAACTGGGTGCCTACTACGGACTAGGAGGCCCCTTCGGGGGCCGGTTCATCTGAGCCCGCACGCGCCGCCGCCCGCGGACGGGGCCCGCACGGCCCTGTTTCCCCTGGGCGCGGCAGCCGCTTCGGGCAACGGAACCGGAAGCCGGTATCACCGTTCCATCCGGTGGTGCCGGCTTCCGGGCCGTCCCGGCACCCGCGCGAGGCCGAGCGGTCTCATGCCGCGGCGGCTTCATGCCGCGGGCCGGTGGCGGGGAGGAGGCCACCGGGCGGCCTGCCGCCGCACGATCCGCGACGCGGCGCGCGCGGGGCCGTCCGGGAGCGTGCTCGTGCCGGCCCGCGCCGTCGTCCCGGGTGGGGCCGTCCTCCCGCGTATGAGCACGGAACGCGCCCCCATCTGCCTGGCCGCCCGATCGTCTGTCCGCTGTGCCCCGCCTGACCGTGCGAGAAGCGGCCCAGCCGGGGTTCGGCCAGGGCCCGGCGGGGGCTCGTCCGGGGCTCGGCCCGCGGTGGCGGGGAAGCCGGACGGTCCACCGAGAGGAGCGAGGCGAGATGACCACGGCGAGGCGGAAGGCCGGCCGGATGGCGAGAGCGGGCCGCCGTGACGCCGTGCGGGCGGCCGCACGAGCGGGTTTCGCGGCGCAGGGTGTGCTCTACCTGCTCATCGGGGTGCTGGCCGTACGCGTCGGCCTGACCGGGTCGCGTGAACAGGCCGACCGGGGAGGGGCCCTCGCGCAGATCGCCGGGACGCCGTTCGGTGCCGTCCTCCTGTGGGCGCTCGGCGTCGGGCTCGCGGGAATGGCGGTGTGGCGGCTGTCGGAGGCGGTCTTCGGCGCGGCGGGCCCCGAGGGTGACCGCGCACGCGAACGCGCCCTGTCCGCCGGGCGCTGTGTCTTCTACACCGGCTCGGCCTTCCTCGTGCTCTCCTTCGCGGCGGGGCAGCGGGGAAGCGGGGCGGGCGCGACCGACCGGAGGAGCCGGGACCTCACCGGCCGCCTGCTCGAACTGCCCGGCGGCCGGTGGTGGGTCGGCGTGGTGGCCGTGGGCGTGGTGGCGGCCGGACTGTGGATCGCGGGCAGGGCGACCCTGCGGAAGTACCGGGAGCACCTGGCGTGGGGGCGTCTGACGACGTACCAGCGCCGGTTCATGGACGTGACCGGCACGGGTGGCGGTATCGGACGCGGACTGGTCTTCGCCGCGCTCGGCTTCTCCGGGGTGAAGGCGGCGGTGACGTTCGACCCGAAGGAGGCCAAGGGCATGGACGACGCGATCCGCTCGTTCGCCCAGCTTCCGACAGGCCCCTGGCCGCTGCTGGCGGTGGCGGCCGGCCTCGTGTTCTTCGGGGCCTTCTCCTTCGGCCAGGCGAAGTGGCGCGAAGTCTGAGCCGCCCGCCGGCAGGGCGTATACGACGGTCCCGTCCGTGAGCGCCCGCACCCGCGCGGCACCCGGCACGCGACCCGGAGAAGACCGGCGGGCGGGCCACCCGCCCGCCTGCGCGCTGAACGGCGTCGGCCCTAGAAGACCCCGGCCAGGAAGACGGCCATCATCGCCACCGCGTTGAGCGCGCAGAAGGCGAGGAAGGCGCCGAACCCCGCGTTCAGCCGCCGCGTGGCCGGAAGCTGGAGCGCCACCACATCCGACGGATCCCGCGCGTCGTACGCGACCGGCACGGCGGGCGCCTCGCCCCAGTGGGCCAGGACCCGCCGGATGCCGGTGGGGTCCTGGTAGAGGTACGCGCCCGGCTCGGCCATCTCCGCGACGGTGGTGACACCGCGCTTGACCAGGCGCCGCTCGCGGCGCCAGTTCCCCAGGAGGTAGCCGCCGACGCCGAACCCGGCCGTGGCGATGAAACCGAACGGCACCATGGCGAGGGCCGTGCCCGCGTCGCCCGCGACGAGGGCGGCCACGCTCATGACGGCCATCAGGCCCTGGCAGCCGAGTACGAGCCACTTGATCCGGTGCAGGAACCGCCGGCGCCAGGCCGGCCGCCGGGTGCGCAGGACGACGAGCGCGGCGCCGTCGATCTCCTCGGCGGCCTCGCCCTCGTTCTCGCCGTCCCGGCTGTCCTCGCCTTCTTCGCCGCCCCCGCCGTCCCCGCTGTCTTTGTGTCCCTCGCCCTCCCCCGGCTTGGGCAGCAGCGCGTTCACGCCCTTGGTGAAGAGGGTCGCGGAGACCTCGCTCACGTCCTC
Organism: Streptomyces sp. NPDC048718; assembly: GCF_043198875.1. Classification (NCBI taxonomy): domain Bacteria; kingdom Bacillati; phylum Actinomycetota; class Actinomycetes; order Kitasatosporales; family Streptomycetaceae; genus Streptomyces; species Streptomyces sp. NPDC048718. The sequence continues at coordinate 13,978 of NZ_JBICVG010000003.1, forward strand.
GATCCGGTACACCAGCGGTTCCGCCCCGGCTCGGGCCCGCAGCTCGACGGCCACTGCCCGTTCCTCGGCCCGCACCCGCGCGACGGCCCTGAGGCGGATCGTCAGTTCCTCGCCGGGCCGCTCGAAGACCAGGCAGTCCGGCTCGGCGGACAGGGTGGCGCCGCCCCGGCCCTGGAGGAGGGGTATCGGATTCAAGATCGACATGACGGGAGAGTAGGTCCGGAACCGGAGCTACCGGGAGGGCCGCACGACGGAATCCCGGAGTGTGGAGGGGGCATGGGGCTCCGTGCGAGGTCCCGTGCGGGTTTCCGCCCGGGCGGCGGTTCGGGGGCGTCGTCCGAGGCGGCGGGAATCGGCGGAACCGGAGGGGCCGGAGGGGCTGGATGAGACCCGCCCCCGGTCAGCGCCTGACGATCCGGTCCAGCGTGACGGCCAGGGCCGCCTTGACCGCGGCGCCGTGGCGCAGGGGCTCGGCGGGCGAGTCGAAGGTGGCGCGTACGCCCCGGTCGGCGAGGACGTAGAGCTGGCGCAGGGTGCGCAGACAGTTGCTGATGTGGGCGGCCACCGGGGTGCTGACGCGGTCGGAGCCGAAGCGGTCGGCGATCGCGTCCAGCCAGGCGGTGGAGTCGTCGGCGCTCAGGTCGGCGCGGGTGAGGACCCGGCCGATCGCGCGGGCGAGGCGGTCGTCCTCGAACTGGTCGTAGACATGGTCGGTGGGCGCCGTCAGCCGGGCGGCGGCGAGGTCGAGCATCCGCGTCGGCGCCACCTCGGGGTGGAGGCCGAAGGAGGCGAGCAGATCGGCGCCGTGCGCCACCGCGTGCAGCCAGCCGAGGGTCTCGTCGTGGCCGCGCAGATCCTGTTCCGCCGGGTACCAGCGCGCGAACGCGTCCACCCAGCCGGCCTTGAAGTCCCCCGCGCCCACCAGCATGTCGAGGACGAGGGGAGCGAAGGTACGGGCCTCGGTACGCGGATCGGCGAACCGGGCGGCCATCTCGTCCCCCAGTTCCAGCCGCCGCTCGGGCCCGATCGTCCCGCGCTCTATCCAGGTCGCGAGAACGCCGTAGGACGCGCCGTCCCGGATCGTCGGGTCGGGGTCCGCCAGGGCGCGGGAGAGTTCGGCCACGAGGTCGTTCAGGGGCCGGTCGCCGGGTACGGCGTAGTCGGCGGCTTCGATGCTGTTCCAGTCGATCACGGCCGAAGGGTAGGCGCTCGCGGCCCCGCCTGTACAAGGATTTTCCGGGTGATTTCCCGTGAATCCGTGAACTGCCGCGCATAAAGCGGCAGTTACGGTTCCAGTCGGTCTCCATGCGTTCCATCGGCGGAGGGGCGTCCTGGATTCAGGGTCGCTACGGGTCCGCCACCAGGGGGAACCTTCGCCACGTGGAGAAAGGCGCGGTGGGCCGGGCCCGGGGCGGGCTAGGGTCTGCCCGCTCCCGCCGCCACCGGACACGGATGTCGAGGGAGCGGACATCGGCGAGTTCAGCGAGTTCGGCGATTCGGCGAGTCCGACGGCTTTCGACGACGTTCGACCACGACAGGAGAACGACTCATGCCCACCCAGACGTTGCGCGTCCCCACCCCCGACGGCCAGGCCGACGCCTTCGCCGCCTACCCCGACGGCGGCGGGCGCTATCCGGCCGTGCTGATGTACACGGACGTGTTCGGCGTGCGGCCCGTGCTGGAGGAGATGGCCCGCGAACTGGCCGGCCACGGGTACTACGTCCTTGTCCCCAACTTCTACTATCGCCACGGCCCGGCGCCGGTGGTCGAGCTTCCCGCGTTCATCGCCACGAAGAGCCGGCCCGAGATCTTCGCCGAGCTGGTCCCCCTCCTCAGGGAGAGCGTCACCCCCGAACACGTCCTGCGCGACGCCGAGGCCTACCTGACCTTCCTCGCCGGCCGACCGGAGGTCGCCGAGGGTCCGGTCGCCGTGACCGGCTACTGCATCGGTGCCATGCTCGCGCTGAGCACCGCCGCCGCCCACCCCGACCGGGTGGCCGCCGTCGCCGGTTTCCACCCCGCCGCCGTGGTCAACGAGGAGCCCGACAGCCCGCACCTCCTCATTCCCGCGCTGGCCGCCGAAGTCCATCTCGGCCTCGCCGAGGGCGACATGACGCCGGAGATCACCCGCACGCTCTTCGCCGCCCTGGACGCGGCGGGCGCCCGCGACACCTGCGAGATCTACCCGGATACGACCCACGGCTTCACCATGGCCGACACCGAGGCGTTCAGCCCCTCCGGCCTGGAACGCCACTGGGAGCGGCTTCTCGCCCTTCTCGGCCGCACCCTCGGCAAGAGCTGAGCCGCACCGGGCCCGGCCGGCCGCTGGGCCGCGGCGGCCCGCCTGAAGGCCGCCGGCATCACCGCACCCTGGGAGCTTCGCGTCACCTCCGACGCGTCCCCGCTCGACGCGGGCACATGGCCTCTGTTCTGGGCGCTCCCGCCACGCGACGCCCGGCCCGCGGCCGACCGGCACGCGGTCGACGCGGCCGATGCGGTCGACCAGTACGCGGCCGAGCTGGCCCAGTCGGCCGTGATCGGCACAGCCGCGCTCGCCGGGAAGGCCGACTGCCGGCGGGCGGGGGCCGTTCCCACGGGCTGGGCCGCCCCGGCGATCGGCATGAACGAGAAGACCGTGCGGCAGTCGATGCCCGACGGCGAATGGACCGCGCTCCAGGAAGTCCGCCGTCTTTCGGCCAAGCAGCAGCTCGACTGGTTCGGCAAGGTCGCGGTGAGCCGGGAGTCCTGCTCCGGGGGCGCCTCGTGAACCGCTACGCGCTCGTCGTACGCCGCTGGTGGACCGTCCCCGCCGCGCTCGTCCTGCTCGTGCTGACGAGCGGCACGGTGGGGGCCGACGAGGTTCCCGTACCGAGTCTGAACGGCGGAATGGCGGGGGCCCGCGTCACCTACTTCACCCCCGTCATCGCCGTCATCGCGGTCATGTACTGCCTGGACCGGCGGCTCCTCGCGGCGGAGACCACGGCCGTCGTCCCCGTCCACCGGCTCGACCAGGGCGCCGTCGCCCTCACCGCGCTGCTCGCGCACGGCGCCGGCCTCGTGGTGGGCATGGACGTCGCCCGCAACGTCACTCTGCTCCTCGCCCTCGCCCCTCCTGGTCCGGCGGCTCTCGAACGAGGCCGCCGCGACCGTGGCCGGACTCGCGCTCCTCATCCTCAGCCTGATGCTCGGCCGCGCCCCACGACGCCGGCGGCCACGCGACCCACACCTGGTGGGCTCTCGCCCTCTATCCGGCCCGCAGCGCGGGGGCATGGCTGGTGTCGGCCGGTCTCTTCCTCCTCGCGCTGGGGCTGTCGGCTTCGAGGCGCCCCAGTCTCACGGCGGCGTGAGCACCGCCCGGGCCCGGTGGGCGTAGGGTGCGGCCCCATGGCCGAGATCACCAAGCCCGCCGGGCCTGCCGAGTCCGCCGGGCCTGCCGAGCCCGCCTACCTCGCGGCGGTGCGGGAGTCGTACGACACCGTCGCCGCCGCGTACGCAGAACTCGTCCCGCCACCCGCCGCGTTGGACCCCTTGTCCCGGGTCATGCTGGACGCCTTCGCCGAGGAGACGGCGGGCGAGGGGCCGGTGGCGGATGTGGGGTGCGGGCCCGGGCGGGTCACCGCGTACCTGGCGGAGCGCGGCGTACAAGCCCTTGGTTTCGACCTGTCCGGTCGGATGGCCGAACTCGCGGGCAGGGCCTACCCCCATCTGCCGTTCGCCGTCGCCTCGATGACCGCGCTGCCCGTCCGCGACGGTGCGCTCGCCGGCCTCCTCGCGTACTACTCCACCCACCACACCCCGCCCGCGCTCCTGCCGGACGTCTTCGCCGAGTTCCGCCGCGCACTGGCGCCCGGCGGGCTGCTGATGCTCGCGGGGCACATCGGTACGGGGGAGCGCCGCAGGCCCACCGAGGCGTACGGCGGACTCCCCGTGTCGTACGAGTCCCACCGCCTGCCCGCGGCGCGGATCGCCGCGCTCCTGGAGGCGGCGGGGCTCGCGGTCACGGCGCGGTTGGAGGAGGAGCGGTACGTGACCTTCAGGGCGAAGAGGCGGACGGTGGCCGGGTAGCGCGGCCGAGGCATCGTCCCGTGCTCGCCCTGCCCGTGCCCGTCGGGCAAGATCCAACCGCGGGCCGGTCCCCATAGGGTCGGGGCATGACGACACCCCCTGATGACAATGTCTTTGAATCGCTCCGCCGCGACGCCGTGCGCGACCAGGAGGAGTTGCGCCAGGTGTACGAGCTTCCCGGCGCCGGGGCCAGGCGCAAGCAGATGTCCGAACTCACCGCGCAGACGCGGCGGTTGATCGGCTGTTCCTCGCTGGTCATGGTCGCCAGTACGGACGCCGAGGGCAACTGTGACGTGTCACCGCGCGGCGGCCCCGCCGGGTTCGTCGCCGTCCTGGACGACCGGACGCTGGCGATACCGGACGCGACCGGCAACAAGCGGCTGGACACCTGGCAGAACGTCCTCGCCACCGGGCGGGCCGGGCTGCTGTTCCTCGTCCCGGGGCGCACCACGACGCTCCGGGTGAACGGCCGCGCCTGTATCTCCACCCGGCCCGAGCTGCTGTCGCAGCTGACCGCCGTGGGCAAGCCGCCCGCCAGTGCGCTGGTGGTGGGCATCGAGGAGGTCTACCCGCACTGCCCCAAGTCGCTGATGCGCGGCGCGGCTTGGAAGCCGGAGGAGTGGTTGCCCGCGGACGCCCAGCCGACCTCGGCCGAGGTGACCCTGGCCCAGTTGCGGATGCCGGAGCTGACGATCGCCGACATCAAGCGGATGGAGGCGGAGTCGCTGAAGTACCGGTACGAGTAGGGGCCACTCGCCCCTGGAAGGAGTGGGGGGCGACCCGTCAGTGGTCGGGAGCGGAGGGGCGCCGTTCGCCCGTCCTGATCCAGTGCCAGGTGACACCGCAGACCACGAAGGGTCCGACGAGCATGGAGAGCATCCACAGGCCCACGCTCGCGGGGGAGTAGATGTAGTAGGGCCACGGCTCGGGCAGGGGTGCCGGGGCGAGCAGAAGCACGATGAGGATGCCCCAGGTGCTCAGCACCGCTGTCGCCATGCGTCCGAGCAACGTCGGGTGGTCCTCTCCGTGTTCTTGCGCCAGTGGAAAGGATGCTAGGGCAGGCGGTGGGATGAGTTCGCGGCGGGTGGATCGGGTGGAGCGGGTGGGGCGGGTGCGGCGGGCCGTGAGGCTCAGTGGGAGGGGGAAGCGGCCGGGCCGGGGCGGTCGAGGTGCCAGACGCGGGTCTCGACGCCGTCGTCCAGGACGGGTGTCGGCAGTTCGGTGAAGCCGAGGCGCGCGGGAACGGAAGCGCTGGCGTGGTTGTCGACGTCGTGGGACACGATGATCCGCGCGACGTCCGGCATTCCGAACGCCTGCTCCACCAGGGCCCGTACCGCCCGCGTGGCCAGCCCGCGGCCGGTGGCGGCGGGGTGCAGCCAGTAGCCGATCTCGTACGCGTCACGCGGGATGTGGTCGTACTGGTGCAACTGGCAGGCGCCGGCGATCACTCCGTCGAGGACGATCGCGTACGTGTACTCGTTCTGTCCCCATCGTTCGACCCGCCGGGACAGGAACGTCGCCGTCCACTCCGGGCTGTACACCTCGGTCCAGGAGATCCACGGTTCGAGGTGGTCGAGTGATTCGCCGATGACCCGGTGGAGTTCGGGCAGATCCCCCGGGTCTTCCAATCGGCGCAGGACGACGTTGTCGTCCAGTCGTATTCGGGGTGAGGGGGCTGTCACGCCTTCACTCCGTCGACGAAGGCCACCCAGACGGCCTCCGGGACGACGAGGGCGGGACCGCCGGGGACCTTGCTGTCACGGACGGGGACCACACCGGGGAGGCCGTCCAGGACCTCGACGCAGTTGCCGCCGGATCCGTTGCTGTGGGAGCTCCTTCGCCAAGTGGTGCCGGTGAAGTCATAGGAGACCTCCACGCAGTCGCCCCCTTCACCGTTGCTGTAGGAGCTCTTGCGCCAGGCGGCGTTGGTGAAGTCGTAGGAGACCTCGACGCAGTCGCCGCCGTGCCCGTTGCTGTAGGAGCTCTTGAACCAGTGGGCGCGGGTCAGGTCGTACTGACGCATCGTCTGAATTCCTCCGCCGCCGATTCGATCAGGGCCAGGGACGCCTCCGGCGACAGCGCGGCGGCCCTGAGCAGATCGTAGGCGCGCTGTGCCTCCTTCACCACCGCCGGATCGTCGAGGAGCGTCCCCGAGAACTCCGTTTCCGTGTAGGCCACCGGCGGTTGATCCGCGAAGTCCATGAGCTTGAGCGAGCCGCCCATGGAGGCGTGTGCCCCGGTGTCCCGCGGCAGCACCATGACCAGGAGCCAGCGGTTACGGATCAGCTCCGCGATGTGCTCCAACTGACGGGCCATTACCTCGGGTCCACCCACAGGGGTGAGCAGGGTGTTCTCGTGTACGACGACCCAGTACTCCGGGCGTGTTTCGTCTTGCAGTATTACCTGCCGATCGATTCGCGAACTGACCTTCTCCTCGACGTATTCCTCCGAGGCGAACGGGTTTGCCGCGATCGTCACCGCTCGCGCGTACTCCGCCGTCTGGAGCAGCCCCGGCACGACGGTCGGTGCGAACTCGCAGAGCTTTGTCGCCTGGGTCTCCAGCTCGGCCACGTCGTTGAAGTAGGTCGCGTACGGTGAACCGTTGACCAGCTTGCGGCACGTCCGGGCGAAGATGCCGTCGGTGCGAAGCACCGCGTCGATGCGCTCGGCCACGTCGAGCTGGGGCTTTCGTACGGCCTCCTCGAACAGGCGGATGTAGGTGCCGGAGACGAACACCCGTACACCCAGCTCGTTCCGGCTGAGGTTCGCCGCTTCGCGCCGTTCTTTGAGGAGTTCGCCGAAGAACTCCCAGACTTCTCTGTTCTTGGCTTTGGCCATGGATTAACTCCCATCTGGCACAGCACTGTTGTGCTCACAGCGCGTATCCCGATTCTACGGATCGTCCTCCACTCTGGTTGCCTCAAGCGGGAATTGAACCGGAAAGGAATCGGTTGATGGAAAACGACAACATGCGATCGACGGAGGAAGTCTGTGAGGCGGTGAGGGAATTGGGTGACGCGCTCGAACGGGTCGGGAGCACCCTGCCGTCGCTCGGCCTCGACGCGGTCACGCTGGGCGTGGATCCGCCCCGGGCGCCGCTGGTCGACCTCGGGCGCTGCCCGGCGGATACGGCGCGGCAGCTGACCGAGGCGCTTCTGAAGGTCTACGCGGACTGCGCGCCCGACCCGATGGGCCTGATGGGTTCGTCGGGTCCGGCCGGCTCCGTCGACGCGAGGCACGGGAAGGAAAGGGGGCGGGGATGAAGCCGCCCGTCGGCTCGTACGTGATCGACACGATTACGGGCAAGGTAGGAACCGTCATGGGGCACGAAGGCCCCTACCTCCAGGTGCGGCCCATCGGCGGCGGCCGGGAGTGGGACTGCGAGCCGGACAGCGTGCGGGTGGCCACCCCGGCGGAGCGGCTGAGCGCCTCGACGGCGTACGTGAATCGCCGCAGCCGGGGCGAGGTGCCCTGACGGGGCCGCATCGAACGGGCCGCCTCCGTCGCTCCGCCGGAAACGCGGAAGGGCCTGCGGGGAATGTCCCTCCCCGCAGACCCCGTTCATGCCGGGTCCAGGTCCCGTGCCCCGCGTTTCGGAGCGGTGTCAGCTCTGGTGCTGGTGCGTGTGCCGGGCTCGCGTCAGAGCTGAGAGACGAAGTACGGCTCGACGGTCATGTAGCCGTTGTTGCTGGCGCCGTAGTAGGTGCCGTTGTACGACTTGGCCATGGTGTACCAGCTGTCGACGTAGTCCGGGTCGTCGGTCCACCAGTCGTTCGGGATGGCGTCCAGGATGGCGTTGACGAGCGGGATGTAGGCGCCGTGGTCGACGATGGTGAGCAGGACGGCGGCGATCGCCTTGGCGAGGTCGCGGTAGTTGGTGCTGCCGTCCTCCTCCATCATGACGGCGTCGGCCAGGTTGTACTTGTAGTACGACCAGTTGACGAGGATCTGGTTCGGCCGGTAGACGACGCCGTCCTTGTCGAGGTACGGCATGTCGACGGGGTCGACGCGGACCTTGCCGTCCTGGCCGAAGCCGCTGACGAGGGTGTAGATCTCGGCGTTGCCCTTGAACCAGGGCTCCTTGTCGTCCTTGAGGTGGACGGCCGTGATCTTCGTGGTCCAGAAGCCCGCGGTGGCGGCGGCAGCGGCCGCCTTCGGGGCGGTGGCCGCCGGGGCGGCGGACACGGTCTGGGGCGCGGCGGACTCGACGCCGGCGTTGGTCAGTTCCTGGCGCATGACGTCCAGGCCGGACGCGAGCGCCTTGTCACCGTCGACGTCGACGACGTACACCGGGTGCGAGGGCTCGGTACGGGCGTCCAGGACGTGGGCGACGCCCTCGCTGTCGTACGCGGTGATGGTGGTGGCGTCGTCGTCGGAGACGGCCGCGGCCACCCACGGCTCCTCGCCGGCGGTGAGCGCGGAACGCATCGACTCGGCGCCGAGGCGGAGCTGGAGGAGCGAGCCCGTCTTGGCGGCGTTGAGACCCTTGGCCTCGGCGATGTCACGGTCGGCGGCGGCGAGCCGGGTCTTGAGGGCGCCGGTCGCCTGGGCGGTGACGGACACGTCGGCGGACTTCAGGGCCGCCGTACGCAGATGCTTGCTCCACGACGCGTCGCCGAGCGAACGCGCGATGTCCCGGGCCGCCCGCTCCTGGGCCGAGGTGACGGCGGCCTTGGTGACGGAGTGGGAGTGGGTCATGGCGGCGGCCGCGGCGGTCCGGCCGTGGGACGGGGCCGGAGCCTGGGCGGAAGCCGCGGTGGCGGTGGCGGCGGCGCTCAGGGTCTGGGCCGCGAAGAGGGCGACGAGGGTAGCCGCGGTGGCGGTGAGGGTGCCGCGTCGTCGGGTGGGACGAGGTCTCACAGGGATCGTTCCTCCTGCATGGGGGATGGCTGGTGCGGGGATGCCGGAAGCCGGCGCAGGGTGGGGCGGAGGTACCTGGAAGCGACCCCGGAAGCCGCCCGCGCAAGAGATCTATGCGGGTAGATGGGGTGCGTTAGCGTCATGATGACGAGGGCATGTCATGGACACAAGGTCTTCACGGCGCGAGCGGATGAACTTTACGGGTGAGTAAGGTAGTTGGCGCGAATCATGCGCTCCGATGGCTGCCGGGCGACGCCGGTGGGGCTGATTCCGGACCCATGGGGGCGAGGGGTCGGGGCCGGGGTGATGCCCCTCGGCCACGGGTCGCTCGCATGCCCGCCTTGGCCGAGATTGTCCTTGCCTGGAATGTTCCGCGTAGTAAGGATTTTCATCGGAGACAGTGGCCGACGGGGGGACGCCATGCTGCGCATCCACTTCACCAGCAGAGACCTGGAAACCGTACGGATCGCCCGGGGACCGGACCCGCTATGGGAGATCGTGTGCAGTCTGTGCCGGTTACAGACACGTGAAGGGGCCATCGCCTTCGACCCGTGGCGGAAGAAGGTCGGGCATCTGGTCCGGCGGAGCGCGGTGGCCCGGACGGCGGCGTCGGCTCTGCACAGTCTGGTGCCGCGCGCCGTCTACTTCCCGGACTTCCTCACCCCGCACGTCGAGGGCGGCCCCGCCACCTTGCAGGCGGGCATCGAGCGGGTGCTCGCGACGCCGCGACGACAACTGCGCCACGAGCTGACCCTGTTGGCGGAGGTAGGCGGCAGGCCGTGGGCGGGCGCGCAACTGGCGCGCGGGGACGTGGCCACGCTGACCGCCCTGGGCGCCAACCTCCGTACGTACCACGGGCAGTTCATCGCACCGATGTGGGAGCGCATCGGCGCGACCGTGGCCGTCGACCTCGCCCTGCGCACCCGTGCCGTCGTGGACGGCGGCACGCAGGCTTTGTTGAACAGCCTGCGTCCGATGGCGACATGGGAGCCGCCCGTCCTGTCCGTCGACTATCCGGTCGAGCGCGATCTCCATCTGCGGGGCCGGGGACTGCTGTTGGTGCCGTCGTACTTCTGCTGGCGGCGGCCCGTCACCATGGCCGACGACGAACTGCGACCGGTGCTCCTCTACCCGGTCGACAAGACCCACGAGGCCCTCGCCTCCCCGGACGCGCTGCCACGCCTGCTCGGCGCCACCCGCGCCGCGCTCCTGCACGAGGCCGCCTCGCTCGCGTACGCCACGACGTCCGATCTGGCCGAGGCGACGGGGATGTCCCTGCCGAGCGTCAGCCAGCAGCTGGCCGTGTTGCGGGACAGCGGACTCGTCTCCTCCCGGCGCGACGGCAAGCGCGTCATCCATGCCACAACTCCCTTGGGCTGCCGCCTCCTTGAGGGAGCCTGAAGCCCCTCGTCAACTCGCCTCGGGGCCGTCGTTTTGGCCGGAGCCAAAACCATGCGCGGTCCGCCCGCCGGCCATCGCATCGTTGTGGCGTAAGCACGGCCCACACGCAGTGCAACGGAGGGGATCCACATGATGCAGCTCAAGCGTTCCGCGGTCGCCATGCTCAGCGCCGCCGCGCTGGGGATGGCCGGCCTGGCGGCGACGGCGGCACCGGCGCAGGCGGCCACCACCCGGGACGCGACCGTCTCGGCGGGTGCGTCGTCGGCCGCGCCGGCACTGGCGCGGACCAAGTACTACCTCAACTTCAAGTACTCCTCGTGGACCCACTGGTCCCCGGACCCGTACACCTCCACGCACGCGGGCCACTTGAACGCGGGCATCAACTACGTCTACTGCTACACCAATGGCGTGAGCTACACGGACAAGGGCCACACCAGCACCGTCTGGCTCCTGACCGACGACGACGAAGGCTACGCCAACGTCTACGTGAGCAGGGTCTACCTCGACGACAGCTCCTACAACGCGGCCCTGCCCCACTGCTGACGCGCAGCGGCAGCGGCACCCGCCCCCGCCAGGTCGGTCGGTTGTCCCGGCCCTGGCGGGGATGCCGGGGCTTCCGGGTGTCGGTGCCCCGCGACGGTTCCGTTGCCGTAGACGTACAGCCGACATACAGCGCAAGCGCACCGGAGGGGATTCGCATGATGCAGCTCAAGCGTTCCGCGGTCGCCATGCTCAGCGCCGCCGCCCTGGGCCTGGCCGGCCTGGCGGCGACCGCCGCGCCGGCCCAGGCGGCGCAGGACTCGCCCGCGTCGACGCGGGCCGTCTACGGCCTGACCTTCAAGTACAGCGCGTGGACCTACTGGGCGCCGATCTCTTGGCGTGCAGGCATTCTGTACGCGGGTAAGCATGGCGTCTACTGCTATGTGAGCGGCCTGACCTTCACGGACAAGGGCCACACCAGTTCCGTCTGGTTCAAGGTCGACGACGACAGCGGCAACAAGGGCGTCTGGGTGAGCAGGGTGTACCTCGACGACAGCTTGTACAACGAACCCGTGCCCAAGTGCTGACACCCCTCAGCCCCGGCGCCCCCGCCCGCCCGTATCTCCTACGGGCGGGCGGGGGGCGCCGCACGTCGCAGGCGCGCGCTCCCGGAACGTCAGAAGTGGTCGACCGTCTGCCCCTCGGGCACCCGGTAGCAGGCGGACGTGACCGTGATGCCGATGCTGGGGGTGGCGCGCTTGCTGTACGCGACGATCCAGACGCTCAGCCTCTCGGCGTCGTTGTCCGCGACGAGGTTGAGGTTCTTGTTCGCGCTGTTGTCGCGGTAGGAGTCCTTGACCGTCCAACCGCCCGTGCTCAGCTTCTCCTTCAGGTTCGCCATGGCGACGTCGTTGTCGGCTCCGGACTCCGGCTTGAAGTTCCAGGGGTGGTAGACCTGGAAGTACGTCTTCGGGTCTCTGCCCTCGCACTCCTTGACCCCGGGGCCGGGCTCGGAGGCTTTGCCGGGGACGCCCGTGAATTCGTAGAGCCGGCTGGAGGTCTTCTTCACCGCCGCGACCACGTCGGCGGTCGCCGCCGTCCCTCCGAAGGGGACCCTGGACCCGGGCGGCGGCGTCGCGTCGGAGGGCGTGCCGGCGTCGCCGCCGGGGGAATCGGTGGAGCCGCTGTCAGTCATGCCACATCCACTGAGGAGAAGACCGGTCAGGACGAATGCCAGGGAGGGGCCGGCCAGGCGGGGGCGCCGGGCCGGGCGTGATGGGCGGTGCATAGGAGTCCTCGGTTGCCTCGGCTGTCTCTGGTGTCTCGGTTGCCTGGTCGTTTCCGTACGCGATGACTGTCCCCGTACGCGACGACTGCCCCCATGCGCGTGACGGCACGGGCGGTGCCGCCCGCTACTCGGGAGCCGTGACGTCACCGTATTCACCGACCACGACCAGCGCCTGGTTCTTCAGAGCGGTCGAACCCCGGTCCCAGTACTGGCTGTGCCCCTCGGCTCCCGACGTGGCGGAGGGCCCGCTGCCCTCGGCGTGTGTGTTCATCTGGTTCGCGCCGAAGACCTCGTCGCTGGGAATGAGGAACACCCCGCTGCCCAGCCGCCACTGGCTGCCTCCGTGGCCCCAGCGGCCGATGTCGGGCACCGGGTCGTCGTCGGCCTCCTCGTTCCACACGTGTCCCGTCGGCACATCCATCTCCTCGGCCGAATCGACCTTGACGCCCCTGCGCCCCCGCCCCGCGCCGTCCGGCGGCCGGGAGCATCGGACGCATGCGCGAGAATGGGCCCATGAGTCTGTTCCGCGACGACGGCATCGTGCTGCGCACCCAGAAGCTGGGTGAAGCGGACCGCATCATCACGATCCTCACCCGCGGTCACGGGCGCGTACGCGCTGTGGCGCGGGGGGTGCGGCGGACGAAGTCGAAGTTCGGGGCCCGGCTCGAACCCTTCTCCCATGTGGACGTGCAGTTCTTCGCGCGGGGCAGCGAGCTGATCGGGCGCGGGCTGCCGCTTTGCACCCAGAGCGAGACGATCGCGGCGTACGGCAGCGGGATCGTCACCGACTACGCCCGCTACACCGCCGGCACGGCCATGCTGGAGACGGCGGAACGGTTCACCGACCACGAGGGCGAGCCGGCCGTCCAGCAGTACCTGCTGCTCGTCGGCGGACTGCGCACCCTCGCACGCGGGGAACACGCCCCGCATCTCATCCTCGACGCCTTCCTGCTCCGCTCGCTCGCCGTCAACGGCTACGCGCCCAGCTTTGACGACTGCGCGCGGTGCGGCCTCCCCGGCCCGAACCGCTTCTTCTCGGTCGCCGCGGGCGGGGTCATCTGCGGTGACTGCCGGGTCCCCGGAAGCGTCGTACCCTCTGCGGAGGCCGTAGGACTGCTCAGTGCGCTGCTCACCGGTGACTGGGAGACCGCGGACGCGGCCGAGCCGCGCCATGTCAGGGAGGCGAGCGGACTGGTGTCCGCCTATCTCCACTGGCACCTGGAGCGGGGCCTGCGCTCGCTGCGCTATGTCGAGAAAAGCTAGGAGATCCATCGCATGGCCATCGCACGACGCGGAATTCTCGGACGGCAGCGCCGGGAGTACAAGATTCCCGAGCAGCACCCGTCCGGCGCGACTCCGCCGAGGCTCCCCGCCGAGCTGGTTCCGAACCACGTCGCCGTCGTGATGGACGGCAACGGCCGCTGGGCCAAGGAACGCGGCCTGCCGCGCACCGAGGGCCACAAGGTCGGCGAGGGCGTCGTGCTCGACGTGCTCAAGGGCTGCCTGGAGATGGGCGTCAAGAACCTCTCCCTCTACGCCTTCTCCACCGAGAACTGGAAGCGGTCGCCCGAAGAGGTCCGCTTCCTCATGAACTTCAACCGCGACGTCATCCGCCGCCGCCGCGACGAGATGAACGAGCTGGGCATCCGGATCCGCTGGGTCGGCCGCATGCCGAAGATGTGGAAGTCGGTCGTCCAGGAACTCCAGATCGCCCAGGAGCAGACCGTCGACAACGACGCCATGACGCTCTACTTCTGTGTCAACTACGGCGGGCGCGCGGAGATCGCCGACGCGGCGAAGAAGATCGCCGAGGACGTCGCCGCCGGGAAGCTCGACCCGTCGAAGGTCAACGAGAAGACCTTCCAGAAGTACCTCTACTACCCCGACATGCCGGACGTGGACGTCTTCCTGCGGCCCAGCGGCGAGCAGCGCACGTCCAACTACCTGATCTGGCAGAGCAGCTACGCCGAGATGATCTTCCAGGACGTGCTGTGGCCCGACTTCGACCGTCGCGACCTGTGGCGCGCGTGCGTCGAGTACGCGTCGCGCGACCGCCGCTTCGGCGGCGTGGACCCGGCGGACATGGCCGTCCTCGACAAGGCGTAACCGGGGGGCAGGGGGAGAGCGGCACGCGACCCGGCTCTGAGCCGACGCCCCCACGCGTACGAATAAGGGTGGGGGGGGGGGGGGGGGGGGGGGGGGGGGGGGGGGGGGGGCGCGCGGGGGGGGCGGGGGGGGGGGGGGGGCGGGGGCGGGCGGGCGGGGGGCCGCGCGGGGGGGGGGGCGGGGCGGCGGCCGC
>NZ_JBICVG010000003.1:28376-41617 GCF_043198875.1 Streptomyces sp. NPDC048718
ACGTGCCCCCCCCCCCCCCCCCCCCCCCCCCCCCCCCCGGGGCCCCCCCCCCCCCCCCCCCCCCCCCCCCCCCCCCCCCCCACCCTCATACGTACGGGGTCCTACGCGGGCTACGAGGCCGCCGCCCCCGCGCAGTCCGAGCAGGTGCCGAAGATCTCCACCGTGTGCGCCACGTTCACGAAGCCGTGCTCCGACGCGATGGTCTCCGCCCACTGTTCCACCGCGGGGCCCTCGACCTCGACCGCCGTGCCGCAGACGCGGCACACCAGATGGTGGTGGTGGTCGCCGGTCGAGCAGCGGCGGTAGACGGTCTCGCCCTCGCTGGTGCGCAGTGCGTCGACCTCGCCCGCGTCGGCGAGGGACTGCAGCGTGCGGTAGACGGTGGTGAGGCCAACGGAATCACCGCGGTGCTTGAGCATGTCGTGCAGCTCCTGCGCGCTGCGGAACTCGTCGACCTCGCTCAGCGCGGCCGACACGGCCGCCCGCTGTCGGGTCGCGCGGCCACGTACGGGGGGTCCTGCCGTTGCCACGGGGGCCTCCTAAGTCCTTGTCTGCCCCCGCCATTCTGCCAGCCTCCCCTTCCCCGGGAACGATCCCGGGACACCCCCCGCGAATCGCGTCAAATCCCTTACGCGTTCAAGCCATCACGCGTTCACGCCGTCACGCCGTCGAGCGTTCATGCCGTCCCGCGCTCATGCAGCCGTCCCGCCCTCACACCTTCACATCGTCCGAGGGACGGCGTCCCGCCGGCACCTTCGCGTCGCAGACCGCCGTCGCGGTGACGGCCGCCCGGGCCCGCCTGCGGGCGAGCGGTCCGGCCAGCGCCGTGAGGGCGATGAACACACCGATCGCGAGCAGCACGATCGTCGCGCCCGGCGGCAGGTCCTGGTAGTACGAGGCGGTCGTACCGGACAGGGTGACGACGGTGCCGATGGCGACCGCCAGGACGAACGTCGCGCGGAAGGAACGGGCCAACTGCTGGGCGGCGGCCACCGGGACGACCATCAGCGCGCTGACGAGCAGCAGGCCGACGACGCGCATCGCGACGGTGACGGTGACGGCGGCGGTGACCGCGATCAGCAGGTTCAGCAGCCGCACCGGCAGACCGGTGACCCGGGCGAAGCCCTCGTCCTGGCTGACGGCGAAGAGCTGGCGGCGCAGCCCGACGGTGACCAGGATGACGAAGGCGGCGAGCACCGCGATCGTCACCACGTCCTCGGGCGACACCAGCGACAGCGAACCGAACAGGAACGAGCTCAGCTTGGCGTTGGAGCCGGTCGGGCTGAGGTTGATCAGCAGCACACCGCCCGCCATGCCGCCGTAGAAGAGCAGCGCGAGGGCGAGATCGCCGCGCGCCTTCCCGTACGTCCTGATCAGCTCCATCACCACCGAGCCGGCGATGGCGACGAGCGTGGCCATCCAGATCGGGCTGGTGTTGAGCAGGAAGCCGAGACCGACACCGGTCATGGCGACATGGCCGATGCCGTCACCCATCAGCGCCTGGCGGCGCTGTACGAGGTAGACACCGACGGCGGGGGCGGTGATGCCGATGAGCAGCGCGGCGAGGAGGGAGCGCTGCATGAACGCGTCCTGGAGCATTTCCATGAGTCTGCTTCTTCTCGTCGGCCGTCAGGTCAGCAGACCTGTACGGAGCGGCTCGTCGGCCGCGTGCGGGTGGACGTGGTCGTGGCCGGGCAGCGCGTGCTGGCCGACAGCCTCCGGCGGCGGGCCGTCGTGGACGACACAGCCGTCGCGCAGGACGACCGCGCGGTCGATCAGCGGCTCCAGCGGGCCCAGCTCGTGCAGGACGAGCAGGACGGAGGTACCGCCGGCGACCTGCTCGCGCAGGGTGGCGGCGAGGATCTCCTGGCTGGCGAGGTCCACGCCGGCCATCGGCTCGTCCATGATCAGCAGCTCGGGCTCGGAGGCGAGCGCGCGGGCGATCAGTACGCGTTGGTGCTGGCCGCCGGAGAGCGCGGAGACGGAGTCCCCGGCGCGGTCGCCGAGCCCGACGAGGTCGATGGCCCGCTCGACGGCGGCCTTGTCGGCCTTGTTCGGCCAGCCGAACTTGCGGCGCGAGAGCCGGCCGGAGGTGACGACCTCGCGGATGGTGGCGGGTACGCCGCTGGCGGCGGTGGTGCGCTGCGGGACGTAACCGATCCGGGCCCAGTCGCGGAAACGCTTCTTCGGAGTGCCGAACAGGTCGATGGAGCCGCCGGTCAGCGGCACCTGGCCGATGAGGGCGCGGATGGTGGTCGACTTGCCGGAGCCGTTGGCGCCGAGCAGCGCGACGACCTCGCCGCGCCCGACGGTGAGGTCGACGCCGCGCAGCACGGGACGCGCGCCGAGGGTGGCGGTGGCGCCGCTGATGGTGATGACGGCCTCGCCGGTCACGGGCGTGCTCATGCGTGCCTCCTCTGCTTCGGGTCTGCTTCGTGGATGTCGTGGGGCGCCGTGTCCCGGGGTGCGGGCGCGGGTACGGGTGCGGGTGCCGCGCCGTGTGCGCTTACGGGTAGGTGTCCGTGTACGGCGGGTGTACGGGCCTTCCCGATGCGGGCCGCCCCCGTCGGGGGCGCGGTCACCGGGCGCCGAGGGCGGTCTTCAGCGCGGCCAGGTTGGCGCGCATGACCTGGAAGTAGTCGTCGCCCTTGGACTGGTCGGTGATGCCTTCCAGCGGGTCGAGCACATCGGTGCGCAGACCGGTGTCGTGGGCGAGGGTCTTGGCCGTACGGTCGCTGGCCAGGGTCTCGAAGAAGACGGTGGAGACCTTGTTCTCGCGGGCGATCTCCTGGAGCTGCTTGACGCGGGCGGGCGACGGGTCGGCCTCGGGGTCGATGCCGGCGACGCCCTCCTGCTCCAGGCCGTAGCGCTCGGCGAGGTAGCCGAAGGCGGAGTGGGTGGTGATGAAGGTCCGCGTGGCGGTGTTCTTCAGACCGTCCTTGAACTCGGTGTCCAGCGCGCCGAGCTGCTTCACCAGGGTGTCGGTGTTCTTCCGGTAGTCGGCGGCGTGGGCCGGGTCGGCCTTCGCGAAGACCGCGCCGACGCCCTGGGCGGCCTCGGCGTACCTCACCGGGTCGAGCCAGATGTGCGGGTCGCCGGCACCGGCCTCGGACCCGTGGTCGTGGCCCTCGTGGCCCGCCTCCTCGCCGCCGCCATGGGCGTGTCCGGCGTGGTCGTCGTGCCCGGACCCGCCGTCCTCGTGCGCGTGGCCGTCGCCGGCCGAGTCGCCGTGCTCTTCGAGGGTGGTGAGCGTGGCGGCGTCGACGGTGTGCTCGACGCCCGCCATGTCGATGGCGTCGTCGACGGCGGGCTGGACGCCCTTGAGGTAGAGGACGACGTCGGCGTCGGTGAGCCGGCCGATCTGCCGGGGCTTGAGCTCCAGGTCGTGGGGTTCGACGCCCGGCTTGGTGAGGGTCTCGACGGACACATGGCCGCCGCCGATCCGCTCGGCCAGGAACTCCATGGGGTAGAACGACGCGACCACGCCCAGCTTGCCGTCGTGCTTCCGGTCGGCCGCGTCCGAGGTCCCGCCGCAGGCGGTCAGGGTCACGAGGCCGAGCGCGAGGGCTCCGGCGACGGCGGTCAGGCGTATCGGTCCGGGAACGTTCATGAAAGCCATTTTCAACAAGAGTGGAAACGATTGTCAATAACCGAACGTGCGTGCAGTCGGGCGGCTGCGTGAACCCTCTCCGGAGAACCCGCTCGGACCTGCGCCGATTCCCCGGATCGCCGTAACGTGGCCCTGCCCACACCCCGGCGTACGCCTGGGCGCGCACCTCGGCGTACACCTCGCCACGCACCCCGACGTGCGCCTCCGGCCCCCGCCCCCGCCCCCGGCCCGGTCCAGGTCCCCTCCCGGGTCTCCGCGCGTTTTGTGCCTCCTTCTCCCCCTGCCTTCGGCGGGGGGACCCCCACGGGGTGCTGGAGTCGGACTCACAGCACCGATCGTGCTCACCCCACTCGTTCCTCGCGGGCCCGCACGCGTTCGGCACTGTTCCCCCGACGCACCCCTTCGGCTCACTCGGCCCCCCCGTGCGAGATCGCTCCGGCCGTCCTGGGCCACCCGCTCTCGCTCCCGCCCCGCCCTCGCGTGCCCGTATCCCGGCAGACACGTACAAGTCGGGACCACCCGACGGCCGCGCCGGCGCTCCGGGACCCGCCCGCCCCCGATTTCCCCTGCACAAGGCGTATCCGATTTGAAAGAGGAGGTACGGGCGCCGGTACCCTGGGGCATTCGCACTTCGTCGTCGTAATGAAGAGAGCACCGTGGCCGCCGACAAGATCGACACCATCGTCAGCCTGAGCAAGCGCCGTGGCTTCGTCTACCCGTGCAGCGAGATCTACGGCGGCCAGCGTGCCGCCTGGGACTACGGACCGCTGGGTGTCGAGCTCAAGGAGAACATCAAGCGCCAGTGGTGGCGTTACATGGTCACCGCGCGCGAGGACGTCGTCGGCATCGACTCGTCGGTCATCCTGGCGACCGAGGTCTGGGAGGCGTCCGGTCACGTCGCCACCTTCACCGACCCGCTGACCGAGTGCACCTCCTGCCACAAGCGCTTCCGCGCGGACCACCTGGAGGAGGCGTACGAGGAGAAGCACGGCCGTCTCCCCGAGAACGGCCTCACCGACCTCAACTGCCCGAACTGTGGCAACAAGGGCACCTTCACCGAGCCGAAGAACTTCTCGGGTCTGCTCGCCACCCACCTCGGCCCGACCCAGGACTCCGGCTCCGTCGCGTACCTGCGTCCCGAGACCGCCCAGGGCATCTTCACCAACTTCGCCCAGGTCAAGACCACCTCGCGCAAGAAGCCGCCGTTCGGCATCGCGCAGATGGGCAAGTCCTTCCGGAACGAGATCACTCCGGGCAACTTCATCTTCCGGACCCGCGAGTTCGAGCAGATGGAGATGGAGTTCTTCGTCAAGCCGGGTGAGGACGAGGAGTGGCAGGAGTACTGGATGCAGCAGCGCTGGAACTGGTACACCGGCCTCGGCCTGCGCGAGGAGAACATGCGCTGGTACGAGCACCCGCAGGAGAAGCTCTCCCACTACTCCAAGCGCACCGCCGACATCGAGTACCGCTTCTCCTTCGGCGGCAGCGAGTGGGGCGAGCTGGAGGGTGTCGCCAACCGTACGGACTACGACCTGACGGCCCACTCCAAGGCCTCCGGCGCCAACCTCTCCTACCTGAACCAGGAGACGGGCGAGAACTACGTCCCGTACGTCATCGAGCCCGCCGCCGGTGTCGGCCGCACGATGCTGGCCTTCCTGCTCGACGCGTACAACGAGGACGAGGCCCCCAACGCCAAGGGCGTCATGGAGAAGCGCGTCGTGCTGCGCCTCGACTACCGCCTGGCCCCGGTCAAGGTCGCCGTCCTTCCGCTGTCCCGCAACGCGCAGCTCTCGCCGAAGGCCAAGGGCCTGGCGGCCGACCTGCGGCAGAACTGGAACATCGACTTCGACGACGCCGGCGCCATCGGCCGCCGCTACCGTCGCCAGGACGAGATCGGTACGCCGTACTGCATCACCGTCGACTTCGACACCCTTGAGGACAACGCGGTGACCGTGCGCGAGCGCGACACCATGAAGCAGGAGCGCGTTTCCCTGGACCAGATCCAGGGCTACCTGGCCAGCCGCCTCATCGGCTGCTGACCTGCTGACCTGCTGACCTGCTGGCCTGCCGGGTCGATGCTTCACCGGCCGGCTGATCAGCTGATCGGCTGACCGGCCGCTCCGTACGACAAAGCCCCCGGTTCCGTCCGTCCGACGGAACCGGGGGCTTTGTCGTAGGCCCTGATGACCGGCGCTATGGGCGCTACTGGATCGGTGCTACGCCCGCAGCGCGCGCCGCACCAGCGCGACCACCGCGGCGAACGCCTCGCCGATGCCCGGGTCGGTCCACTCGGCCGCGTGCGCCGGGTTGTGGAAGCGGTCCGTGGCGTCGAAGACCGCGCGGGCCGTGGCGCGGAAGTCGGTCTCGGGAGCGGCGAAGACGCCCTCGCGATGGCCGTCCGCAAGGATCGCGGCTATCTGCTCCACCAGGTGTTCCTCGTGCCGGTCGACCACCGCGCTGTTCTCGCGGATCAGCACCATGAACGTGTCCATCAGCTCCCGGTCACCGCCCGCCTTAGCCCGCTTGAGTTCGAACAGGGCGGTCAGCCAGCCGGTCAGCCGCTCGTCGGCGGGCCCCGGACCCTCGGTGTACGGCGCGAGCGGGACGAGGGTCCGCTCCAGCCAGCGCTCCGTGACCGCCTCGCGCAGCGCCGCCTTCGTACGGAAGTGCCGGTAGACGCTGCCGTGGCTGACCCCGAGCGCGCGGGCCACGTCCACCACGGTCGCCTTCGCGGGGCCGTAGCGGCGCAGCACCTCCTCGGTGGCTTCGAGGATGCGCGCGGCGGTCAGGGTCTCGGTGGCGGTCATGGCACGACAGTACCCGGGGGCGTTCCGGCTCAGCGTTCGCTGTCGAGGTGCGCCATCTGCGACTCCGGGTAGCGCTCCCCGGCCGCCGCGCCCGCCGGGACGGCCGCCTCGATCGCCGCCAGGTCGGCCGCGTCGAGCGTGACATCGAGCGCGCCGAGGGACTCCGCCAGCCGCTCGCGGGTACGGGCGCCGACCAGCGGCACGATGTCCGCGCCGTGCCGGGGCCCCTGGGCGAGCACCCAGGCGATGGCGGTCTGGGCGACCGTGACGCCCTTGGCGCCGGCGACCGCGCGCAGCCGGTCCACGAGGCCGAGGTTCCGGTCCAGGTTCTCGCCCTGGAAGCGCGGGCTCATGCCCCGGAAGTCGCCGGGCGCGAGCGCGCGATCACGGGCGAAGTGGCCGCTGATCAGGCCGCGGGAGAGCACCCCGTACGCCGTGATGCCGATGCCCAGCTCGCGGGCGGTCGGCAGGATCTTCTCCTCGATGCCCCGGGAGAGCAGCGAGTACTCGATCTGGAGGTCCGAGATCGGCGCGACCGCCGCCGCCCGGCGCAGGGTGTCGGCACCGGCCTCGGACAGGCCGATGTACCGGACGTGACCGGCCTCGACCAGCTCGGCGAGGGCGCCGACGGTCTCCTCGATCGGGACGTCGGGGTCGACACGGGCGATCCGGTAGATGTCGATGTGGTCGGTGCCCAGCCGCTGGAGCGAGTACGCGAGGAAGTTCCGTACGGCCTCCGGGCGGCCGTCGATCCCGCCGAAACCGCCTTCGACGGTGCGCATGGCGCCGAACTTCACGCTGGTGAGGGCCCGTTCGCGGGCGGCGGCGGGGGCGGTGCGCAGGGCCTCGTTGATCAGCAGCTCGTTGTGGCCCATGCCGTAGAAGTCGCCGGTGTCGAGGAGGGTGACGCCGGCGTCGAGGGCGGCGTGGATGGTCGCGATCGACTCGGCGCGGTCGGCAGCGCCGTACAGGGCGGACATGCCCATGCAGCCGAGGCCGAGGGCGGAGACGCGGGGGCCGGTGGTGCCGAGGGGGCGGGTGGGGAGCATGACGGTCTCCTGAGGAGTGGGTTCCGTGTTCCGTACGGCTGTCTCTCTTCGAGAATGACATGAGCGATGACAGATTTCAATATCTGTCAGTCGATGGGGGAGGGGGGTGGGCTGGGCGGGGAGAAAACCGGGTGCAGTGGGGCGGGGGCGGCCGGTAGCGTCGTCGGCATGTACTCCCATCTCCCGATCTACGAGTGAGCGCGCGGCGCGGCACGCCGCGACCGACGACGGACCGAATGCCCACCTCATCGGAGACATCGGAGGGGAGACACCCATGGCCAAGAGCCGGAACAACCTCCTCGGCGTCGGCGGACAGCGCAAGAAGCTGTCCCGCGCCGAACAGCACGGCACCGCGCAGGGCCGTGCGAGCGGCGGCCGACAGGCCGACGACCGCAAGCAGGACCTGCTGAAGAAGATGCGCGAGCGCAGCACTCAGCGGCAGGAAGCCGACGAGCAGCAGGCCGACGAACAGCAGGCAGGCGAGCAGCAGGCAGGCGGACAGGAATCCGCCGAGTAGGAGATCCGCCGAGCGGTGAGGACGGACAAGCGCCGTCACCCGCACAACGGGAACGGCCCGGGTCACGCGAGTGACCCGGGCCGTTCCCGTCTCCCGTTCCCCCTCCCGTTTCGTACGGCTGGGGCGTGCGGGCGCGCTCAGTCGACCGTCGAACGGGGCAGCCGCAGCGCCAGCAGCGTCGTCGCCGCCACCAGGACGAGCTGGGGCAGCAGGGTCACCCGGCAGGGCGTGGCCCGCCGGGTCGGCGGCGGACAGCGACAGGAAGACCGAGCCGAGCGAGGCGACGCCGAGCGTCATCGCCGAGTGCTGGGTGGTCACCATGACCCCGCCGCCCACGCCCGCCCGGTCCGCCGGTACCTCCGACAGCACCACCCGGAACAGCACCGGCAGTTGAAGCCCCTGGCCGAGGCCCGCGACGGCCATGCCCGGCACCAGGTCCACCGCCGTCAGGCGAGGGCGGCGGCCCCGGCCGTGGTGGCCGTGGTGGCCGCCTGACCAGGGCCGGCCGAGGATCCTGGTTCAGCGCGGGCGCGGCGGACGGGGTAGGCGAGGCGGATCCGGCGGGTCGGGTGGGCGCGCCGGACCCGGGGCCGTCGGCCGTGCGCCGTGCGCCGGCTCCAGGAGGGCGGCCGTGCGCCGCGCCGTCCGCAGGGCCCAGTCGCCGCTGCTCAGCGCCCCGGCGATCAGGACGCACAGGCCCCAGCCGGTGATGATCCAGTACGCCGGTTCGCTCGCCGCCAGGAAGGTGTCCAGGCCCCAGCTCCCGGGGCCCTGCCGGATCGCCCCGAGGCCCGCCGCGAGCACCGCGCCCGCCACCGCGACCCCGAGCGTCTGGCCGATCTGCCGGCTGGTCGAGGCGACCGCCGCCGCGACCCCGGCCTGGGAGACGGGCATGCCGGAGACGGCGGTGTTGGTGATCGGGGCGTTGACCAGGCCGAATCCGATGCCGAACACCACGTACCCGGTGAACAGCAACGGCGTGCTGCGCTGCGCGTGGAAGACGGCGAACAGCAGCGCGCCCGCCGTCATCGCGGTCCCCGCGAGCAGCAGGGACGGCCGGGGGCCGCGCGCGCCGACGAGCCGGCCCGACAGCGGCGCGAAGATCAGGCTCATCGCGGCCATCGGCAGCATGAACAGGCCCGCGTGCAGCGCCGACAGGCCCCGGACGACCTGGAGATAGAGGGTGTTGAGGAAGAGGAAGCCGCCGAGCGCGGAGAACGCGCAGACCGCGATCACCGTCGCTCCGCTGAACGGTGCGCTGTGGAAGAAGCGCAGGTCGATCAGGGGTTCGCGGCGCCTCGGCTCGTAAGAGAGGATCCCGGCGAGGGCGATGACGCAGACGCCGGCGGCGAGCGCGCTGGTCTCGATGATCGCGTAGGTGAGGGAGGCGAGCAGCGCCGTCACCAGGATCTGGCCCACCGGGTCGGGGCGGCGGGGACGCGGGGCGCGGGACTCGGGGACGTAGCGCCGGGTGAGCAGCAGGGCGGCGATGCCGATGGGTACGTTCACCCAGAAGATGGCCCGCCAGCCGACCGACTCGACGAGCAGCCCGCCGACCAGCG
The DNA here is from genome assembly GCF_043198875.1 of Streptomyces sp. NPDC048718. Taxonomy (NCBI): domain Bacteria; kingdom Bacillati; phylum Actinomycetota; class Actinomycetes; order Kitasatosporales; family Streptomycetaceae; genus Streptomyces; species Streptomyces sp. NPDC048718. Next base: position 37,922 of record NZ_JBICVG010000003.1, read on the forward strand.
GTCCCATCGCCATCGAGATTCCGACGACGCCGCCCCACATGCCGATGGCCCGGGCGCGTTCGGCCGGTTCGGTGAAGGTGTTGGTGATGATCGACATGGCGACCGGGTTGAGCATCGAGCCGCCGACGGCCTGCACCATCCGGAACGCGATCAGCGCGGACAGGCTGGGCGCGAGCGAGCAGAGCAGTGATCCGATCACGAAGACGACCAGGCCGATGCTGAAGACCCGGCGGCGGCCGACCCGGTCGGCCGTGGAGCCGGCGAGCATCAACAGCGAGGCCAGCACCAGCGCGTAGGCGTCGATGGTCCACTGCAGCCCGGCGACCGAGGCCCCGAACTCGCGCCGCATCGACGGCAGGGCCACGTTGAGCACGGTGTTGTCGAGGCTGACGATCAGCAGACTCATACAGCAGATCGCGAGAACGACCCGCTTCCGGCCGCGCGAGAGCTCGGGCATAGGCGGATTTTATGACCGGACGGGGGCTCTCGCACGGGTGCCCGAAGGGGGAGGTCGACGTCTGGCATATGCCTCACGGCCCCGGGAGGGGCGGTTACGGGGTGCGTTCCCCCCGGCGAGCCGGCAGCGCGGAAGATCCGCGCCCGCGCCTCGGCCAGGTGGGGCCCGGGCAGCGTGTGGGGCGGCTCCTTCGTATGTGACATGCGCGTCGTACAGCGCACGTATGCGGAGCGGCCGTCCGGCGGGGTGCCGGACGGCCGCTCCGCGGTGACCGCGTCATGTGCGGATGGCGCCCGTCTCAGGGTGCGGATGGTGACCGTCTCGCACGCGGATGGTGACCAGGCCACGCGCGGACGGTATCCATGTCACGCACGGACGGCGCCCGCATCACGTACGGATACGGGGGCTGCCTCCCTCCAGGAGCGCGAGGCCCAGTTCGGTGACCGTGTGCAGGGTCGCGTTGCGGTGGCGCAGGCTGGTGACCAGCGCCGCCTCCCGCAGCGCCGCGATGTGGCGGCTGGCGTTGGGTGGCGAGGTGCCCGCCGCGCGGGCGAGTTCGCCCGTGTTCGCGATGCCGTCCGCGAGGGCCGACAGCAGGATCGCCCGGGTCGGCCCGATCAGTGCCGCGAGCGCCCGCCCGTCGGCCGGTCCGGACTCCGGGGCCGCCCAGGCGGCGTCGTGCTCGATCGGGTGGACGAGGACCGGTGGCAGCGTCGGGTCGGCGAGTGTCGTCGGGGCGTGCCGGGAGAAGAACGACGGCTGGAGCAGCAGCCCCCGACCGTCCAGACGCAGATCCTGGTCGACCGGGAAATCGAGCTGGAGCACCGGGAAGTCCCACCGCGCGGACGGATGGATGGTGCTGAGGACCGCGTCCCAGCCGCCCTCCGCGAGCACGGTCGAACGGCGTGATCTGTCCCGGCTCACCTGGGCCCGGATGCGCTCCCAGAACGGGTCGAGCACCGTGTCGAAGTACACGCCCGCCGCGTCGGCGATCCGGCCGATGCCCCCGGCGTCCCCCTCCGCCAGGTTCCGGCTCCAGGCCGGCATGCGCCGGGTCCCGTTCCGGCGCGTGAACTCGCCCATATCGCGGTGGACTTGACGCAACGGAGTGGCGCGCAGGGCCTCGATCCGCTCGGCCAGGCCCCCGTCGGCCGCAGGGGTCAGGAAGTCCATCGCGTATCCGACGGGCGGCGCGAGAGCGGTCAACAGGCGTGTGACGGACGGGACTCGGGGCAGCGACTCCCGCAGCCAGGGCCCGAAGAGAACCCCCGCGTCCCGTCTTCGCAGCCGATGCAGGCTGAGCAACAGCTCCCACATCGGATCGGGTTCGGGGGCGATCCGCACCCGGGCGAGATCCTCCCCCGTGAAGTGGATGCGCAGCATCTCCTCAGCCCCTCCCACCACGGCAATTGCGTTCCAGCGCACCAACGTTCACAGAACTCCCCTTGTCCTCACAGAATCTGACCGAACAACACCCGATCGACGCACTCATCAACAGGACGGTGGATCGTAAAATGGCCGGGACGCGGACGAAGAACGTTTGCGGTGCGCGTGTCGCCGCGCGGAGGCTGGTCCGCGTGCTGGCCGCCGGAGCGGTCGCGGGAACGGTCCTCGCCACCACTGCCGGCTGCTCCGGGTCCGCCGGGGCGGCCTCCCCGACTCCGACTCCGACTCCGGCCCCGGCGGCGAAGCGGACGCTGGAGCCGGCCGCGCTCGCCGCACTGCACGAGCTTCTCCCCGTCACCGGCCTGCTGTTCACACCGCAGCTGCCCAGCGCCCGGGCCCAGCGGAAAGTCACGATCGCCTGCATGGCCGAGCACGGCTACCGCTACGCCCCCGCACCCCCGGCCTCGGACACCGGCGCGGACCCCGGCGCGGACAGGGGTACGGGCGGGGCCGCCGCGGAGGAGCGCCCGCAGCCGTTCGGCCTGGAGTCCTCGGCCCCGCCGCGTACCGCCGCCCCGGCGCCCTCCGAGAAGCCGCCCCGGCCCGGCAGCCCGGAGAGCACCGACGCCTACGCCCGGGCCCTGTTCGGCCGGGAGAGCGCCCGGGTCAGTACGAAGGGGCTGCGGCTGAGCGTGTCCCGGCCGGGCGAGGGCTGCCTCGCCGAGGCGGAGAAGCGGCTGCTCGGCGACGGCCGGATGCGCTGGCTCCAGGTGCGGATCATGCTCTTCGAGGCGCAGCAGCAGGCGCGCGCCGACGTGGAGAAGGACCCCGGATTCCAAGCGGCGACCACACGCTGGCGGGCGTGCATGGACCGGGCCAAGGTCAAGGCCCAGGACCCTGTCGCGGTCCTGAACTCGCTGCGCTCGGCCGACGACCGGCGGACCAGCCCGGTCGCCGCGGCGGATCTGCGCTGCAAGGCCGAGACGGGGTACCTGACCACCGCGTACCAGCGGCTCGCCGCCGCCCAGCAGCACTGGCTCGACCGGCACCCGGCCGTCGGCGCCGACTGGAAGAAGCTGTCCGACCGCCAGAACAAGGCAGCCGGCGAAGTCCTGGGCGCGAAGGCCGGCTGAGCCCGCCCGCAGGACCCGAAAACCCCACAGTCTTCCGCTCCCGGTCCCGGAAGCGGATGCCCTCCCTCTCCATGTCCTCGCATGTCCTCAATCCGAAGGGGAACCGATCATGTTCTCGACCCAGACCCGTCAGAAGTCCGGCCTCCGCAGGAAGGCCGCCGCCGTCGCCGGCGCGACCGCGCTCCTCCTGGGCGGTGGCCTCGCCGCCGCGACGACCGCCTCGGCCGGACCCAACTGCGCGGCGGGCTACCACTGCGTCTTCTACAACGGGCTCGGCGAGCCCGGCGGGCACGCCTTCTACAACAGCGACCCCGACTTCACCGACAACTACTTCGACGGAATGTCGATCAACATCAACGACAACACGTGGGCGGCCAGCAACTCCAGCACCGGTGGCTACGAGAGCCACTACTACTACGACGTGAACTACGGCGGTGGCCTGGTCTTCTGTGTGAACCCGGGCAGCGCGGTCAACGCCGGTCAGCTGAGCCACGACGGCGTGAAGGGCAACCACGTCGGCCAGCGCGACGAGGCCAGCTCGCTGCTGATGCGTCCCTCGACGAACATCTCCTGCTTCTGATCCGACCCACGCCCGTACGAGGGGCCTCGGCCCGACCGGGGCGCGCCCCGCCGATCCCCGGGAGAGTGGTCACGCGCGCCGCGCCCGTGAGCCGCGGAGCGCCCAGCCCGGGGGCGGCCCGGCCCAACCCCGGGGCCCGG
>NZ_JBICVG010000003.1:41627-324431 GCF_043198875.1 Streptomyces sp. NPDC048718
TACCTCTCCTTCCCCCACCACCACCCCCCTCTCGCCGGGGGGGGCCCCCGCGCGCCCGGGGGGGGGGGGGCGCCGCGGCCCCTCGTACGTACGCGTGGGTGCGCGTACGTACGAGGGGGGTCGGCCGTACGGGGGAGCGCACCGCAGATCCCGGTGAGCGTGGTCACACCCGCCTCGCCCTTGAGCCCCGCAGCCCGCAGCCCGCAGCCGGCCGGCCCACCCCGGCCCCACCCCGGCCCCGCCCCAGCCCTCGCCCCGGCCTAAGGACCCCCGCCCCCAGCCCCGGTCCCACCCCCCTCTCCCGCCTCACGACTCCCGGTGTGCGGGCCCGGTGCGCGACAATGGGCGGATGACCGTGTTCTCCCCCCTCGCCATCGGCCCGCACATCGTGCAGCCGCCGGTGGTGCTCGCGCCGATGGCCGGCATCACCAACGCCCCCTTCCGCACCCTCTGCCGCGAGTTCAGCGGCGGCAAGGGGTTGTACGTCAGCGAGATGATCACGACGCGGGCGCTGGTCGAGCGCAACGAGAAGACGATGCAGCTGATCCACTTCGACGCGAGCGAGAAGCCGCGGTCGATCCAGCTGTACGGCGTGGACCCGGTGACCGTCGGCAAGGCGGTCCGGATGATCGTCGACGAGGACCTGGCCGATCACATCGATTTGAACTTCGGCTGCCCGGTGCCGAAGGTGACCCGCAAGGGCGGCGGCTCCGCGCTGCCGTACAAGCGGCCGCTGCTGCGGGCGATCCTGCGCGAGGCCGTGGGCAACGCGGGCGCGCTGCCCGTCACCATCAAGATGCGCAAGGGCATCGACGACGACCACCTCACGTATCTGGACGCGGGCCGGATCGCCGTCGAGGAGGGCGTCACCGCGGTTGCTCTGCACGGCCGCACCACCGCCCAGCACTACGGCGGCACGGCCGACTGGGACGCCATCGCGCGCCTGAAGGAGCACGTGCCGGAGATCCCGGTGCTCGGCAACGGCGACATCTGGTCGGCGGACGACGCGCTGCGGATGATGCGCGAGACCGGCTGTGACGGCGTGGTCGTGGGCCGGGGCTGCCTGGGCCGGCCGTGGCTCTTCGGGGACCTGGTGGCGGCCTTCGAGGGCACCGACGACTACACGCGGCCGGGGTTGCGCGTGGTCGCGGACACGATGGTGCGGCACGCACGGCTGCTCGGTGAGTGGATCGGCGACGAAGCGCGGGGTGTCATCGACTTCCGCAAGCACGTGGCCTGGTACCTCAAGGGCTTCTCGGTCGGTTCGGAGATGCGCAAGAAGCTGGCTGTCACCTCGTCCCTGGACGAGCTGGCCGCTCAGTTGAGCGAGCTGGACCTGGACCAGCCGTGGCCGGAGGGCGCGGACGGCCCCCGGGGCCGTACGTCCGGAAATAACCGAGTTGTCCTGCCGGATGGCTGGCTGAAGGACCCCTACGACTGCGCCGGCGTGAGCGAAGAGGCCGAGCTGGACACGTCCGGAGGGTGAGACCAAGGGTCCTTCGGGGCCTCTCTCGGGCGTTTTTGGCGAGTGATTCTCGCCACCCTTGATAGGGGTAGCGCTCAGATGAGCGGTCTGATCGACCCTCTCCGGCTTGAAGGGTGGCACTGCGTGCCACCCTTCTTGCATTCAAGGCTTGAACTCAAGTGCCGGAATGTGCGCTCATGTGAGCGCTGGAGTGCTGGTTTGGGTCAAGGCGGCTTCGGGCGCCGAACGCGCAAGCTACTGGCCAGTTACTTTCGATGTGCTGGCGGACGGGTGGTTAAGACCGGGTGACCGGTAGGCGTACCTCCCCAGAAGCCTTCGATCTGGGTATGTTCCTCGCCGTCAGGGCAGCCAACCGAGTCGTCGAGGAGTCGTGGCCCGTGTCGGAATTCAATGATCAGAAGTTCGTGTACGACTTCACCGAGGGCAACAAGGACCTCAAGGACCTTCTCGGTGGCAAGGGGGCCAACCTCGCCGAGATGACCAATCTCGGCCTCCCGGTTCCCCCCGGCTTCACGATCACGACCGAGGCCTGCAAGGTCTACCTGGACAGCGGCTCCGAGCCGGCCGCGCTCCGCGACGAGGTCAGCGCGCACCTCGACGCCCTGGAGCGCACCATGGGCAAGAAGCTCGGCCAGGCCGACGACCCGCTGCTGGTGTCGGTCCGCTCCGGCGCCAAGTTCTCGATGCCCGGCATGATGGACACCGTCCTCAACATCGGCCTCTCCGACGCCTCCGTCGAGGGCCTCGCCGCCCAGGCCGACAACGCGCGCTTCGCCTGGGACTCGTACCGCCGCCTCATCCAGATGTTCGGCAAGACCGTCCTCGGTGTCGACGGCGAGCTCTTCGAGGACGCCCTCGACGAGGCCAAGGCCGCCAAGAACGCCGCCAGCGACACCGACCTGGACGCCGCCGACCTGAAGGCGCTCGTCGAGCACTTCAAGGGCATCGTCAAGACCGCGACCGGCCGCGACTTCCCGCAGGACCCCCGCGAGCAGATGGACCTGGCCATCGAGGCGGTCTTCAACTCCTGGAACACCGACCGGGCCAAGCTGTACCGCCGCCAGGAGCGCATCCCGCACGACCTCGGCACCGCCGTCAACGTCTGCTCGATGGTCTTCGGCAACCTCGGCCCCGACTCCGGCACCGGCGTCGCCTTCACCCGCGACCCCGCCTCCGGCCACCAGGGCGTCTACGGCGACTACCTCACCAACGCCCAGGGTGAGGACGTCGTCGCCGGCATCCGCAACACCGTGCCGCTCGCCGAGCTGGAGTCGATCGACAAGAAGTCGTACGACCAGCTCATGCAGATCATGGACACGCTCGAAACGCACTACAAGGACCTGTGCGACATCGAGTTCACCATCGAGCGCGGTCAGCTGTGGATGCTCCAGACCCGCGTCGGCAAGCGCACCGCCGGTGCCGCCTTCCGGATCGCCACCCAGCTCGTGGACCAGGGCCTGATCGACGAGGCCGAGGCGCTCCAGCGCGTCAACGGCGCCCAGCTGGCGCAGCTGATGTTCCCGAAGTTCGATGATGATTACGCTCGCGGCGGGGAAGGGGTGGAGCAGATCGGGCGCGGCATCGCCGCCTCCCCGGGTGCCGCCGTCGGCAAGGCCGTCTTCGACTCGTACACCGCGGTCAAGTGGTCCCGCTCCGGCGAGAAGGTCATCCTGATCCGCCGCGAGACCAACCCCGACGACCTGGACGGCATGATCGCCGCCGAGGGCATCCTCACCTCCCGCGGCGGCAAGACCTCGCACGCCGCCGTCGTCGCCCGCGGCATGGGCAAGACCTGTGTCTGCGGCGCCGAGGAGCTGGAGGTCGACACCAAGCGCCGCCGGATGACCACCGCCGCCGGCGTGGTGATCGAGGAGGGCGACGTCGTCTCCATCGACGGCTCCACCGGCAAGGTCTACCTCGGCGAGGTACCCGTCGTACCGTCGCCGGTCGTCGAGTACTTCGAGGGCCGGATGCACGCCGGCGCCGACGACGCCGACGAGCTCGTCCAGGCCGTGCACCGGATCATGGCCTACGCCGACCGCGTCCGCCGGCTGCGCGTGCGCGCCAACGCCGACAACGCCGAGGACGCCGCCCGCGCCCGCCGCTTCGGCGCCCAGGGCATCGGCCTGTGCCGTACCGAGCACATGTTCCTCGGCGAGCGCCGCCAGTACGTCGAGCGGCTGATCCTCGCCGACACGGACGAGGAGCGCGAGGAGTCCCTGAAGGCGCTGCTGCCGCTGCAGAAGGGCGACTTCGTCGAGCTGTTCGAGGCGATGGACGGCCTGCCCGTCACCGTCCGGCTGCTCGACCCGCCGCTGCACGAGTTCCTGCCCGACATCACCGAGCTGTCGGTGCGCGTCGCCCTCGCCGAGGCCCGCAAGGAGCCGCACGAGAACGAGCTGCGCCTGCTCCAGGCCGTCCACCGGCTGCACGAGCAGAACCCGATGCTCGGTCTGCGCGGCGTCCGGCTCGGCCTGGTCATCCCCGGCCTGTTCACCATGCAGGTCCGCGCCATCGCCGAGGCCGCGGCCGAGCGCATCGAGGCCAAGGGCGACCCGCGCGCCGAGATCATGATCCCGCTCGTCGGCACCGTGCAGGAGCTGGAGCTGGTCCGCGAGGAGGCCGAGACGGTCATCGCCGAGGTCGTGGCGCGCACCGGCGTCGACCTGAAGCTGGCTCTCGGCACCATGATCGAGCTGCCGCGCGCCGCCGTGACCGCCGGCCAGATCGCCGAGGCCGCCGAGTTCTTCTCCTTCGGCACGAACGACCTCACCCAGACGGTCTGGGGCTTCTCCCGCGACGACGTGGAGGCCAGCTTCTTCACCGCGTACCTGGAGAAGGGCATCTTCGGCGTCAGCCCCTTCGAGACCATCGACAAGGACGGCGTCGGCGCCCTGATCCGCCAGGCGGTCGAGTCCGGCCGGGCCACCCGCCCCGACATCAAGCTCGGCGTCTGCGGCGAGCACGGCGGCGACCCGGAGTCGGTGCACTTCTTCCACGAGGTCGGTCTCGACTACGTCTCCTGCTCGCCGTTCCGGATCCCGGTGGCGCGCCTGGAGGCCGGCCGCGCGGCGGCCGAGGCGAAGGGCAGCGACAGCCGCTGATCTCACGGGCCCCGCCGGACACGCGCGGAAGGGGCCGTGAACCGCCGGAGCCGCCGCTCGTCCCCGACCCTCGAAAACCGATGGGCGGCGGTTTCCGGTTTCCGCAAGGAGACGGGGCGGACACCTTTGTGCGGAGGTGTCCGCCCCGTCGCGTTTCACCGGCCTTTCCCGCACTTCTGCCGATTTCGCATTTCACCCCCGAGAGTGTTTCCGTAAAACCATTCGGTTTTGCTGGAGCGGGTGGGGGTGGCGATGTGCCGGAAGTGCCCGATGAGGGCCGGGGGAGTGTAGGGATTTCTGGGATTCCGAGGGGTCCGGGGTGGGGAAAGGTGGCTTCCTGTGCGCGGGCCGGCCCCGTCGGAAATTCGGATTTGAACTTTCGCAAACAAAAGGATGGGCGCGGCCCCCGGATCCCCACCCGGAGGCCGCGCCCATTCCCGTAGCCGGGCGGATGAGCCGCAACCCCGCCGACCGCCGCCGGACGCGCCGAAGCCCCCCACGGTCTTCGTCGCGTCACCTCGGTCCTCGAAGGTTCGCCGTCCGGCCGATCACAGCTTTTCGGTTTCCGGCCGTTCATCGCGAGGCTTTTCAAGTCTGGCTGAAACACCCTGGTAACGTGCAGTGATGCTGTGCATACTCGTCGTCGGGGGTGGTTGCGAGTGCACAGGTGGGGGTTCCATGCTGCGGATTCATTTCACCGGGGCCGATCTGGCCGGGGTGCGGATGGCCGCCCAGCCGGACGTGTTGTGGGAAACGATTCTGAGCTTTCACCGGATACGGGACCGGCGCGGCCCGGTCGTGTTCCGGGAATGGCGGTCGGAAGCACGCGCACGGCTGGGTAGCGAGACGCGGCAGCTCGCCGCACTGGTCCCGGCACACGGCTATTTCCCCGACTTCCTCAACCCGCCGGAGGGCATCCTCGGACTCGACGAGGGACTTGAGGCGATCCGCGCCACCCCGGCCTTCCGGCTGCGCGCCGAACTCGCCAGGATCGGCGCCGCGCATTCCGGCCGTCCCGCCGTCCCGGCCGCGCTGCGCGCGCTCGCCGAGGGCGGCGCCGAGCCGCTCGGCCGGCTGGCCGGGGCGCTGCGCGACTACCACCGGGCCGCCGTCGAGCCGTACTGGACCCACATCCAGGCCCGTGTCGAGGCGGACCGGGCCCGGCGCGGCCGGGCCCTGCTCGACGGGGGAGCGGACGAGCTGCTCGCCTCGCTGCCGCCGATGATCCGCTGGCACCGCCCCGTCCTGGAGGCGGACTACCCCGTCGACCGGGACCTGCGGCTCGACGGGCGCGGGCTGCTGCTCCAGCCCTCGTACTTCTGCCGGGGAACCCCGGTCGTCCTGCGCGATCCCGCGCTGCCGCCGGTCCTGGTCTACCCGATCACCCACGGCGAGTCCCCGACCGTCCGGCCGCCCGGTCTGCCCTCGCTCGCCAAACTGGTGGGCCACACCCGCTCGGCGGTCCTGCACGCCATCGGCGACGGCGGTACGACGAGCGAGCTGGCCCGCCGGGCCGGGGTGTCCCTCGCCTCCGCGAGCCAGCACGCCGGGGTGCTGCGCGAGGCCGGACTGATCGCCACGCTCCGCAACGGCAACGCGGTTCTGCACACCCTGACCCCGCTGGGCGCGGCCCTCCTCGGCGGCGGCCGGGGCACCCACGACGGGACCGTCCGCCGGACGGGCGGGGCGCGGCGGGAGGAGGGACCGGCAGGCGGTACGGGAAGCGGGGGCGGTGGTACGGGGACGGTCGCCGGTACGGGGAACGGCGGCGGTGGTGCGGGGACGGTCGGCGGTACGGGGAACGGCGGCGCGCGGGGCGGTCCGGGCGTGGGCCCCGGCGGCGCGGCGGGCGTCGGTCCCGGCGGCGCTCCGGGGGCCGTCACGGGGGCCGGTACGGGCGTGAGGCCCGGCGGCGGGGCCGGCGGGCGGGCCCCGGTGCAGGCCGGGGCCCGGTTGTTCGTACGGGGCGGGAGCGCCGCGCCGTGACCGGGACGGGCCGCCTGGCCCCCGTGGCGTAGCCAGGGCGGGCCCCTTGGTCCCGCTCTCGCGCCCGGACTGGGACCTTCGGCTCTGGCCGGGCCGGCGCCGGGCGCGGGACCCTGGATCCATGCGTGTCACCCGAGACGTCCACGACATCCGCGGCCGCGCCGACCTCGACGTCCTGCTGCGCCGCTTCTACACCGCGGCCTTCGCCGACCCGCTCATCGGCCGCTTCTTCACCGAGATCGCGGGCACGGACCTGGAGGTCCATCTGCCGAGGATCGGCGACTTCTGGGAGCGCGCGCTGTTTCGGACCGCCGCGTACCGGCACGACGCCTTCGCCCCGCACGCCGCCGTCCACTCCGTCGAGCCGCTGACCGCCGCCCACTTCGGCCGGTGGGTGCAGCTGTGGCACGCCACCGTCGACGGACTGCACGAGGGCCCGCTGGCCGACCGGGCCAAGGCGCAGGGCGAACGGATCGCGCTCGCCCTGCTCCGGCGGCTGGGCGGCCGTGACGTGTCCACCGACGCGCCCCGGGGCGAGACGGGCGGGTTCATCCCGCTCGCGGCACTCACCCTGCGGTCGGCCGGCTGAGGTCCGGCTGATGGGCGGAAAATCTCTTCGAAGAAAAGTGCGAAACAGCGATGAGTTCCGGTGAGCCCGGACGTCTTCCCTCTCGACAGCACCGCGATGGAAGAGAGAGTGACCTCATGGCCCCGCAGATGATCTTCGTGAACCTGCCGGTGAAGGACCTGGACGCGAGCAAGGCGTTCTTCGAGAAGCTCGGCTTCTTCGCCAACCCGCGGTTCACGGACGAGACCGCCGCGTGCGTCGTCATCAGCGACACGATCTTCGCGATGCTGCTGACCGAGGAGAAGTTCCGGGCCTTCGCCGCGCCCGGCAAGGAGATCGCCGACGCCACGAAGGTGACCGAGACGCTCGTGACGCTGAGCGCCGAGAGCCGGGAGAAGGCCGACGAGCTGGCCGACGCGGCGCTGGCGGCGGGTGGCGGACCGGCGAAGGAGCCGATGGACATGGGCTTCATGTACAGCCGTTCGTTCACCGACCTCGACGGCCACCACTGGGAGGTCTTCTGGATGGACCCGGCCATGGCGCAGGGCGGCGGCGAGGGCGCCGGCCAGGGCTGATCGGCAGCCCCCTGCCCCTTTTTTCCACTGGTCCGCCGCCCTTTGGGCCCGACCAGACCGGACCGTCAGGCCGAGGCTCCGCCGTCGATCACCAGATCCGTGCCGACGACGGAGCCGGCCTCGTCGGAGGCCAGATAGAGCACCGCCGCCGCCACCTCCCGGGCGGAGGAGATCCGCCCGAGCGGCGACTGCTCCTTCATGCGCACCTCCCGCTCGGCCTCCGTCTCGCCCGGGAGCAGCGACATCGTGGACTCGGCGGCGCCGGGGCTGACCGCGTTGATCCGGATCCCCTCGCCGATGTGGTCGAGGGCGGCGGACCGGGTGAGCGCGGAGACGGCCGCCTTGGACACCTGGTAGCCGGAGAGCCCGGGCCTGCGGACGTGGGCGCCCAGGTTGGCCGCGATGTTGACGATGGCGCCGCCGCCCTGGGCGCGCATCTGCGCTATCTCGGCCTGGAGCGAGTGCAGGACGCCGGTGACGTTGATGTCGAGCAGCGTCCGCCAGTCGTCCAGGGGGAAGTCGCCCGCGCTTTGGCCGCCCCGGAACACCCCGGCGTTGTTCACCGCCACGTCGAGCCCGCCGAAGGCGGCGACGGTCTCCCGTACGGCGCGGTGCATGTCCTCGGCGACGGCGACATCGGCCGTGACCGCGCGGGCGGTGCCGCCCTCGGCCTCGATCAGGGCCACCGTCTCGTCGAGGGCGGCGGTCCGGCGGCCGGACACGGCCACCTTCGCGCCCTCGGCGGCGAAGGCGAGCGCGATGGCCCGGCCCAGACCGCCTCCGGCGCCGGTGACGAGGACGGTGCGGCCGGTGAAGCGGGACGACGACATGTTCACTCCTGTGCGGGTTCCGCGAGCGGATGAATTTTGACCGTACGTTCTTGAATGAGGGGAACAGAAAGGGCGCCCGCGGGCGCCCGCGACCGGCACCGGGGCTGACGGGCGGGGTCGGGGCCGGGGCCGTGGCGCCGGCGGGAGCGGGTCAGTCGAGCAGGGTCAGCGCCTGCTCCGCGGCGTCGCGCACCCGGGCGGGATCGTCCGAGGCCTTGCCGACCACCCGCAGGCCCTGGAGCAGCACGAGCAGCATCCGGGCCAGCGCGCGCGGGTCGCGGTCCGGCGGCAGTTCGCCCTGGGCCCGGGCCCGGCTGAGCGCGCTGTGCAGCAGCGTCTCCAAGTGTTCCCAGCTCCGGGCGACCCGCCGCTCAACGGCCGGATCGCGCGAGGCCAGTTCCGCCGCCGAGTTGGTGACGAAACAGCCGGTCAGACGCCGCTCGTCGGCCGTCGCCTCGGCGGCGAACCGGAGGACGAGCGCGCGGACCCCCGGCAGCGCGGGCCCCGGCGCGGACAGTTCGTCCAGGATCTTCGGATCCATGGTCTCCGCGTAGCGCTCCAGGGCCTTCAGAAACAGCTCGTGCTTGCTGCCGAAGGTCGCGTAGACACTGGCCCGGCCGATGCCGAGCCGCGCCACGAGGTCCGCCATGGTGGTCGCCTCGTACCCGCGCTCCCAGAACAGCTCAAGGGCTGCCTGAAGAGCGGCGTCCGGATCGAATTCCTTGGTCCTGGCCATGAGATGACGGTACGTTTACCTGGAACGATCGGTCAAGATTGTTAAAGGGCGGAGTGCGGTCGCCGTACCGGCGCCCCGGGCGGCAAGCTCTGGCGTTGCTCAAGACTGGTCAAGATCGATGGACGCCACACCTATCCGTTCCTAGGCTCGCGCCATGCCTGACATATCCATGACCACCCTTGCCCTGCTCTGCGTCGCCGCCTTCGCGGCCGGCTGGATCGACGCCGTGGTCGGGGGTGGCGGGCTGCTGATGCTGCCCACGCTGCTGCTCGGGCTGCCGCACCTGCCGGCCGCCCAGATCCTCGGTACGAACAAGGCCATGTCCATCGTCGGTACGTCCGGCGCGGCCGTCACCTATCTGCGCAAGGCCCCGATGAAACTGGGCACCGCGCTGCGCGTCGGCCTCGCCGCGCTCGCCGGGTCGATGGCCGGCGCCTTCTTCGCGGCCGGGATCAGCAGCGAGGTGCTGCGCCCGGTGATCATGGTGGTGCTGCTCGCCGTGGCCGTGTTCGTCCTGCTCCGGCCGAAGTTCGGCGTACAGGCCGACGGCGCCGAGCGGCCGGAGCTCACCCGCGCCCGGATCGTCACCGCGATCGTCGTGGTCGGCGGCGGCATCGGCTTCTACGACGGTCTGTTCGGGCCCGGCACCGGCACCTTCCTCGTCCTCGCCCTGACGGCCGTGCTCCACCTCGACCTGGTGACGGCCTCCGCCACCGCGAAGATCGTCAATGTCTGCACCAACGCGGGCGCGCTCGTCATGTTCGCCTCCCAGGGCAATGTCATCTGGCAGCTGGCGGGCCTGCTCGCCGTCTTCAACCTCGTGGGCGGTACGACCGGCGCGCGGATGGCCCTGAGCAAGGGCTCGGAGTTCGTCCGCGGGGTGCTGCTCGTGGTCGTCCTCTCGCTGGTCGCGAAGCTCGCCTTCGACCAGTGGGCATGACCGACAGCGGCGGTGGCGGCGGGGCGATGACCGTGTGGCGGCGGCCGGGATCCGGCGAGGTCAGGCCGTGGGTGTGGGCGTGGCGGCGGCCGGCCGTACGCCGATGAGGTGGCCGAACGCGACGACGTTGCCCTGGTAGCCGCCGGACTTCCGGGAGAAGCCGCCCCCGCAGGTGATCACCCGGATCTCGGCCCGGTCCGCCTGCCCGTACACCTTCGCGTCGGGGAAGACGTCGTTGTCGTAGACCTCGACCGCGTCGATGGTGAACACCGCGGTCCGGCCGTCCTTGCGGTCCACCTCGATCCGGTGCCCCTTCTTCAGCGCGCCGAGTGCGTAGAAGACCGCCGGCCCGTCCGCGTTGTCGACATGGCCGGCCACGATCGCGGTGCCCTTGGCGCCGGGCCTGGTGCCGTCCTCGTACCAGCCCGCGAGATTGCGGTCGGTGGCCGGCGGTACGTCGAGCGAGCCGTCCTTGCCGACCCCGAGGCCCGTCAGGGGCGTGTCCACGTCGATCTCGGGGATGCGCAGCCGTACCGGATCGGACGGCGGGAGGGGGTCGGCGGCGGCGTCCGTGTGGACGCTCGGCCCGGCCGCGAACGCCTGCGCCGCCGACGGGACGGGAGGGGTGACCACTGTCGAGCCGTGGTGGATCATCCACAGGCCCAGGCAGGCGCCCGCGGCGATGAGCCAGCCCTTGCCCCGCGTACTCACCGCTCGCTCACCCGTCGCTCACCCTGTCGTCCACCTGCCGCTCGCCCGATGTCCCCCGTGCCTGTCCGTCGTACGCCGTCCCGGTGGCGGGGGATGGAGATGGCCCTGCCCCCGCCGGGCCGTCAGCGGGCACGCGGCGGAGGCAGGGCGTGAGGCGGAACGGGTCAGCCGTCCTGCGCGGCGCCGCTCGCCCGGCGGCGCAGGAGCCACGTCCCGCCCACGGCGGCCGCGGCCAGCACCGCCACGCCCGCCGCGATCTGGGTGGTGTCGGGGCCCACACTGCCGCCGACACCGGTGTGCACATGGCCGCTGGGGCCTCCCCTGCGCTCGACGATCAGTTCGCCCCGGGCGGACTTGCCGTTGTCGCACTCGACGCGGATCTCGTACGAGCCGCCCCGAGTGTGGTGGGGGATCGTGAACTGCCCGACCACGACGTTCTTGTGGGTGCTCGGGTTGAGGTGGAACTCGCCCGCGCCGACCGAATTCGCGTCGCCCCTGCCGTGACCGTGCTCGCCGCACGCGGCGGTGTTCACGGTGACGGTGGTGCCGGGCTCGGCGGGGGAGGGGAAGATCTCAAGCCGTCGGTCCCGGTCCCGGTCCCGGTCCCGATCGCGGTCCCAGTCGCGGCCGTAGCCCCCGTCGCCGCCCCGGTCGTGGTCCCGCTCCCCGCCGTCGTTCGCGAAGGCCAGGGGAGCCGCGGCGAAGGTGGTGAGGGCGACGATCGTCAGCGCGCTCCCGGTGAGAAAACGGACAGGGGTGCGGCGCATGGGGGTCCTCCGGGGCACACGAACGGCTTGCGGAAAAGGTCTTCCGTAGCACCGAGACAAGACGCTGCCCGGACTCCCCGCCTGGTGAGCGCGCGTCAGAACTGCTCCGTCCGAGGGACCGCGCAGGTAGGTGGATCCGGGCGTTCGCGCAGGTCGGGGGCGGGTCGGAGGGGGGCTCCCGAGGGCCGGCGGCGGCTCGCGCCGAACGGGTGAGCGGGACCACGGGCGATCCGCGCTTGACCTCGACCAAGCTTGAGGTACCACGCTTCTCGGCATGGACACCAAGGCCAACGCCACCCACGTCACCCCTGCCCCCGACAACGCCGACAACGCCGGCGCCGCGCGCCCGCTCCGGCTCGTCGTCATCGTCGCCAGCAACCGCGAGGGCCGCTTCGGCCCGGTCGTGGCGAACTGGTTCGCCGGACACACCGCGACCCGCGAGGACTTCGATACCCGCGTCGTCGACCTCGCCGACGTCGATCTGCCCACCGCCCTCTCCCACGACCCCGCCCCCGCCGTACGGGCCGAACTCGCCAAGGTCACCCCGGCGCTGGCCGAGGCCGACGCCTTCGTGGTGATCACCCCCGAGTACAACCACTCCTTCCCCGCCTCCCTGAAGGCCCTGATCGACTGGCACTTCACCGAGTGGCAGGCCAAGCCCGTCGCCTTCGTGTCGTACGGCGGCATCTCCGGCGGTCTGCGCGCCGTCGAGCAACTGCGCCAGGTCTACGCCGAGATGCACACCGTCACCCTGCGGGACACCGTCTCCTTCGCGGGGGTGCACGGCAGCTTCACCGAGGACGGCACGCTCAAGGACCCGGAGATCCCCGACGCCGCCGCCACCGGGCTGCTCGACCGGCTCGCCTGGTGGGGCGAGGCGCTGCGGGAGGCCAAGGCGGTCCGCCCGTACACGGTGTGAGGGCACGAGGGGTACCGGTCTGGCGGGCCGGGGTCAGGTGCGGGGGCGCGGTACTGGCCGGGTCCGGCGGGGCCGGCGGCGGACTACCCGGCCGGGCGCGCCGGGGCGGCGGTCAGCGCCTTCGCGACCCCGTCCTCCCGGTCGCCGAGGAAGTGCGGGTCGGGCCGCAGGGCCGCCTCGGCGGCGGCCTTCCCGGCGGCGGCGATCTCTCGGGTGGTGCCGTAGTACCAGGTGGCGTCGTGGGGTTCGCCGACCCCGACGCCGTACGACTCCACGCCCGCCGCCGCGCACAGCGCGAGGGCCCGCTTGATGTGGAAGTCCTGGGTGACGAGGACGGCCCGGTCCACGCCGAAGATCTTCTTGGCGCGGACGCAGGAGTCCCAGGTGTCGAAGCCGGCGTAGTCGCTGACCACCTTGTCGTCCGGCACCCCGCGCGCCGCCAGATACGCGCGCATGGCGCTCGGCTCGTCGTACTCGGTGCGGCTGTTGTCGCCGGTGACGAGGAGGACCTTGACCTTGCCGGAGCGGTACAGCTCGGCGGCGGCGTCGAGACGGTGCGCGAGATACGGGGTGGGGCGGCCCTTCCAGAGCCCGGCGCCGAAGACCACGCCCACGTCCTCGGCGGGCACGTCGGCGGTCGTCCGCAGCCGGTCGCCGGCGGTGGTGTGCATCCAGGTGACCGGCGCGAGCGCGAGACAGGCCCCGATCATGACGGCCTGGACGGCGCGGCGGCGGCCCCGGGTGGTGCGGGGGAGTCGGGGCAGTCGGACGCCGCGCATGCGGGGGACCTCCGGAGTGGTCGTCGGCTGTCGGGAGCGGAAGGGGCCGGGGGACAGGGATACGGGGGAGGAGTCGAACAGATGTCACCCAGTCCGACGTGATTCGGCCGGTTCCGGTTCACTCCTGGCGCGATCCCGGCCCCGGGCGTTCCTCCCGTCTCCCCGCGGCTTCCTCCCGCGGTCTGCCTCCGCGTCCCGGAACTCCGTTCTCCCACAAGGACGTTATGTCGGAATCGGCCGACAATAAATCAGAGGAGGGGGACGGCGGGGAGCCGTACCATCCGCGAGTGATCAACGAAGCCGTCCTCGCCGACGCCATCCACAACAACATCCAGTGGTGCAGGACGATGTGCCGCGCACACGGTCTGCCCGAAGGCGCCCTCGGCCCGCGCGCCTGGACCAGCCCGCGCCGGACCCCGCTCTACTACCCCGACGCGGTCACCCTCGCCGGGGACGCCGGGCCCGGGGACGTCCTGGACGGCATCGACCGCACCGCCCCCGGCGCCTCCGTGAAGGACAGTCACGCCCGGCTCGACCTCGCGCCCGAGGGCTTCCGGCTGCTCTTCGAGGCCCAGTGGATCCACCGCCCGGCCGGTCTGCCGGCCGGTTCGCCGGACGGCGTCGCCTCCGAGGGTTCCGCCGCCGCGTACCGTGCCGTCCGCACCCCCGGCGGACTCGCCGCCTGGGCGCTCGCCTGGAGCGGCGGCGACGCCGACGAGGCCGCCCTCTTCCGCGCGGAACTCCTCGACGACCCCGCCACCACGATCGTCGCGGGCCATGCCCCCGACGGCCGGATCCTCGGCGGCGCCGTCCTCACCGCGAGCGACCGGGTCACCGGGGTCTCCAATCTCTTCACCGCCGACGGCGTCCCCGCCTCCGCCGCCTGGTCCGGGGTCCTCGCCGTCGCCGACCCGGCCCTGCCGCTCGTCGGCTACGAGTCGGGCGACGACCTCGACGCGGCGCTGGCGGCGGGCTGCGAGGCGATCGGCCCGCTGCGGATCTGGCTCGACGCCTGAGGCCGGGCGCCCAAAGCCCGGCGCCCGGCGTCTGACGTCCAGCGTCCGCCCCGGCCACGAGCCGGGCAGCCGGGAGCCGGGCAGCCGCGAGCCGGGCAGCCGGGAGCCGGGCCGCCGTCGCACCGCCACCGGCGCCCCGGCTCGGCCCCGTAAGGACACTGAGCCGATGTCAGACCGATACCTGAATCTGCCCATCTGTCCGTCCCGCCGGTTACCGTCGAGGACATGGAAGGCTTCCCCGAGACACCGCAGACCCCCGGCACCCCCGGCTACGACGCCGCCGACACCGAACGCTGGGCCGCCGAGCCCGACAAGCGCCCCGGGCGCACCGCCTTCCAGCGCGACCGCGCCCGGGTGCTGCACTCCGGCGCGCTGCGCCGCCTCTCCGGCAAGACCCAGGTCGTCACCCCCGGCTCGTACACCCACGCCTGGGACACCAGCCCCCGCACCCGGCTGACCCACTCCCTGGAGTGCGCCCAGGTCGGCCGGGAACTCGGGGCGGCCCTCGGCTGCGACCCCGACCTCGTCGAGGCCGCCTGCCTCGCCCACGACCTCGGCCACCCGCCCTTCGGGCACAACGGCGAGCAGGCCCTCAACGAGGCCGCCGAGGACTGCGGCGGTTTCGAGGGCAACGCCCAGTCGCTGCGGCTGCTCGCCCGGATCGAGCCGAAACGGTTCATCGCCGACCCCGTCACCGGCGCCCCGCTCAGCGTCGGCCTCAACCTCACCCGCGCCGCCCTCGACGCCGCCACCAAGTACCCCTGGCCGCGCGGCGGTCACCCCACCGACCCGGCCTCGCCCAAGTTCGGCGTGTACGAGGACGACCTCCCCGTCTTCGAGTGGGCCCGGCAGGGCGCGCCCGCCGGCCGTGCCTGCTTCGAGGCGCAGGTCATGGACTGGTCCGACGACGTCGCCTACTCCGTCCACGACTTCGAGGACGGTCTGCACGCCGGGCACATCGACCCGAACCTCCTGCTCGCCGAGCCCGAGCGGGCCGGCATCTGGGAGGTCGCCCGCGGCCGGTACGTCCCTAAGGACACCGAACCCGCCGAGCTGGCCGCCGCCCTCGACCGGCTGATGGACCAGGAGTGGTGGCCGCACGGCTACGACGGCTCGGCCGTCGCCCAGGCCCGCCTCAAGGACGCCACCAGCCAGCTCATCGGCCGGTTCTGCCTCGCCGCCGAGACCGCCACTCGCCGCGCCTACGGCCCCGGCCGGCTCACCCGTTACGGCGCCACGCTCGTCGTGCCCCGCGAGGCCCGCCTCGAATGTGCCGTGCTCAAGGCCATCGCCGTCCGGTACGTGATGCAGCGGGCCGACCAGGAGGCGCTCCGCGCCGACCAGCGGATCGTCGTCACCGAACTCGCCGAGGCCCTCGCCGCCCGCGCCCCCGAGGGGCTCGACCCGCAGTTCCGCGCCCTGTTCGCCGCCGCACCCGACGACCGGGCCCGCAAGCGGGTGATCGTCGACCAGATCGCCTCCCTCACCGACGCCTCCGCCCGCGCCCTGCACGCCCGCCTGCGCACCCCGCACCGCCAGTAAGCATCCATCAGCGTCCACAAGCGTCCACTTGATAACCATTTGGGGTGTTTCGGGTGATTTCGAGTGGCGGTTCGGGGTGTCCTCGGGTAAGGCGTGCGGGGACCCCGTAGGAGAGGGGGTGTGAGACTTCCTACGTATGCGATGAGACCGAGACCGGGCGGGATCGGCCGGGCGCGGGCCGCCGTGCGGACGCTGGTGGCGACCCTGACCGCGGCCACCGCGTTCGGCCTGGCCGGACTCGCCGCGCCGCCCGGGAGCGCGGCGCAGGCGCCGCCCACCGACGACGTCCTGGCCTGGGGGCAGAACACCTACGGGCAGCTGGGCGACGGCACCACCACCCGGCGCCTCACGCCGGTCGCGGTGGATCTGCCCGCCGGCGTGCGGCTCACCGAGGTCTCCGGCGCCGCCGGCGGCGGCTGGTACAGCCTGGGGCTGACCTCCGACCACCGCGTCCTGGCCTGGGGCCGGGGCGATTCGGGGCAGTTGGGCGACGGCGCGAACACCAACAGCAGCACCCCCGTCGAGGTCGACATCCCCGACGGGGTCGAGATCACCGACATCGACGCGGGCTTCGACTTCGGCTACGCGCTGACGTCCGAGGGCCGGGTGCTGGCCTGGGGGGCCAACTACTACGGGCAGCTGGGCGACGGCACCACCACCAGCCGTCCGACCCCCGTCTACACCGACCTGCCCGCCGGCACGCGGATCACGGACATCTCCGGCGGAGGCAACCAGACCCTCGCGGTCACCTCCGACCACCGCCTCCTCGTCTGGGGCTACAACAACCGGGGGCAGCTCGGCGACGGCACCACGACCACCCGGACCCGGCCGGTCGAACTGACCCTTCCCGGCGGTGCCGAGGCCGAGTCCGTCACCGCGGGCCCGTACCACAGCCTGGTCCTGACGACCGACGGCCGCGTCTACGGCTGGGGCTACAACGCCTACGGGCAGCTGGGCGACGGCACCGAAACCAACAGCCTCGTCCCGGTCCAGGCGCTCGTCCCCGACGGCGTCCGCTTCACCGCCCTGTCCAACCGGGGCCACTACTTCAGCCTGGGGCTCACGACCGACGGCCGCGTCTACGCCTGGGGCTTCAACACCTCCTCCGGCTTCCTGGGTGACGGCACCAGCACCAACCGCAGCACCCCGGTCCGGACCCTCATCCCCGACGACGTCAAGATCACCCAGATCGACGCCGGCAGCGGACACAGCCTGGCCCTGACCTCCGAGGGGCGGATCTACGCCTGGGGTTACAACGGCGACGGGCCGATCGGTGACGGCACCACCACCAGCCGCCCCATCCCCGTCCTGACGCACCTGCCCGCCCACACCCGGGCCACCGCCGTCTCCGCGGGCGGATTCCACAGCCTGGCCCTGGCCGAGCGGGCGACGAGCCAGACCACGCTCACCGCGGTCCCGACCACCGCCGCGCCCGGCGCGCCGGTCACCCTCACCGCGCGCGTGCTGTGCAGCGAGGGCACCCCGACCGGGAACGTCACGTTCTACGACGGCGGGACCGCGCTCGGCACCGTCGCCCTGGACGCGAGCGGCGACGCGACCCTCACCACCTCGGAACTGTCCCTGGGCGCGCACACGATCACCGCGCGGTACGAGGGCGACGACAACTGCCCCGCCTCGACCTCCACCGGTGTCGTGGTGGTGGTCGAGGAGCCGCCGGTGGCGTCCCTCGGTCTGACCAAGCAGGTGGAGTCCGCCGGTCCGTTCCAGGTCGGTGACACCGTGAACTACACCTACACGGTGACCAACACCGGCACCACGCCCCTGTACGGCGTGAGCGTGACCGACAACCGGACGGTCGGCGTGGTCTGCGACGCGACGACCCTCGCCGCCGGTATGACCACCACCTGCCGCGGCGGCCACACGATCACCACCGCCGACATCACGCCGTGCGAGCCGGCGGACGGGGGCTGCGCGCTGACCAACCTGGCGCAGGCCACCGCGTATCAGCTGAGCGGCACCGAGGTCGCCAGCGAGCAGGCCACGGCCACGATCACCGTCCAGCGGCAGGGGGTCTCCGGTCTGACGCTGGCCAAGCGGGCGGACTCGGCCGGGCCGTTCCAGGCCGGCGACACCGTCGACTACACGTACACGGTCACCAACACCGGCGACTCCGCCGTGCACGGGCTGACCGTGACGGACGACCGGGTCGCGGACGTCGACTGCGGTACGACCACCCTCGCCGCCGGGGCGAGCACCACCTGCCACGGCACCTACACCGTCACCGAGGCCGATGCCACCTGCACGCGTGGTGGCGCGGACGGCGGCTACGGCGGCCACGGCACGACCTGCCCCGTCACCAACACCGCCCACGCCACGGCGACCGACACCGCCGGCGACACGGTCACCAGCGACACCGCCACCGCCACCATCCGGGTGAGCGGCGGCGGCCACGACGGCTACGGCGACGCGAACGGCTCCGACTACGGCGACCGCCACGGCGCCCGGAAGGAGAAGACGGCGTGAGGCCCTGACCTTTGCCGCGAACTCCACCGCCGATCCGCGCGTCCCGCCCCGACCCCCGGGCCGGGACGCGCGGGCCGTCCGGCGGGCACGGCCCGTGTCCGTCCATGTCAGGGGAACCGTCCGGTGACCAAGGTCCCCTCGCGGGGCCCGGGTCCGGGGCCGTTCGCCCCCTTCCGTCCGTACGGCCGGTGCGGGACCCTGCGCAGGCACGTCCCGAGGCGGTACGGTCCGGGCCGGGTCCAGGGGCGTAGCGTAGGGAACCGGTCGCAACGAGGAGGAATCAACGTGGTCGACGCAGATCAGACCTTTGTCATCGTCGGCGGGGGCCTGGCCGGCGCCAAGGCGGCGGAGACGCTGCGCTCGGAGGGATTCAACGGGCGGGTCATCCTCGTCTGCGACGAACACGAACGCCCTTACGAACGGCCTCCCCTCTCCAAGGACTTCCTGCTGGGCAAGGCCGAGCGCGACTCCGTCTTCGTGCACGAGCCCTCCTGGTACGCGAGCAACGACGTCGAACTCCACCTCGGCCAGACCGTCACCGCCATCGACCGCGAGGGCCGCACCGTCCGGCTCGGCGACGGCACCGTGATCCGCTACGACAAGCTGCTCCTCGCCACCGGCGCCGAGCCGCGCCGCCTCGACATCCCCGGCACCGGCCTGGCGGGCGTGCACCACCTGCGCCGCCTCGCCCACTGCGAGCGGCTGCGCGACGAGCTGAAGGCGCTCGGCCGCGACAACGGCCACCTGGTCATCGCGGGCGCGGGCTGGATCGGCCTGGAGGTCGCCGCCGCGGCCCGCACGTACGGCGCCGAGGTCACCATCGTCGAGGCCGACCCCACCCCGCTGTACCGGGTGCTCGGCCCCGAGCTGGGCCAGGTCTTCGCCGACCTGCACGCCGCGCACGGCGTCCGCTTCCACTTCGGCGCCAGGCTCACCGAGATCACCGGCCAGGACGGCATGGTCCTCGCCGCCCGCAGCGACGACGGCGAGGAGCACCCCGCGCACGCCGTCCTCGTCGCCATCGGCGCCGCCCCGCGCACCGCCCTCGCCGAGAACTCCGGGCTCGCCCTCGTCGACCGCGCCGACGGCGGAGGTGTCGCCGTCGACGAATCGCTGCGCACCTCCGACCCGGAGATCTTCGCCGCGGGCGACGTCGCCGCCGCGCACCACCCGACGCTGCACACCCGACTGCGCGTCGAGCACTGGGCCAACGCGCTGAACGGCGGCCCGGCCGCCGCCCGCGCGATGCTCGGCAAGACCGTGTCGTACGACCGGGTCCCGTACTTCTTCTCCGACCAGTACGACCTCGGCATGGAGTACTCGGGCTGGGCCCCGCCCGGCTCGTACGACCAGATCGTGACGCGCGGTGACGTCGGAAAGCGCGAGTTCATCGCCTTCTGGCTGAAGGACGGCCGGATCCTCGCGGGCATGAACGTGAATGTGTGGGACGTCACAGAGACCATCCAGGAGCTCATCCGCTCCCGCGCCCAGGTGGACACCGAACGCCTGGCCGACCCCGCGATCCCGCTGGAGAGCCTCACCGCGTAGCCGCGCCGCCGGGCCGGTCCGGACCGCGCGCTCGCCCCGCGCGGCACCTCGCGGGCCGGGCCGCCTTCCCGCTCCCCGTAGAATTCATACGTGGCAGGCAGGATCAACGATGACGACGTGAAGGCGGTACGGGACGCCGTCCCGATCGACGCCGTCGTGTCCGAGTACCTCCAGCTCCGCAACGCCGGCGGCGGGAACCTCAAGGGGCTGTGCCCCTTCCACGACGAGAAGTCGCCCTCCTTCCAGGTCAGCCCGAGCAAGGGTCTTTTCCACTGCTTCGGCTGCCAGGAAGGCGGCGACACGATCGCCTTCGTGATGAAGATCGACCATCTCACCTTCTCCGAGACGGTCGAGCGGCTCGCCGCCCGCGCGGGCATCACCCTGCGCTACGAGGAGGGCGGCTACAACCCCGGCCACCAGCGCGGTGAACGCACCCGCCTGGTCGAGGCCCACCAAGCCGCCGCCCAGTACTACGCCGACCAACTCGGCTCCGCCGAGGCCGAGATCGGCCGCAAGTTCCTCGCCGAGCGCGGCTTCGACCAGGCCGCCGCCGAGCACTTCGGCGTCGGCTACTCCCCGGCCGGCTGGGACCACCTCACCCGCTTCCTGCGCGGCAAGGGCTTCACCGACCGCGAGCTGATCGTCTCCGGCCTCTCCCAGGACGGCCGCCGCGGCCCCATCGACCGCTTCCGCGGCCGGCTGATGTGGCCGATCAAGGACGTCGGCGGCGACGTCGTCGGCTTCGGCGCCCGCAAGCTGCGCGACGACGACAACGGGCCCAAGTACCTCAACACGCCCGAGACCCCGATCTACAAGAAGTCCCAGGTCCTCTACGGCATCGACCTGGCCAAGAAGGACATCGCCAAGGTCAGCCGCGCCGTCGTCGTCGAGGGCTACACCGACGTCATGGCCTGCCACATGGCCGGCGTCCCCACCGCCATCGCCACCTGCGGCACCGCCTTCGGCGGCGAGCACATCAAGATCCTGCGCCGCCTCCTCATGGACAACGGCACCGCCCGCGTCATCTTCACCTTCGACGGCGACGCCGCCGGCCAGAAGGCCGCCCTGCGCGCCTTCGAGGACGACCAGAAGTTCGCCGCCGAGACGTACATCGCCATCGCCCCCGACGGCATGGACCCCTGCGAGCTGCGCCTCGCCAAGGGCGACGAGGCCGTCGCCGACCTGGTCGAGCCGCGTGTCCCGCTGTTCGAGTTCGCGCTGCGCCAGATCACCGCCCGCTACGACCTGGAGATCCCCTCCGGCCGCGCCGCCGCCCTCGACGAGGCCGCGCCCATCGTCGCCCGCATCAAGAACATCGCCTCCCAGCACGAGGTCGCCGTCCAGCTCGCGGGCATGCTCGGCATCCTCGACACCCAGTTCGTGGTGCGCCGGGTCGCCCAGATCGCCCGCTGGCAGCGCCAGGGCGGCCAGGGCGGCGGGCCGGACCAGCGGGACTCCGGCCGGGGCCGGCAGCGCCGGACGTACGACATCCAGGCACCCGTCGCCCCCGCCGGGCCCGCGCTCAACCTGCGCAGCCCCGCCCACCGCACCGAGCGCGAGCTGCTCAAGCTCGCCCTCCAGTACCCGGACCTGGTCTCCCCGGCCTTCGACGCGTACGGCATCGACGAGTTCACCGCCGCGCCCTACGCCGCCGTCCGGCAGTGCGTCCAGGACGCGGGCGGCGCCACCGGCGCGCCCGCCGACTACCTCGACGCGGTCCGCGAGGCCGCCCCCGACGACACGGTCCGCGCGCTCGTGACCGAACTCGCCGTCGAGACGATCTTCGCGAAGGTCGTCGACGAGGCGTACGCGGGCGACCAGCTGGTGACCGTACGGCTGCGGGCCGTCGACCGCCGTATCCGCGACGTCCAGAGCACCCTGGCCCGGCTCGGGCCGCACGGCGACCCCGGGCAGGTCGCCGCCGTCCAGAACGAACTGTGGGTGCTCACCCAGTACGGGCAGTCGCTGCGCAACCACGGCGCCGCCGCGCTCTGACCGGCCGCCACCGGCTCGTTTTTCCCGCCCCGGCGTGCGGTCGGTCACCTTCCGGACCCAAAAAGTCACCGCACGCCCCTCGTGGCCGGGACACGGCGTACCCCACACTGGGTGACGGTGCCGCCCCGCTGCCCGTACGCCCCCTCCCGTGTGCCCCCGCATGCGATCCCCCCTCCGCACCGGCAGCGATCACCCGCCCTGGAGGTCGCTCCCGTGCAGACCCAGACCGTCGCCGCGTCCCAGGAACCGTCCTCCCAGGAACCGTCCTCTCAGGAACCGTCCTCCCGGGAATCCATCTCCCGGGAATCCGCCTCCCGGGAATCGTCCTGGGAGTCCGCGTCCCGGGAATCAGGCGTCCGCCCCGTTCCCCGCGTGTCGGCGGCCGGCGGGGCCTCGTCGGCCGATCTGTTCCGTCTCTACCTGCGCGAGATCGGCCGGATCCCGCTGCTGAGCGCGGAGGACGAGGTCGAGCTGGCACGCCGGATCGAGGCCGGGCTGTTCGCCGAGGAGAAGCTGCTCCGTGTCCCCGGCCTCGACCGGGACCTCGCGCTCGACCTCGACCGGCTCGTGGTCCGCGGCCGGATCGCCAAGCGCCGGCTCATCGAGGCCAATCTGCGGCTCGTCGTCTCCGTCGCGAAGCGGTACGTCGGCCGGGGTCTGACCATGCTCGATCTGGTCCAGGAAGGGAACCTGGGGCTCATCCGGGCGGTCGAGAAGTTCGACTACGCGCGCGGCTACAAGTTCTCGACGTACGCCACCTGGTGGATCCGGCAGGCGATGTCCCGGGCCCTGGCCGACCAGGCCCGCACCATCCGGGTCCCGGTGCACGTGGTCGAGCTGATCAACCGGGTCATCCGGGTCCAGCGCGGCATCCTCCAGGAGTACGGCCGCGAGCCCACCGCCCAGGAGGTCGCCGACCGTCTCGATCTGCCGCCCGAGCGGATCGGCGAGGTGCTGTGGCTCGCGCAGGAGCCGGTGTCGCTGCACGCGCCGGTCGGCGAGGAGGACGATGTCGCGCTCGGCGACCTCATCGAGGACGGGGACGCGGTGTCGCCCGTCGAGTCGGCCGCCTTCCTGCTGCTGCGCGAGCACCTGGAGGCGGTGCTGTCCACGCTCGGTGAGCGCGAACGCCAGGTCGTCCAGTTGCGGTACGGCCTCGGCGACGGCCGGCCCCGGACCCTGGAGGAGATCGGGCAGCTCTTCGGCGTGACACGGGAGCGGATCCGCCAGATCGAGTCCAAGACGCTGGGCAAGCTGCGGTCCCACGCCTATGCCGACCAGTTGCGCGGGTACCTCGACTGACGATCCGGCAGGGCAGCGCGGAGCGGTGAGGGGCAACACAGGAACAGGACACGCCTGACACCCCGTCGCTCATTGGAGGTAACTTCACGCTCGTTAATACTATTTTGAGATAATTAGTAACTGTCTGTGCGCATAGACGTCACATGACGAGAAGAGACTGCGGGCCCCCTCGGCTTCGTGCCCGAGTGGCCCGCTTCGTATCGACGGCGGCCACGCTCGGCCTGCTGACCACCGGTCTGGCGGCCACGTTCGCCCAGGCCGACGCCCCCGACCCGACGGCGGCGGCGACGGCCGCCGGGAAGCCGGCGGCGGGGAAGCCGGGGAAGTCGACGGCCGTCACGCAGCCGGCCGCCGCGAAGCCCGCGACCCCCGCGTCCGCCGTCCCCACCCAGCCGGCCGCCCCCGCTGCGAAGCCCGCGGGGGCCCCGAGGCCCCGCCTGGGCAGCGAACTCCTCAACGAGACCTTCACCGGTGCCACCGCCGACGACCGGTTCACCGCCGTCGGCTCCGCCTGTCTGACCGGTGCGCCCTCGGCCCCGGCGCAGTCCGGCAGCCACCCGCTCACCGGCTGCCCGCCCCTCGAGCTCGGGCCGATGCCCCCGCTCGACGCCGCGCCGCACGGCTACCTCCGGCTCACCGACGCCGGGAACGACGAGAGCGGCGCCGTCCTGTTCGACCAGGCCCTGCCGGCCGGCGCCGGTCTGGACGTGACCTTCGACCAGTGGCAGTACGGCAGCACCACGCCGAACACCCCGGCCGACGGCATCTCCTTCTTCCTCGTCAACGGCGACACCTCGCTCGCCCACCCCGGAGCCTTCGGCGGCAGCCTCGGCTACGCGCAGAAGCTCCCCGACGACAATCCGGGCCTGGAGATGCTGCCCGGCGTCGACCGCGGCTACCTCGGCGTCGGACTCGACGTCCTCGGCAACTACTTCGGGGACTGGGAGCACCGCGGCAATGGCTGCGCCACCCGCTCCCCGGCCGGCACCGGGATCCGGGTGCCCGCCCCCGGACCGAACACGATCACCGTCCGCGGCCCCGGCGACGGGACCGTGGGCTACTGCTTCATGACGTCGACGGTCAGCAACTTCGGCCCCAACCCGCCGTGGCCCTCCACCCTGCCGGGTAAGCTGCAGGGCCCGCTCACCGTGATGCCGCCCGGAGTGACCCCGCAGCAGGCGGAGACCCTCCTGGAGCCGTCCCGCCGCCGGGTGCACGTCCACCTGACCCCGGCCCCGGCGCCGGTCCTGACCATCGACGTGGACTTCAACGACGGCACCGGCTTCCACCAGGCGCTCCAGACGCCCGCTCCGCTGCCGGTCCCGTCCACCTTCAAGTTCGGCTTCGCGGGCTCGACCGGCCTGTGGACCGACGTCCACCTCATCCGCAACGTCGTCGTCACCACCGACCAGCCGCTGCCCGAACTCAACCTGGTCAAGCAGGTGCACGAGCCCCGGCCCGGCGAGCTGACGCCCGGCACCCCGGTCGACTACGACTTCGTCGTCACCAACTCGGGCAACACCCCGATCAACGACCTCGGTGTCGTCGACCCGAAGGTGGGGACGATCACCTGCCCCGTCACCGTGCTCCAACCGGGCGATACCGTCACCTGTACGGGCACCTATGTGATCACCGCCGCGGATGTCGCGGCGGGCCATGTCACCAATACCGCGCGGGCCACCGGCACCTCGGACGGCGATCCGGTCGAATCGCCGGACTCCACCGTCACGGTGCCGATCGACGCGCCGCCGGGCCTCGTCATCGAGAAGGAGGCCCAGGGCCTCGGCCCGTTCAACGTCGGTGACACGGTGACGTACGAGTACGTCGTCACCAACACCGGCGGCACCGAGATCACCGGCCTCTCCGTCGTGGACGACAAGGTCACCGGCATCACCTGCGCCGCGACGACCCTCGCCCCGGCGGGCCAGCCCGGCGACACCACCACCTGTACGGGGACGTACGTGGTGACCGCCGCCGACGGCACGGCAGGCTCGGTCACCAACCACGCCCACGCCGCCGGCAGCTCGAACGGCACCCCGATCGAGTCGCCGCCGACCGACGCGACGATCCAGGTCGTCGGCACGTCCTCGCTCGCCCTCGACAAGGAGGCGAACACGGCAGGACCGGTCCACATCGGGGACACGATCACCTACCGGTACACGCTGCTCAACACCGGTGAGACGACCCTGACCGAGATCGCCGTCTTCGACGACCATGTGAACCCCGTCAATTGCCCAGTGACGACACTCGCGCCCGGCGCGGGCACCGTCTGCACGGGCTCGTACACGGTGACCGCCGCCGACGGGGGCCTCGGACACGTCCGCAACCGCGCCCAGGCCCGGGGGACCAACCCGCAGGGCGGGGCCGTCCTGAGCCCGGAGGACGAGGTCACCGTGCCCGTCATCGGCACCTCGGGGCTGACGATCGAGAAGGCGGCGAACACGCCCGGTCCGGTCCAGATCGGCGAGACCGTCCAGTACACCTACACCGTGACCAACTCGGGTCAGACGGCACTGACGAACATCGCCGTCCAGGACGACCATGTCGCGACCGTCACCTGTCAGGCGACCTCCCTGGCGGTGGGCGCGAGCACCACGTGCGCGGGGACGTACGTGGTGGCCCAGGCCGACGCCCCGGGCCCGCTGCGCAACATCGCCCGGGCCACCGGCACCGACCCGGAGAACAACCCCGTCACGAGCCCGCCGGCCGAGGTCACCCTGGAGGTGGTCGCCGTCTCCTCGATGACCATCGACAAGACGACCGCCTCCACCGGCCCGGTCCATGTCGGTGACACCGTCACCTACGCCTACACCGTGACCAACACGGGCACGGTGACCCTGCACAGCGTCGGCGTGACCGACGACCACGTCACAGGCGTCAACTGCGACCGGACCACCCTCGCCCCCGGCGAGAGCGCCACCTGCACGGGTACGTACGTGGTGACCGCCGCCGACGGCACCGCCGGCAGCCTCACCAACACGGCGCACGCCACCGGCGTCAACCCCGGCGGCGACACCGTGACGAGCCCCGAGGACTCGGTCA
This sequence comes from Streptomyces sp. NPDC048718, assembly GCF_043198875.1. Classification (NCBI taxonomy): domain Bacteria; kingdom Bacillati; phylum Actinomycetota; class Actinomycetes; order Kitasatosporales; family Streptomycetaceae; genus Streptomyces; species Streptomyces sp. NPDC048718. Next base: position 67,958 of record NZ_JBICVG010000003.1, read on the forward strand.
CCGTGCCCGTCATCGGCACCTCCTCGATGACGGTCCACAAGACGGCCAACCCGCCCGGGCCGGTGCATGTGGGTGACACGGTCACCTACACCTACACCGTCACCAACACGGGTCAGACGGCGCTGACCGGCGTCGCCGTGACCGACGACAAGGTCACCGGCGTCACCTGCCAGGCGACCTCGCTGGCACCCGGTGCGAGCACGACCTGCACGGGGACGTACACGGTGACCGCGGCCGACGGCGCGGCCGGCCAGGTCACCAACACGGCGCGCGCCACGGGCACCGACCCGGAGGGCGGCACGGTGACGAGCCCGCCCGACGAGGTCACCGTGCCCGTCGCCGGAGCCTCGCGGCTGACCGTCGCCAAGACGGCCGACACGCACGGCCCGGTCAAGCCCGGTGACACGATCACGTACACCTACACCGTGACCAACGGCGGCCAGACGGCGCTGCACGACCTCGCCGTGACCGACGACAAGGTCACCGCCGTCACCTGCGAGGACACGACCCTGGCCCCCGGCGCGCACACCACGTGCACGGGGACGTACACGGTGACCGTCGCCGACGCCAAGGCCGGCCATGTCACCAACACGGCCCACGCCACCGGGACCGACCCGGAGGGCCACCCGGTGACCAGCCCGGACGTCCGGCTCAGGATCTCCGCCGTCTGCCCGCCGAAGGAGTACGGCGAGTACGGCGAGAACGTCTGCGAGGACCACGGACACGAGTACGGCGACGGCTACGACCAGTCCGCCTGAGACGCCGTGTGAACGGCTTCCCGAGCACAAGGAGGAACCGCCCCTGACCCACGGCCGACCGCACGGCCCGCGCTGACCGCACCGACCGCACGGCCCGCGCTGACCGCACCGACAGTGCGACCGCGCCGACCGCACGAAAACAGGGCGCCCCGAGGAGTGGCATATGCCTCCCCTCGGGGCGCCCCGCGCTCGCGCCGCGCTCGTGCCGCTCGCGTCCGTCAGTCGACCTCGGCGACCGCCTGCGCGAACTGCGCCGCGTACAGCCGGGCATATGCCCCACCGGACGTCAGCAGCTCCTCGTGCGTGCCCTGTTCGACGATCGAGCCGTTCTCCATCACCAGGATCACGTCCGCGTCCCGGATCGTGGAGAGCCGGTGCGCGATCACGAACGACGTCCGCCCGTGCGCGAGCCGCGCCATCGCCTTCTGGATCAGCACCTCGGTACGGGTGTCCACCGAGCTCGTCGCCTCGTCGAGGACCAGGATCACGGGGTCGGACAGGAACGCCCGCGCGATGGTGATCAGCTGCTTCTCACCGGCGCTGACCCCGGTGCCCTCGTCGTCGATGACGGTGTCGTAGCCCTCCGGCAGGGTCCGGATGAATCGGTCGGCGTGCGCCGCCCTCGCGGCCTCCTCGATCTCCGCCCGGCTCACCTCGCGCGCAGCGCCGTACGCGATGTTCTCGGCGATCGTGCCGCCGAACAGCCAGGTGTCCTGGAGCACCATGCCGATGCCCGCGCGCAGGTCCTCGCGCCGCATCCGCGACACGTCCACGCCGTCGAGGGTGATCCGGCCGCCCGTCACCTCGTAGAACCGCATCAGCAGGTTCACCAGCGTCGTCTTGCCGGCGCCCGTCGGACCGACGATCGCGACCGTCTGCCCCGGCTCCACCGTCAGCGACAGATCCTCGATGAGCGGCTTGTCCGTCTCGTAACGGAAGGCGACCTTCTCCAGCGCCACCTTGCCCTTGAGCTCCACCGGCCGCTCGCTCGCCGACGCGTCCGGCGCCTGCTCCTCCGCGTCGAGCAGCTCGAAGATCCGCTCGGCGGAGGCCACGCCCGACTGCACCAGGTTCGCCATCGAGGCGACCTGCGTCAGCGGCATCGAGAACTGCCGCGAGTACTGGATGAACGCCTGCACGTCACCGATCGACAGATTGCCGCTCGCGACCCGCAGACCGCCGACCACCGCCACGAGGACGTAGTTCAGGTTCGACACGAACATCATGACCGGCTGCATCACGCCGCTGTTGAACTGGGCCTTGAACCCGGCCTCGTACAGCGCCTCGTTCTGCTCGCGGAAATCCTTCGCGGACTCCTCCTGCCGGCCGAAGACCTTCACCAGCGTGTGGCCGGTGTACATCTCCTCGATGTGCGCGTTGAGCGTGCCCGTCGTCTTCCACTGCTGCACGAAGTGCGGCTGCGAACGTTTGCCTATCTTCGTCGCCACGACCACCGACACCGGCACCGTGATCAGCGCCACCACCGCGAGCAGCGGCGAGATCCAGAACATCAGCACCAGCACGCCGACGATGGTCAGCAGCGAGTTGATCAGCTGGCCCATCGACTGCTGGAGGGTCTGCGAGATGTTGTCGATGTCGTTCGTCGCCCGCGAAAGCACCTCGCCGCGCTGGGCCTTGTCGAAGTACGACAGCGGCAGCCGCGCCAGCTTCGCCTGGACGTCCTCGCGCATCCGGAAGACCGTACGGTTGATGATCTTGATCGACATCCGGCTGGAGACCAGCATCAGCAGGCCCGCCAGGATGTACACGACCAGTGCCAGACCCAGGACCTCGCCGACGGCCGAGAAGTCGATGCCCTTCCCGGGTGTGAACGACACCCCGGACAGCATGTCCGCCATCCCCGAGTCGCCCTTGGCGCGCAGCCCCTCGATCGCCTGGTCCTTGCTGACCCCGCCCGGCAGCTGCCGCCCGACGATGCCCGCGAAGATCAGGTCGGTGGCCCGGCCGAGGATCTTCGGCCCGAACACCGAGGCCGCCACCGACAGCACACCGGTGATCAGCATCACCCACAGCGCGCGGCGCTCCGGCGCGAGCCGCTTCAGCAGCCGCTTGCCCGACCCCTTGAAGTCCATCGACTTCGAGTCCGGGCTGCCGGCGCCGGCCATCATTCGTCCGCCAGGACCGGCCATCAGGCTGCCTCCGCCTCGGTCAGCTGGGAGAGCACGATCTCCCGGTACGTCTCGTTGTCCGCCATCAGTTCGTGGTGCCGGCCGCTGCCGACGACCCGGCCCTCGTCGAGCACCAGGATCCGGTCGGCGTCGCGGATCGTCGCCACCCGCTGGGCGACGATGACCACGGTCGCGTCGGAGGTCTCCTCGGCGAGCGCGGCCCGCAGCAGCGCGTCCGTCTCGTAGTCGAGGGCCGAGAAGGAGTCGTCGAAGAGATAGATCTCCGGCCGCTGCACCAGCGTGCGGGCGATCGCGAGCCGCTGCCGCTGACCGCCGGAGACATTCGTGCCGCCCTGCGCGATCGCCGCGTCGAGCCCGCCCTCCAGCTTCGACACGAAGTCCTTGGCCTGCGCCACCTCCAGCGCGCGCCACAGCTCCTCGTCGGTCGCGTCCGGATTGCCGTACCGCAGATTGGTCGCCACCGTCCCGGAGAACAGATACGGCTTCTGCGGCACCATCCCGACCGTCCGCGCCATCAGCGCGGGATCCAGCGACCGTACGTCCACCCCGTCGACGAGCACCTCGCCGCCGGTCACGTCGAACAGCCGCGGCACCAGGCCGAGCAGCGTCGACTTGCCGCTGCCCGTCGACCCGATGATCGCGGTCGTCTCACCCGGCCGGGCCACCAGCTCGACGTCCCGCAGGACCGATTCCTCGGCGCCCGGATACCGGAAGTCCGCGTTCCTGACCTCCAGATGCCCGCGCCGCTTCAGCTCCCGCACCGGCTCGGCCGGCGGGACGACGCTGGACTCGGTCTCCAGGACCTCCTCGATGCGCTCCGCGCACACCTCGGCGCGCGGCACCATCATGAACATGAAGGTGGCCATCATGACCGCCATCACGATCTGCATCAGATACGCGAGGAACGCGGTCAGCGCGCCGATCTGCATGTCGCCGCTGTCGATCCGGTGCGCGCCGAACCACACGACGGCGATCGACGAGATGTTCACGACCGTCATCACGATCGGGAACATCAGCGCCATCAGCCGGCCGGTGGCCACCGACACCTCGGTCAGCTCGGTGTTCGACCCCTTGAACCGGCCGCGCTCGTAGTCGTCGCGGACGAAGGCGCGGATGACCCGGTTGCCGGTGATCTGCTCGCGCAGCACCCGGTTCACCGTGTCCAGGCGCGTCTGCATGGTCCTGAACAGCGGCCGCATCTTCCGGACGATCAGCGACACCGAGATGCCGAGCACCGGCACCACCGCGACGAGCACACCCGACAGCGGCACGTCCTGGCCGAGGGCCAGGATGATGCCGCCGACGCACATGATCGGCGCGGAGACCATCAGGGTGAACGCCATCAGGACCAGCATCTGGACCTGCTGGACGTCGTTGGTGGTCCGGGTGATCAGCGACGGCGCGCCGAACTGGCCGACCTCGCGGGACGAGAAGGACTGCACCCGCTCGAACACCCCGGCCCGGACGTCCCGCCCGAGCGCGGAGGCGGTGCGCGCACCGAAGTACACGGCCCCGATGTTGCACAGCACCTGGGCCACGGACACGCCGATCATCAGCGCGCCGAACCGCAGGATGTAGCCGGTGTCCCCGCGGACGACGCCCTGGTCGATGATGTCGGCGTTCAGGGTCGGCAGATAGAGGCTGGCACTGGTCTGCAGCAACTGGAGCAGCACCAGCAAGCCGATGGATTTCCGGTACGGCCGAAGGTGGGTTCGGAGAAGTCTTATGAGCACGGGTTCTACTATCGCCCGCGCCGACGGGCCGTTACGAGGGAATATCGCGCGTCGCGTAAAGCCCTGGCCAAGACTTGGCGGAGGGGCGCGCTGCCGGAGAGCGGGGGCGGGAGCGGGTCGGGAGTGGGGGCGGCCGGAGGCCGCTTTGGGCGCGGGGCGGGGGCGGGTACGGCGGTGCCTCGGGCACGGCCTCGGGGCTGACCTGGGAGAAGGCCCCGGAGGGCTGGGGAGATCGGCAGGGGACGGCAGGGGGCGCGCGGGGGATCGGTGGGAGGCCTGGCGGGGGCGGGCCGGGGCCGGGGCGGTGTCGGCCGGGCCGCGCCGGGCCGCTCGGGGCACGCCGCAGCACGGCGGGGCAGGGCGAAGCGGGCGGAGCACGGCGGGGCGCGCGGAGGCACGCCGGACGGGCCGGGCGGGCCCGGTGGGGCGTACGGGTCGGGGCGTGCGGACCGGGTGCATGGCCCGGGCAGAGCACGGGCCGGGCCCGGGGCGGCTCAGCCGGTGAACGCCCCGGGGTGAATCTGCTCCCGGGTCGCCGCGTACTGCTGCCGCACGGCCTGACCCACCGCCAGCTCGTCGCCGGCCTCGAAGACCTGCGCGGCGGCACCCTGCCAGGCCGGGGGAGCGGACGGGGAGAGCGTCCCCTGGGACACCCCGAGCGCCCAGGCCGCCTGCCGCGCGGCGCCGAGGGCCGCGTACTCGGCGGGCTGGGGGACGACGACCTGCGCGCCGAACAGCGCGGGCGCCAGCGCCTGCACCGCGGGCAGCCCGGCCCTCGCGCCGAGCAGGAACACCCGCCGTACCTCCACACCCCGTCCGCGCAGGACGTCCATCGCGTCGGCGAGCGAGCAGAGCATGCCCTCGAAGGCCGCGCGGGCCAGGTGCTCGGGCTTCATCGACTCACGGCGCAGCCCGCTCAGCGTGCCCGCGGTGTGCGGCAGGTTCGGGGTCCGCTCGCCCTCCAGGTAGGGCAGCAGGACGAGGCCGGAGGCGCCGGGCGTCGAGGTGAGCGCGAGCGCGGACAGCTCCTCCAGGGACTGCGCGCCCAGCATCTCGGCGGTGCCGCGCAGCGCCCGTACCGCGTTGGACGTGTGCACGACCGGCAGATGCATCCCGGCGGCGTCGGCGTAGCCGGTGATCATGCCGTTCGGGTCGGAGAGGGCCTCGTGGTGCACGGCCATGACCGAACCGGAGGCGCCGAGGGAGACCACCGCGTCGCCGGTGCCGAGACCGAGGCCGAGCGCGGCGGCCATGGTCTCGCCGGTGCCGGCGGAGATCAGCAGGCCCTCGGGAGTGGTGCCGGCGGCCTCGGCGGGGCCGAGTACCTCGGGCAGCATGGCCTGGTGGCCGAGGGCGAGTTCGACGAGGTCGGGGCGGTAGCCGCCGCCGCGGGCCGACCAGTAGCCGGTCGCGGAGGCCGCGCCGCGGTCGGTGGTGCGGCGCGCGGGCCGGCCGAGCAGCTGCCAGACCAGCCAGTCGTGCGGCTGGAGGACCATCCCGACGCGCTGGGCGTGCTCGGGCTCGGTGCGGGCGAGCCAGCGCAGCTTGGCGATCGGCATCTGCGCCTGCGGCACGGTGCCGACGGCGTCGGCCCATGCCTGGCGCCCGCCGAACGACTCGACGAGATCGGCGGCGGCGACCTGCGCCCGCTTGTCGTTGCCGGCCAGCGCGGGCCGGACGGGGTTGCCCTGCGGGTCGAGCGGGACGAGCGCGTTCTGCTGCGCGGCGACCCCGATCGCCTGCACCCCTTCGAGCAGCCCGCCGCCGGCGGCCTCCCCGAGGGACAGCAGCCAGGCCTGCGGATCGACGTCGGTGGCCTTGGGCTCGATCGCGTGCGGGGCATGGCCCTGCCGCAGCACGGCACCCGTGTCGGCGTCACAGACGACGATGCGCGTGGAGTCGGAAGAGCTGTCCAGACCGGCGACTATCCCCATGACGGAAGATTCTGCCGTACGCGGGACCGTGGATACGCCGGGATACCCCGCTATGCGCGGCGATACGGGGCGATGCGAGGTACGCCGCGACGAGTCGGGGCGTACGGGGGCGGGGCCGGAGCCGGGCGGCCGGGTGCCGTGGGCGGTCGCGTGCGTACGTGTGCGTGTACGCGTATGCGTACGGGTGCACGGGCCTGCGGGCCCGCGGGGGCGTCGTGGAACGGGGGCGCCGCGCGGGTCCGGTCCGGTCCGGCCTGGTCCGCAGACCGTCAGGTGTTGCTGGTGCCCCAGTCGTCGTCGTACGAGCCCTCGGTCCCGTACTCCCCGTCCTTCCCGCACCGCTCCTTGATCCGCTTCGCCTGCTCGCCGGCGGCCCGCACGGCCTTCCTGGCGGTGTGGCGGCCGGTCTGGGCGGCGGTTTCGGCCGCGTTGCGCACGACGGGGTTCCGCGCGACCTGCCGCGCGCACTTCCTCATCCGCTCGTACTGCTCCCGTCCTGCCCGTGTCCCGGCGACGAAACCGAGGGCCAGACCGGCGACGAAGATCAGCTTGTACCGCACCTGTGAGCCTTCCCTGGAGCGTCCTGGGGACACCGATTGGCGGAGCACCCCCCTACTTGCGCTAATGTATGTGTCGCAGCGAGCGAACGCCGCCCGGGGAAGCCCGAGGTGGGTCCGTTCGATGCAACGCAGCAATCCCCTGTAGCTCAATTGGCAGAGCAGCCGGCTGTTAACCGGCAGGTTACTGGTTCGAGTCCAGTCGGGGGAGCGCGATCCCCTGTAGCTCAATTGGCAGAGCATTCGGCTGTTAACCGGAGGGTTACTGGTTCGAGTCCAGTCGGGGGAGCGAGCGAAAGAGGACCCTTCGGGGTCCTTTTTCCGTTCCTGGGGAACCGTACGGCGCTGCCGTGAGTCCTCAGGATCGGGTGTGGCCGACCATTCGGAGCAGGAGATCGTATGAGCGGCTATGCTGCGGCAGACGGCGCGCACACTTGTACGCGCCGTGGTGTTCGGGGCGGTAGCTCAGCCGGTTAGAGCAGCGGACTCATAATCCGTCGGCCGTGGGTTCGAGTCCCACCCGCCCCACCACAGAAGGAACGTTGTGACCAGCGAAAACGCCCCTGGAGGGGTGTTTCCGCCGGCAGCGTTCGCCTCGCGTCGGTGCGGCGAATCGGGTGTCCAGGGCTGCCTCGGCGGGGTCCTGATCTGCTTGATCTGGGGTTTTGGGTAGAACGCGAGCGGGGGAGCGATAGCGATGATCCCACGGCGATCCCACGGCTCCTGTGTGTGACACGCCGCACACGGTGTCGATTTCGCCAGTCTGGCTCTCGCTGACCGGCCGGTCGTTCTTTCGGCCGCCTTTGCGATCGAGGTGCCGTGACGGCCTGCTGACTGCACCCGATCTGTGTCGTTCCGCCGGCCTGGGTACACAAAAGAGTGCCGGACGGAGGGGCTCGTCCATCAGCCCGTCCATCAGCCCCTCCCTCCGGCACTGCGGAAACGCCGCCGCTTGCCCACGGGCTGCGGCCCCATGCCGAGTTCGTGGGTGAGCGGTCCCGGGCGCCAGGTGGCGGCGGTTGTCAGGACTGCTGGGCGGCTAGCCGCTTGGCCGATGCGTGCGGCCATCTCGTCGGCCATGCGGCAACTCCCGTCCGTCGCGGCAGAGGCATGTCACGGCATGGCAATAGGACCTCCATGACCGCAATGCCCCCGGCATTGGCCGGCGTCTGCTCCGGCCCCTGGGCCGGGACAGCGTCGCTTTTGGTCAACCTAAGGTCCGTGGTGTGCGAATGGCGGATCGAGGAGCAACTGGCAGGGAAGTTGGCCCGAAAGAGCCGGTTGACAGCAGAGAACGCAGCCGTCAGCAGGCCTGGCCGGGTGCACACTCCATCGCGAACTCCCAGAAGAGCAGCGCGAGGGCGCACACAACGAGGGATACCGCACCCATGATCGCGAAGCGCCGACGGGCCGGCCGCTGCCGTAGGCGGAAGGCGATCAGAAGCCCTACGGCGGGGGCGACCACCACGCCGCCGATGCCCGACCACAGCAGCACGGCGGAGGCGACTTCCCAGAACGGACCGCGATCGCGCGAGCTGAGGCCGACAACCGTGGAAAGGACGAAGGCGAGGGGCGATGCCGGCCACCACAGGGACAACCCTGCGATCGTCCGCTTGGCGGAGGCGGAGAGGGCGCCTGGGCTGCCGGCCGGGACGCCGCGGACTGGAGCGGAACTGTAGGGCGGCATGCGTGCACCGTATGTCCTCCCTCCACCCGAGGGGTCCCGTGTGATCGCGGACAGCGCGGTCGTCGGCGGTGTCACCGAAGGGCGACCCGGCGGGCCATCGAGGCGAGGCCGTCGACGTAGCGGCCGCGCTCGCTCACCCCGGCCGAGGCGATGCGCTTCGCGCGGACCAAGGAGTCCGTGCTCCTGGACGACACCGTGCTGCCGATCGACCGGATCGCCGCTCACGCCTCACGGCATCGTCGACGCACTCGCCGACGCCGACCTCAAGTGCTCGGCCTCCATGGCGTCCCGGGACGCCGGCTGCTCCGTCCGGGCGCCCTTCCGCAGCCGTCGCCTCAAGCGGCGACAGCGCCGAGGGCGTCTCCTGCGGAGACTACGCCGCAGCTTCGACCGCACCACAGGGGTCGTCCGGACAAGGCGGGCCGTCGTCAGGGCGCGGGTGTCGCGTTCGGCCCGGGCGATCAGGATGGCGCCCTCCAAGGCGCTGACCATCAGGGTCGCCAGCGCGTTCGTCCATCGCGGCGACGAAGCGGGTGACGGCTGTCGGGGGCAGGGCCCGGGTGCCGCGCGGGGATCGTCGTGGTGCGCGCCCCCCACCGTACGAAAAAGCCTGTGGCCGCAGCGAAGAACTCGTCTGCGGCCACAGGCCCGTTCCCTCTCCGGTGGGGTCCGGGGGAAGTCAGTGGGTCACGCCGTCCGCTCCTCTCCGGTGCCGTACTCGTGGCCGGTGCCGTGGCCGTATCCGTTGTCGCCGTAGCCGTGCTCGTGGTCGCAGGGCTCGCCCGTGTTCACCTCGATGGTGGCGGTGGCCGGGTCGCTGGTGACCGTGTCGCCCTGCGGGTCGGTCCCGTGCGCGCGGGCGGTGTTGGTGACCGCGCAGGTCGTGCCCCCGCCGCGGGTCGCCGGAGCGTGGACCGGCTCGCACGGGGTGATGTCGGCGTCCGTGATCGTGTGGCTGCCGGAACAGGTCGTGCTCTGGCCGGCGGCCAGCGTGGTCGCCTCACAGGTGACCGTCGCGACCTTGTCGTCGGTGACCGTCACATCGCTGAGGGCGGTGTTGCCGGTGTTGGTGACCGTGTACGCGTACTCGACCGTGTCGCCCACCTCGAACGGCCCGGCGGAGACCACCCGCTTGTTGAGCGTCAGGTGCGAGAAGGCCGAGGGCTCCCACACCGCGTAGAGGGTGGTGTTCTCGGTGATGGTGAAGGTGTCGCCCGGCTGGTACTGGGCGGTGGTGGCGGCGGGGTCGGTGGACCAGCCGAGGAAGGTGTAGCCGGTCTTGGTCAGGCCGCCCGGTCCGAGGACGGTGACGGTGTCGCCGGGGTGGTAGGTGTTGGAGTCGACCGGAGGGGTGCCGGACGTCTCGCCGTTGCCGTTGTACGTCACCGTGAGGGTGGCGGGTTCCTGCTGCCACACCGCGTACAGGGTGGTGTCGCCGGTGATGGTGAAGGTGTCACCCGGCTGGTACTCGGGAGTGGCGGCCGCGGGGCTCGTGGCCCAGCCGAGGAAGACGTACCCGGTCTTGGTCAGGTCGCCCGGTCCGAGGACGGTGACGGTGTCGCCGGGGTGGTAGGTGTTGGGGTCGACCGGAGGAGTGCCGGAGGTGTTGCCGTTGCCGTCGTAGGTGACGGTCAGGGTGGCGGGTTCCTGCTGCCACACCGCGTAGAGGGTGGTGTTGTCGAAGATGGTGAAGGTGTCGCCCGGCTGGTACTGGGCGGTGGTGGCGGCGGGATCGGTGGACCAGCCCAGGAAGGTGTAGCCGGTCTTGGTCAGGTCGCCCGATCCGAGGACGGTGACGGTGTCGCCGGGGCGGTAGGTGTTGGGGTCGACCGGAGGAGTGCCGGACGTCTCGCCGTTGCCGTCGTAGGTGACGGTGAGGGTGGCGGGCTCCTGCTCCCACACCGCGTACAGGGTGGTGTCGCCGGTGATGGTGAAGGTGTCACCCGGCTGGTACTCGGGGGAGGCGGCCGAAGGGGTCGTGGCCCAGCCCACGAACCGGTACCCGGCTCGGGTCAGATCCCCCGGCCCGAGGACGGTCACCGTGTCGCCGGGGCGGTAGGTGTCGGGGTCCACCGGGGCGGCGCCGGACCCGCCGTTGGGGTCGTAGGTGACGGTGAGGGTGGCCGGTTCCTGCTGCCACACCGCGTAGAGGGCGGTGTCCTCGAAGATGGTGAAGGTGTCGCCGGGGTGGTACTGGGGAGAGCCGCCGGAGCCCACGGACCAGCCGATGAACACATACCCGGCCCTGGTCATGTCGCCCGGCCCGAGGACGGTGACGGTGTCACCGGGGTGGTAGACGTTGGGGTCCACCGGAGGGGTGCCGGATGTCTCGCCGTTGCCGTTGTACGTCACCGTGAGGGTGGCGGGCTCCTGCTGCCACACCGCGTACAGGGTGGTGTCGCTGGTGATGGTGAAGGTGTCGCCCGGCTGGTAGTCGGGGGAGACGGCCGCGGGGTTCGTGGACCAGCCGAGGAAGGTGTAGCCCGCCTTGTTCAGGTCCCCCGGCCCGAGGACGGTGACCGGGTCGCCGTAGTGGTGGACGGTGGGGTCGACCGGAGGAGTACCTGACCCACCGTTGGCGTCGTACGTCACCATGAAGGGCTCGGCCGCCCAGACCGCGTAGAGGGTGGTGTCGCCGGTGATGAAGAAGACTTCGCCCGGCTGGTACTGGGCGCCGCCGAAGGGGTCGGTGGACCAGCCCAGGAAGGTGTAGCCGGCCCTGGTCAGGCCGCCCGGCCCGAGGACGGTGACCGCCTGGCCGGGGGAGTAGAGGTTCGGGTCCACCGGAGGGGAGCCGAACCCGCCGTTGGCGTCGTAGGTGACCGTGAGGGTGGCGGGTTCCTGCTCCCACACCGCGTACAGGGTGATGTCGCCGGTGATGACGAAGGTGTTGCCGGGGTGGTACTCGGGGAACCCGGTGGGGGACGTCGACCAGCCCGCGAACAGATACCCGTTCCTGGTCAGGTCGCCCGGTCCGAGGACCGTGACGATGTCGTCCTGCTGGTAGGCGTTGGGGTCCACCGGAGGGGTGCCGGACGTGGCGCCGTTGCCGTCGTAGATCACCGTGAAAGGCGCGAGTCTGCCGAGGCGGCGCTGATCGGAGCCGTTTTTGCCCGAGGTGATGCCGGACTTATTCGGTGACAGCTTGCCGAGCGGCAGGGTGGTCACCGAACCGCCGAAGTCGAGGAATCCGCGACCGTTATCGCCTGCGGCGTTTTCCCTGGAAATCCCGCCGCTCCGCGGGGCATACGGGGCATGGGCACGCGGGGCGGCGGCCGGTGCGAAGTCGTGAACGCCGGAACCATGGCCGGCACGCGACGCCGAATCCCCCGGGAGTGCGACGCCGGAGCCCGTGACCCGTCCGCCGCCCGAGGAGACCGCGGACGCCGGGGCGACCGCGTGCGAGGCAGCCGCCTGGACCCGGGGGCCCGTGCTCGCGCTCCAGGCGGACGCCGGGAACGCGAAGACCGTCGCGATCACCGCGATGAGGACCACTGGCAAGGACGCCAGTCTTTTACGAATCACAGGCACTCCCACTCGGGAAATCGGATGATCCGGCCATTTTCTCCGTCATATACGGATCGATCGCCCACCTTACGGAGGGACGCGCTCCCTCGTGGGCGGCTCGCGTGGCATCGCGCCCGGAATTCACCGGGGTCGGCCTTTCGGGTTCCGGGGGAGAGGGATGCGGCGGAGAATAGGGAATGCCGGGAAACGCATTCGGGTGAGGGACTCGCCCGCACTCGCACCCGTACCCGCACTCGCACCCGTACCCGTACCCGTACCCGTACCCGTACGTGCCGACCGGGTCCGTACGGACAAGGAGAGGAACCCGTGGCCACCCCCGACCCCACCGCCATGACCGGTCTGGAACTGATGCGCCGGGTGCGGACCGAGCACCCCGACGGCATCCCCTCCATCGGCCGGCTGATCGGCATGCGCTTCGACGAGGTCGAGCCCGGCCGTGTCGTCGTCTCCCTCGACACCCGTCCGGACTTCGCCAACCCCCTCGGCACCGTCCACGGCGGCATCGCGGCCACCCTGCTCGACTCGGCCATGGGCTGCGCGGTCCACACCACGCTCCCGGCCGGCACCTCGTACACGACCCTCGAACTCAAGGTGAACTACATCCGGGCCGCCCGTACCGACGGGCAGAAGCTCACCGCCGAGGGCACCGTCATCCATGCCGGGCGCCGCACCGCCACGGCCGAGGGCAGGGTGCGGGACGAGCAGGGCAAACTGATCGCCCACGCCACCACCACCTGCATGATCCTCTGACCGGGCGGGCGGCCCCACCGGCAGGTTCTAGCCGGCCAGGGTGTCGCAGAGGTTCTCGCTGGTTCCCTTCAGAGAGGTCAGCTCGGCCCCGACACCCGGGTGGAGCTCCAGATCGATGCGTCCGTTCAGGATGTACTCGCCGGGTGCGTGGTAAGGGTTGCCGGAATGGAAGGCCACTGCCATGTGGCCGCTGCCGGCCCAGGTCTGGCTGCCGTCCGGGTGGTACTGGATGGTGGCGATTCCCGGCACGGCGCGTACGACGGACGCGCCGGTGGACTCGTTGGTGAAACGGATCGTCAGCGGGCCCGTGACCTGCTGCACGGTGGGCCGGCCCGCCGTGTCCCAGGCCAGCGTACGGATCCGCTCGCCGTCCTGAACGATGTCGCCCTTGAGCGCGAACGAGCAGACGTCACCGGCCTTCTGCTCGAACGGCGCCGTGTGGAGCGGCTGCCAGCCGCTCGGTTCCTGCCCCGGCGCCTGCCCTCCCGCCCGCACCTGATTCTGCGTTCGCTCGTTCGGGCCTGCCGCCGCGGGCCCCGCGCCCGCCGCGCAGAGCATCGCCGCCAACGCCGTCACCGCCGCACCCCACCTGGCCGGCCGTCCCACGCGTATCAGCATGTTCTTCCCCTTCCGTTGTGTGCGAGCACGATGCTGCACCCGTTGGCCGTCGGCCCGCCACGTTTTCCGGCTCAGGCCGCCGATGGCCGCCGCCCTCCCGTCGCGGCGGCTGCCGTTGCGCCGTACGGGGTAAGCCACGGCGACGTTGTGGTGACCTGCGGCGGGTCGGGGACTGCGCGCGACGCGACGGGGGTAGTCCGGTCTTGGTGTTCGGCGTCCCGTCGAGCGGGGGCGGCCTGTCGGCGTCCCAGTCATCGGAGCATCCGTATGCGGCCCCCAAGCGCCCTGAACCCGTTGGCCTCGTCCCGGGGATCGGGAGAGCGGCCTGCGTTCACCCATTCGAGCAGGACGGCCGCCGCCGATGCCGGACTGCTGCTGCTCCGGCTCACCTTCGGCCTGCTGATGGCCGGGCACGGGGCGCAGAAACTCTTCGGGCTCTTCGGCGGCCCGGGCCTTGCGAAGACCGGCAAGGAGTTCGACGCCATGGGGTACCACCCGGGCGAGGTCTACGGCCTGGCGGCGGGCCTGTCCGAGCTGCTCGGCGGACTCGGGTTCGCCCTCGGGCTGCTGACACCGCTGGCCGCCGCCGCCCTGATCGGCGTGATGATCAACGCGATGGTCATGGTCACCGGCGCGCATGGACTGTGGATGTCGGACAACGGCGTGGAGTACAACGTGGCCATCGCCGTCGTCGCCCTGGCCGTCGCCGCCATCGGCCCCGGCCGGCTGGCCGCCGACCGGCCCTTCCGCTGGGGCAAGGGCGGCTGGATGGAGGCGGCGGTCGCCCTGGGGCTCGCGGGCGTGGGTGCGGCGATCGTGCTCAGCCTGTAGGCGGCGAGCCACCCTCGCGTCGGGCGGGGAACAGCACCCGCCCGGACCCTCGGCCGCTCAGGTGGAACGTCGTCATGGCGGGCGCCGGCGTGTTCGGCGGGCTACGCGGGTACGGCGGGCTACGCGGGTACGGCGGTCAGGTGGTACGTCGTGTCGACGTGGAAGCCGCCCGTCGACGCCGCGTCGACCTCCAGGACGTACTGCCCCGGGAGGAGCGGCGTGACGGCGGCCCAGATGCCCCACGACAGATACATGCGGTCGCCCATGCGGAACGGTCGGGTGGTCAGCCGGCGGAAGGGGATCGGGGCGCCGTTGAGATACGCCCGCGCGTGGGCGAGGTCCAGACCCAGCGGCGTGCGCGAATGCGCCTTCGTGTGCACGCGGTTGAGGACCGGCAGGAACAGCGGGCGGCCCGCCGGGATTTCGCAGCGGCGCACCACCCGGCCGCCGTAGGTGCCGGCGAGGAACCACACGTCGTCCGGCTGCCCCCAGCCCGCGTGCTCCCCGGTCGTGTCCGCGACCGGGTTGCGTTCCTCCGGTGCCGACTGCGCCCACTGCCACCAACGGGCGGCGAGCCGGCCGCCCTCCTCGTCGGATATCTGCCATTCGCTCATGAGGCCCCACCTTAGGTGGCCCCCGCTCCCGTCTTGCGGCACCCGCGGAAGCGGTCGAAATGTAAGGATCTTCCCTGGTAGTCACTCCTATACTCGAACCATGTCCGACATCACTCTCCGGCGCGCCACCGCCGACGACTCCCGACGGCTCGCCAAGCTCGTCCGCACCTCCGGCGCCTACGCCGGCGAGTACGCCTCGATGGTCGACGGCTACCAGGTCGGCGGCTCGTACATCGAGCATCACCTCGTCTACGTCGCCGTCGACACCCAGGGCCGGGTCCTCGGCTTCTACGCGCTGCTCCTCGACGAGGCCGAGCTGGACCTCGCCTTCGTCGCCGACGACGCCCAGGGGCGCGGCATCGGGCGGCTGCTCATGGAGCACATGATCGAGCAGGGGCGGGCCGCCGGGCTCACCTCCATACGCGTCGTGGCCCATCCGCCCGCCGAGGAGTTCTACCTGCGCACCGGCGCCCGCCGCACCGGCACCGTCCGCCGCACCGGACACATCCACTGGGACCGCCCCGAGCTGCGCTACGACCTCACGGCCGACGCCGCGTGAGCGCCACCCAGAAGGGCCCGGGCCCGGGGGCGGGGACGGGCGCGGGCGCGGGGGAGAAGCCCGCCTGGACGTCCGACAGCGGCCCGATATCCGACAGCGGCGGCCCGATATCCGAGGGCGGGGCGACGAGGACCGAGAGCCCCGGGGGCCGGGAGCGCCGGCTGTTCGCCGATCTCACCCCGCTGCGCACCTCGCCCGACTTCCGCCGGCTCTGGTTCGGCACCAGCGTCACCTGGGTCGGCCAGGGCATGACCGCCCTGGCCATCTCGCTCCAGGTGTACGACCTGACCCGGTCCTCGTTCTCCGTCGGCCTCGTCGGACTCTGCGCACTCGTCCCGCTCGTCGTGTTCGGGCTGTACGGCGGCGCCATCGCCGACACCGTCGACCGCCGCAAGCTGGGCCTCGTCAGCTCCAGCGGTCTCGCCGTGCTCTCCGCGGGGCTCGCCGTCGCCGCGTTCGCCGGTTTCCACCGGGTCTGGTTCCTGTACGGGATCGTCGCCCTCCAGGCCGTGTGCGTGGCCCTCAGCTCACCGGCCCGAAGTTCGATGATCCCCCGGTTGCTGCCGGCCGGGCAGCTGCGCGCCGCCAACGCGCTCAACTCGATGACCATGACCTTCGGCACGCTCGTCGGGCCCAGCCTCGGCGGCCTCGTCGTCGGCGTGTCCGGCTACCAGACCGCGTACCTCATCGACGCCATCGCCTTCTCCGCCTCCCTCTACGCGATGTGGCGGCTGCCCTCCATGCCGCCCGAGCGGGCCGCCGGCGCGGACGCCGGACGCGCCTCCGTCCTCGACGGGCTGCGTTTCCTCGGCACCCGGCCCAATCTGCGCATGACGTTCTTCTCGGACTTCTGCGCGATGATCCTCGCCCACCCCCGCGCGCTGTTCCCCGCGATCGCGGTCCTCTGGTACGGCGGGGACGCCCGGACCACCGGACTCCTCGTCGCCGCACCGGCGTTCGGCGCGCTGCTCGGCGGAGTGCTGTCCGGCTGGCAGGGCCGGATCCACCACCACGGCCAGGCGGTCCTGCTCGCGGTCGCCTCGTGGGGCACGGCCATCGCGGCCTTCGGGCTCACGCGCAATCTGTGGCTCGGACTGCTGCTGCTCGCCGTCGCGGGTTACTCGGACACCGTCTCGATGATCTTCCGGAACACGATGCTCCAGGTCGCCGCCCCGGACGAGATGCGCGGCCGGCTCCAGGGCGTGTTCATCGTGGTCGTCGCGGGCGGCCCGCGGCTCGGCGACTTCCTCGCGGGATCCGTCGCCGACCTCGCGGGACCGGGCGTGGCGATCACCGGCGGCGGTCTCGCCTGTGTCCTCGCCATCGGACTGCTCGCCCTGTACGGAAAGGGGTTTCGGCGGTACGACGGGCGCGACCCGGTCGCCTGAGCCCCGGCGCCCCGGACCCGCCCGACATCCGGGCGGGCTGAGGCGGTCACGGGCGTACGGTCACGGGAGGTCGTACGAGGAGGCCGGGCGCCCCGGTTCGCCCGGGTTCGCCGTACGGGACCACGCATCCTCCGAACCGGACTGCCCTTTGCACCCCTCTCCGCGCAACCCCCTGGCGTGATCTGGCGGTTGGCCGCCACGGCACATTGCCGCCAGCCGTGACACGAGTCAACTCCCGTTCCACGGCCCAGACTCATCGCGACGCCCGGAACCCCCCTTCCCCCGGGTGTCCGAGGAGTCGTCGTGATCAGACCTTCCGCGGCCGGAAGGGCCGGTCTGCTCGCCGCCGGGCTTTCCCTGGCGCTGCTCACGGCGGGCCAGACGCCCGCCGGAGCGGTGTCGCCCGCCGTGCCGGACACGTTCCGGAGCGCCGCCGCGCCGGCCTCCACCACCGTCACCCTGGTGACCGGCGACCGGGTCACCGTCACCGACCTGGGCGGCGGCCGGCAGACGGTCACCGTCGACCGCGCCCCGGGCGCCACCGGGATCGTCCGCACCGAGACGGTGGACGGCCGGACCAGCGTCATCCCCGACGAAGCCCTGCCCTATCTGACGTCCGGCGCTCTCGACCGCCGTCTCTTCGACGTCACCGGCCTGATCGAGCAGGGTCTGACCGGCGATCTGCCGCTGATCGTCACCCAGAACCCCGGCTCCGGCTCCGGATCCGACAGTGGCAAGGGCAACGGCGGCGCGCGGAAGACGGCCCCCGCCCCGCGCGGCACCAAGACGGTCCGCGCGCTGCCCAGCGTCGGCGGCAGCGCCGTCACGGTCACCGAACCCGCCGCGTTCTGGCGCGCGTTCACCGCCCAGGCCGACCAGGCCGCTGTTCAGCGGACCACGACCGCGACCGCGACCGCGACCGCGACCGCGTCCACGGCCACGCCCGGCACCAAGGTCTGGCTCGACGCCCGCGTGAAGGCCGCCATGGCCGACTCCAACGCCCAGATCGGCACCCCCAAGGCCTGGGAGGCCGGACTCACCGGCAAGGGAGTCAAGGTCGCCGTCCTCGACACCGGCGTGGACACCACCCACCCCGACCTGGCCGGCCGCGTCGCCGAGTCCAAGTCCTTCATCGCCGGCCAGCAGGTCGCCGACCGCAACGGCCACGGCACCCACGTCAGTTCCACCGTCGGCGGCAGCGGCGCCGGATCCGACGGCAAGGAGAAGGGCGTCGCCCCCGGCGCCACCCTCGCCGTCGGCAAGGTCCTCAGCGACGAGGGCTACGGCAGCGAGTCCGAGATCATCGCCGGCATGGAGTGGGCCGCCCGCGACATCGACGCGAAGATCGTGTCGATGAGCCTCGGCTCCCAGGAGCCCAGCGACGGCACCGACCCGATGGCCCAGGCCGTGAACAGCCTCTCCGCCGAGACCGGCGCGCTGTTCGTCATCGCCGCCGGCAACACCGGCAGCCCCGGCTCCATCGGCTCGCCCGGCGCCGCCGACTCCGCGCTCACCATCGGCGCCGTCGACTTTGCCGATCAGGCCGCCTACTTCACCTCCAAGGGCCCCCGCTACGTCGACCAGGCCCTCAAGCCCGATCTCTCCGCGCCGGGCGTCGGCATCCTCGCCGCCCGCTCCCAACTCCTGCCCGGCAGCGGCCTGTACACCGCCATGAGTGGGACGTCGATGGCGACCCCGCATGTCGCCGGCGTCGCCGCGCTGCTCGCCGAACGGCACCCCGACTGGACCGGCGCCCAGCTCAAGGACGCCCTCATGTCCAGCTCCAAGACGCTGGACGCGTCCGCCTACGACCTCGGCGCGGGCCGCGTCGACGTGGCCGCCGCCATCAACACCACGGTGTCCGCGACCGGTTCGGCCGACCTCGGCTTCTACGCCTGGCCGTACGAGGGAAACAAGCCGGTCACCAAGACCGTCACCTACAGCAACTCCACCGACGCACCCGTCCAGTTGAACCTGGCCGTCGAGGGCATGCCGGCCGGCACCGCGACCCTCGCCGACAGCACCCTCACCGTCCCGGCGCACGGCACCGCGCGCACCACCGTCACCGGCGACGGCACCAAGGCCCCGGTCGGCACGAGCTCCGGCCGCGTCACCGCGTCGAGCGGCGGCACTGTCCTCGCCCACACCGCGCTCGGCCTGGTCAAGGAAGAGGAGCGCTACTCCCTCACCGTCCACGTCAAGGACCGGGACGGAGCCCCGGCCACGGCGAGTCTCGCCGTACGCCAACTGGCCAAGGGCGTCGACCCGTTCCCGGCCGGCGTCGGCGAGTCCGGCACCCTGAGGCTGCGCCTGACGCCCGGCACGTACAGCATCGACGGCGTCCTCGACGTCCGAGGCGCGCACGGCAAGGACTCCCTCGGTCTCGGCCTCCTCATCGACCCCGAGATCGTCCTCGACCGCGACCGCGAGATCACCCTCGACGGAACGAAGCTCCGCGAGGTCCGCGCCGACGTCGACCAGCGCACCGAGACCCGCCAGCTCCTGATGGAGTTCGACCGCAAGGGCGGCGGCGCCTCGCACTTCGGCGCGGTCCAGGTCCCGCTCACCTACGACTCGGTCTTCACCGCGCCGACGGCCAAGCCCACCGAGGGCACCTTCGAGTACCGCACCGTCTGGCGGCTCGGCAAGCCGCTCCTGGAGGGCACCGCCTCCAGCGCCGCGCTCACCGACCTCGCGACGCAGCCCGGCACCGCGCTCCTCGAAGGCCGCCGGCGGCTCACGGTCGTCGACGCGGGCACCGGCACCGCCGCCGAGTACGCCGGCAAGAACATCACCGGCAAGGCCGTCCTGATCCGCCTCGCCGACGGCGCCGACCCGGTGCAGGCGGCACAGACCGCCCAGGACGCGGGCGCCAAGGCTCTGTTCGTCACCGACGACCGGCCGGGCCGCCTGATGACCTGGTTCGGCACCGCCGACTACCAGGAGCGGCCGCTCGCCGTCGCCACCGTGAACCAGGCCGACGCCGTGCGCCTGGCCACCCTCGCCGCCCGAGGTCAGCGCGTCGACGTGACCGGCACCCGCTTCACCCCGTACGTCTACGACCTCTCCCAGGGGCACCCCGGCGCCATCGGCACCGACCTCGTCTACCGGCCCGGCCGAGGCGAACTCGCCACGCTCCGCGCCAAGTACCACATGCCGACCGGCAAGAAGGAACTCGGCGGCGAGTTCCGCTACTCCCTCACCGACACCTTCAAGATCGGCATCGGCTTCAAGGAGTGGATCTCCTACCCGGTCGAGCGCACCGAGTACGTCTCCACCGGCACGGGCCAGGGCTGGCACGAGTCCGTCGACCTCGGCGGCGACAGTACCGCCCTGGAACAGCGCGGCGGCATATCCACCTACAAGGGCGGCAGCGAGGTCGCGAAGGACTGGTTCAAGCCGGTCTGGCACCCCTGGCTCGGCACCGGCCTCGGCTGGGGCCAGGAGCGCACCGGCGACACCATCCGCGTCAACACCCCCGGCTGGGGCGACTCCGGCCCCGACCACACCGGCTTCGGCGACGTGTGGGGCGACGAGACGATGACCCAGTTCACCGAGGTGTACGTGAACGGCGAGCGAGCCGACCGCAAGACCGGCTCCGGCGCCTACGTCTGGTCCGCGCCCGCCGAGGAGGCCGACTACAAGGTCGTCACCGACACCACCCTCGACCAGGACCGCTGGCGCCTGGGCACGAAGGGCCACGCCGAGTGGGCCTTCCGCTCCGCCCGCACCCCGGCCGACCGGATCACCTACCTCCCGCTGATCAACCTCGGCTTCGACCTCGCCACCGACCTCGCGGGCGACGTCCCGGCGGGCAAGAAGCTGCCGGTGCGGATGTACGCCGAGTATGTGAAGGACGCGACCGGCACCGGCACGCTGGGCGGCCGGTGGCTGGAGGCCTCGTACGACGAGGGCGCGACCTGGACGAAGGTCGCGCTGAACGCCGACGGCCGGGGCGAACTGGCGGTCCCGGGCCAGGCGGCGTCCGTCTCGCTGCGGGCGGGCGCGAGCGACGACCGGGGCGGCTCCGTGAAGCAGGAGCTGATCCGCGCGGCCGGCGTGCGCTGACCCCGACCCCGGGCCGGGCCGTACCGCACGGCACCTGACACCGGCCCGGCCCGGGGGCCGCTCAGCGGGAGACGGGGTCCACCCCCACCACCCCGCGCGCCACACCGAGTTCGACCAGGTCCTGAGGACGCAGCCGGAGCTGTCCGGCGGTCAAGGGGACCTGGTCGTCCGCGCGTTTGAGGATCCGGGCGGCCAACTCCGGGGCGATGACCGAGAAATAGCCGTCCGGGGTCACCCAGGTGGCGCCGGGCGCGGCGAGCGCGAGCGCCCCGCCCGAACCGCCCTCCCCGACCACCAGCGACGTCACCGGCACCCGGGCCCCGGCGATCGCCGCGAACACCTCCGCGATCGCCGGCCCCGCCCCCGCCCGCTCGGCGTCGGCGTCATTGGCCGCGCCGGGGGTGTCGATCAGCGTGAGCACCGGGATCCCCAGCCGGTCCGCGAGCCCCAACAGCCGGGCCACGGTGCGGAATCCGGCGGGCCGGGTCGCCCCGCCGTCCTGCGCCGCGTACGCCACGACCCGGCCCTCGCGCAGCCCGAAGCCGCACTCCACCCGGTCGTCCGCACCGCCCGCCCGGTCCCCGCGGATCGCCGCCCGCACCTCGAAGTACGCGTCGAGATACGCCCCGGCCCGCGGCCGGTCCGCCGCCCGCGCCCGCCGTACGGCCTCCCAGCCGGTGGCGGGCGGTGGCAGATCACGCAGCGCGTACGGCGGGGGAGCGGGCTCCGTGCCCCGGGCGGCGTCCGGCGCCAGCAGGCGCAGCCACAGCGCCAGCGTGTCGCGCAGCCGGGCCGGTGTGACGAGCGCGTCCACATGACCGTGCGCGTACTGTTCCTCCGCCGTGTACGCGGCGGGGTCGGCGTCCGGCGGGCGGACCCGGGACCCGGCGAACGCGACCTGCGCGCCGGGCAGCGCCAGGACGACGTCCGCGCCCGCGCCGAGGGTGGCCCAGCCGCCGCCGGTGGCCGGGTCGCGCAGCACGGCGACCTGGGGGACGCCCGCGGCGCGCAGCCGTACGGACGCGGCGGCGACCCGCTGGAGCTGGCCGAGCGCGATCATCCCTTCCTGCATCCGGCTGCCGCCCGTGGCGACCAACGACACGAGGGGGATGCGGAGTTCGGCCGCTGCAGCGTACGCGGCGACGAGCCGGTCGCCCGCCGCGCGGCCGAGCGAACCCCCGAGGAAACCGAACTCGAAGACGGCCAGGACGCAGGGCCGGCCGCCGACCTCCGCCGTCCCGCACAGGACCGACTCCTCCTCGCCGGTCCGCACGGCCGCGCGGGCGCGGGAGTCGCCGTAACCGGCCCAGGCGAGCGGCCCGTCGGCCGGGACCGCCTGCCCGGTCGGGCCCGCGCCCTCGTTTCCGGCGGCGGGCGGGGCGAGCGGGGTGAAGCCGTCCGCGACCAGGGCGATCACCTCCCGGGCCGTCATCCGCTCAGTCATGAAGCGACTCCTGGGCCTTGGGTGTATCGGGTGTATCGGGTGCCTTGGGCGTCTCGGGGGCGCCGGGGCGGCGGGTGCCGTGATGGTCGTTCGCCGGCGGCCCGGCCAGGGCCTTCTTCAGGATCTTGCCCATGTCGTTGCGCGGCAGCGCCGCCAGGAAACGGACCTCGCGCGGCCGTTTGTGCGGGGCGAGGAGCGCGGCGACATGCGCCGCGAGCGCGTCCGGGGCCGGCGGCCGGTCCGGGTCGGCCGGTACCACCCAGGCCACGATCCGCTCGCCCAGATCCGCGTCCGGCGCGCCGGTGACGGCGGCCTCGCGGACCTCCGGATGGTCGAGCAGCGCGTTCTCGATCTCGCCCGCGCCGATCTTGTAACCGCCGCTCTTGATGAGATCGGTGGCCCGGCGGCCGACCAGCCGCACGAACCCGTCGGGCTCGCGCACCGCCATGTCCCCGGTGCGGAACCAGCCGTCGCCCGTGAACGCCGCCGCCGTCGCGTCCGGGCGGTTCAGATACGCGCTGAACAGGTTCGGCCCGCGCACCTGTACCTCGCCGATCGTCTCCCCGTCGCAGCCGTCGAGGACCGTGCCGTCGTCCTCCGCCAGCCGCAGCCCGACCCCGCGCAGCGGCAGCCCCACCGACCCGGGGCGGGGGTCCGAACCCACCGGGACGGAGGTGTTCATGAGGGTCTCGGTCATGCCGTACCGCTCGATCACCGTCCGCCCCGTCGCCGCCGTGATCCGCTCGTGGTCGGGTACGGGCAGCGCGGCCGAGCCGGACACGAGCAGCCGCGCCCCGGCGAGCGCCCGGACCAGCGCCGGGTCGTGGGGGAGGGCCTCGGCGATCCGGTGGTACATGGTCGGCACGCCGAACAGCATCGTCCCGCCGCCGTCGCCCAGTTCCCGCACGACACCCTCGACGGAGAAGGCACCCAGGTGCCGCAGCCCGCCGCCGCGCCGCAGCGGGCCGAGGACGCCGAGGACCAGGCCGTGCACATGGAACAGCGGCAGCCCGTGCACCAGCACGTCGTCGCCGGTCCAGGCCCAGGCCTCGGCGAGCGCGTCGAGCGAGGCGGCGACGGCCCGGCGGGAGAGCACGACACCCTTGGGCGGGCCGGTGGTGCCGGAGGTGTAGACGACGAGGGCGGGGGCCTCGGCATCGGGCTCGACGCGCTCGGCGCGGGCCGGGCCCATCGGGACCTCCCTGGACTCCCCGGGCCCGGCGGAGGCCGCGCCCCCCGAGCCGCTCCCCGGTTCGACATCGATCCGGGGCACCCGCGCGAGCCCGTCCGGCAGCGCGTCCCCCGGCCCCGCGAGCACCGCGCCGGGCGTGCTGTCGCCGAGGATGTGCGCCAACTCCCGTTCTCCGGTACGAGGATTGAGCGGCACCACCGGTACCCCGGCGAGCAGCGCGGCCACCACCGCGACCGCCGTCGCGGGGGTCGGCGTCGCCCAGACGGCGACGCGCCCGGTGCCGGTGAGCCGAGCCGCCAAGGCATCCGCCGCCCGGGCCAGTTCCGCGTACGTCATCGTCGGCCCCGCGCCGAAGCGCAGGGCGGGCCGGCCGGCCGAGGCCGGGTCCGTCAGGGCCGGGAAGAGGGCGCTCATGACGCGCATTCTGCCCGCTCGCCGGGGCCCACGGCAGACCCCACCCGCTCAGGCGCGGGCCGCCGCGCCCCCGCCCTTACGTCCCCCGCCCCCTGTGCTTTTGCCGCCCCCACCTCCGGCCGTCGGCTCGCCCTCGGGCCGCAGGGTGCGCATCCGCCCGTACGCGTACACGCAGCCGGCCAGCGCCAGATCGGACAGGAGCATGAAGCCGATCGAGTACGAGCCCTTCGCGCTGTAGATCGCGCCCATCACCAGCGGCGGCACGAAGCCGCCGAGGCCGCCCATCGCGCCGACGATGCCGGTGACGCTGCCGACCTGGGCCTGTGGGGTGACCTGGGAGACCAGGGCGAAGACCGAGCCGCTGGTGGTGCCGAGCCCGGCGGCCATGATCAGCAGGGCGATCGTGCCGCCCGGATTCAGCGGCGGGTCGAAGGCCTGGACGATGGCGAGCAGAGCCACCGTCCCGAGCGCCAGGGCCGTCACGATCGCCGGGTGGATCCGGTCCGAGAACCAGCCGCCCAGCGGCCGGAAGACGACCGTGACCAGGGCGAACCCGGCGGCCTTCGTGCCCGCGTCGGTCTGGTCCAGCTCGTACCAGGTCTTCAGATACGTCGGCAGGTAGACGCCGAACGCGACGATGCC
This sequence comes from Streptomyces sp. NPDC048718, assembly GCF_043198875.1. NCBI lineage: Bacteria > Bacillati > Actinomycetota > Actinomycetes > Kitasatosporales > Streptomycetaceae > Streptomyces > Streptomyces sp. NPDC048718. Next base: position 92,825 of record NZ_JBICVG010000003.1, read on the forward strand.
GCCGAACCCGATCGCGTACAGCGCCGACAGCTCCCAGGTGACCCGCAGCCGCCCGGCCCGCCCGAGCCGGGCGGCCAGGGACGCGGCGGGGACCGGCCGGTCGGGACGGTCGCTGATCAGCAGGACGGCGAGCAGGGCGTACGCGGCGAGCGCGCAGGCCACCACGATGAACGGCAGGTTCTCGCTGTGCTTGGCCATCCGGGGCGTGAAGTAGCCGGACAGTGCCACACCGCCCATGCCCATGCCGAAGACGCCGAGCGCGAGACCGCGTTTGGCGGGCGGGAACCAGGAGTTGACGAGCGGGATGCCGATGGCGAACGTGGTGCCGCCGAGGCCCAGCAGGAACGCCACGGCCAGCATAAGGCCGTAACTGTCCTTGACGAGGATCAGCAGCAGGACCGGGATGATCGTCAGTGCCGACACCAGCGGGAACATCAGCTTCGCGCCGTACCGGTCGGTGAGCGCCCCGACCGGGATCCGGCCGAGCGAGCCGACCAGCACCGGGATCGCGACGAGCAGTGACTGCTGGAACGAACTCAGCTTCAGCGTCTCGCCGAAGTGGGGGCCGAGCGGGGCGATCAGGGACCACGCCCAGAAGGTGAGCCCGAAGCCGATCGTGGCCATGACGAGGTTGCGATAGGCGGCGGCCGGGATCTGGGGTGCGGCGGCGGGCTTCGCCGGGGTGTCCGTGTCCACCTCACCAGTCAAGGCGGAGCGCCCGGCCGCGGCGCGTGGGACTGCTCCGTACGGGGGGCCACAGGCCCCTGCCCCGTACGCCCCTACGGGACCGCCCCGTCGTCACCCCTCCACCGGCGGCCAGGTCACCACGGCCGGCGGAACCCCGTCGTCCGTCACCCGCAGCCGCGGACCGCCCGCCCCCGGGCGGGCACTCACCTCGACCGTCACCGCGCCGACCCCGGGCCGCCGGTGTGCCGCGGCGAGCGCGCCCCGGAGCGCGGCGAGCAGCCGGTCGGCCGAGGCGTCGTCGGCGAGCGCGTCGACGGCGCCGGAGAAGTGCACGGACGGCTGGAAGCCGAGCAGCGCCGCCGCGCCGCCGGTCTCGCGCAGCACCCGGCCTCGGAAGGAGGCCGGGGCGTCGGCGGGCGGCTGCTGGAGCGCGAAGATCGTGGTGCGGACCTCCTGGACCGTCGAGTCCAACTCGTCGAGGGCCCGTTCGATCAGCGCGTGGTCGCCGGAGGCGGGAGTGGACCGGCGCTGGGTGGACTCCAGCATCATCACGGTGGCGAACAGCCGCTGGACGACCAGGTCGTGCAGATCGCGGGCGATCCGGTCGCGGTCCTGGTAGACGGCGAGCCGCTCGCGGTCGTGCTGGGCGTCGGCGAGCACCAGGGCGAGCGCGGCCTGGGAGGCGAACTGCGAGGCGAGCAGCCGGTCCGCCGCGGTGTACGGGCGCTCGCCGCGCCGCCGGGGCAGCGCGAGGGTGCCGATGAGCCGCCCGCCGCTGCGCAGCGGCAGCATCATCGACGGCCCGAACCGGCTCCGTACGGGAGTCGTCATCCGGGGATCGGTGGCCGAGTCGTCGATAAACACCGGTTTGCCGCCGAGGAGTTGGGCGAGTACGGCGGAGCCGGGCGCGATGGTGACACCGACCAGGTCGCCGGGGTCCCCGGCGGTGGAGGCGGCGACGATCTCCATGCCGCCCTCCTCGGTGGGCTGGAGCACCGCCCCGGCGGCGGCGTCGGCGAGCAGCCGGGCCTGTTCCGCGACGGCCCCCAGGGAGTCCTCGGCGGGGCGGCCGGAGAGCAGCGCGTTGGTCACGGCGGCGGCGCCCTCGATCCAGCGCTCGCGCTGCCGGGCGGTCTCGTAGCGGCGGGCGTTGGCGACGGCGGTGCCGGCCTGGGCGGCGAGGACCCGCAGCAGGGCAAGATCCCGCGGGGTGAAGGGGCCGGTGCGCTTGCCGGCGAGATGGAGATTGCCGAATGCCTCGGCGCCGACGCGAACGGGCACGCCCAGAAAGGAACCCGTCGCGGCGGTGTGGCCGGTCTCGGTGGCGGGGTCGGGGTCGGGGGTGGGATCGGGGGTGTCGGCGGTGGGATCGGGGGTCTCGGCGCCGGGTGCGGCGGCCGAACGGGTGCCGTCTCTTGGGGAGTCGGGCGGCGGTGGCCACTCCGAGTCGCCGAGGAGGGCGTCGAGCAGTCCGGTGCGATCACCGGGGACCCGGCCGACGCGCCGGCGCTGCTCCTCGGTGAGTCCACAGGTGAACAGGTCGGTGATATCCCGGCGTTCGGAACCGAGGACTCCAAGAGCTCCGTAACGGGCGCCGGTCAGCGCGGTCGCGGTGTCCACGATGTGCTGGAGGGTGGCGGACAGGCCGAGGTCGCTGCCGATGCCGAGGACGGCTTCGAGCAGCATCGGCAGCCGGGAGGCCTCGGGGGCGGGTTCGGGGCCGGGGTCGCATGCGGGTGGGGAGCCGGGGCCGTATCCCGTGTCGTGACCGGTTCCGAAAAGGGGATCGGGGCCGCGCGGGGGATCGGTGTCGCCGGAGCCTCCTCCCCGATCCCCGCCCGCATGTCCGTTCGCTCCCTTGTCCGTGATCGGCATGGGGCTCATTGTCGTACAAAATGCCGACACCCGAGCGGGGTATCGCACCCCGGGCGCGTCACTCCGTCGCGGTGGGCCGGTCGCCGGCCGACAGGTCCTCGGCGGCCCGGTCCAGGGCGTCGGGTTCGGCCGGCGGGCGGTCGTCCACGGCGAGACCGCGCAGCGGACGCCCCTCGGACAGCGGGGCGAGGGCCAGCGGCTGGACCCGCCCCTCCAGCATCGCGCCGAGACCGAGCACGGAGCACACGTCGGGCCGCTCCGCGATCTGCACCGGCATCCCGGTCGCCTCGCGCAGCATCTGATCGAGACCGGGCAGCAGGGCACTGCCGCCGACCATCATGATCCCCCGGTCGGCGAGGTCGGCGACCAGGTCGGGCGGGCAGTCCCGGAGCACCTTGCCGATGCCGTCGAGGACGGCGGTGAGCGGCGTCTGGATGGCCTGGCGGACGGCGGCGGTGTCCACGGTCACCGAGCGGGCCAGACCGGTCGCCACGTCACGGCCATGGATCTCGGTGTACGTCGGACCCTGGACGGTCAGGCCGTTGCCGTGCAGGGCCACCTGAAGCGGGCGGACCGACTGGCTCGGCAGCATCAGCTCGTGCTGATGGCGCAGATGCTGGATGACGGCATGGTCGATGGCGTCGCCACCGACCGGCATGCGTTCGGCCGTGACGATCGAGCCCAGCGACAGCACCGCGACCTGGGTGGTGGCCGCCCCGCACACCAGGATCATGGTCGCGGTGGGCTGCTCGACCGGCAGACCGCAGCCCACGGCCGCCGCGATCAGGGTGTCGACCAGCTCCACCCGGCGGGCGCCGAGGCCCACCAGGGTCTCCACGGCCGCGCGCTGGGCGAGCGGATCGCTGTCGTGCGGGGTGCACGCGGCGGCCCGCAGCCGGGGCTTGCGGCGCAGCTGGCGGCGGAGTTTGTCGCCGAGGAGATGCCGGAGCATGCGCTGGGCCATCTCGATGTCGACGACCGTGCCGCCGGAGACCGGGCGGACCACCCGGATGTAGTCGGGGGTGCGGCCGGTCATCTTCTCCGCCAGGGCGCCGACGGCGATCAGCGCGCCGGTACGGGTGTTCACGGCGGCGACGGACGGCTCGTCGACGACGAGCCCGGAGCCCTTCACGTAGACCCGGGTCCGGGCGGCGCCCAGGTCGACCGCGACATGGCAGCGGCGCAGTTGCTCGAGGCTGACGGTCACGGTGATCCTCCGGGGTGCGGGTGCGGGTGCGGGTGCGGGTGCGGGTGCGGGTGCGGGCGAGCGAGGGGGACGAGGGGGTGAGGGGTGCGGTCGCGGGCGGGGCGGACAAGGTGGGTGGGGGTGGGGAGACGCCGCGTACGGGGCGTGCCTCTCCTGGCATCGTCCTGCCGCTCCGGGCCCCGCGCGCGCCGGGCTGGGCCGCCCGGGGGTGCGGACGCACTGACGTCTCGTCAGGCCCGGAGGCGGGCTCCGGGGGCGGTGATCCACCCGGATCCGAGGGCCGAGTTCGCCTTCTGGCCTGCGAACCCGCACACTGGGGGAGGGCCGCACTCTGACCGACCAGGGTGCGGCCCTCTTTCCGGCCATGCCCTCGAATGGCCCTAGGGTGTGCGCCATGCGCGATATCGGGGCGGGATTCGGTTATCTCCTTCAGGGCCAGAAATGGGTGGCGGGCCACGGACGGTGGTTCGGCATCGGTCTGCTGCCCGGACTCGTCACCTTTGTTCTGTACGTCGGCGCGCTCGTCGGCCTCTTCTACGGCGCCGACGACCTGACGGCCTGGGCCACCCCCTTCGCCGACGGCTGGGGCTCGCCCTGGCAGGGGCTGCTGCGGGGCACGCTGACCTTCTTGGTGTTCGCGCTCGGCCTGTTCCTCGCCGTGATCACCTTCACCGCCGTGACGCTGCTGGTCGGCCAGCCCTTCTACGAGTCGCTGTCCGAGGCGGTGGACCGCGCCGAGGGCGGCGAGGCGCCCGAGTCCGGGCGGTCGCTGACGCGGGAGCTGTGGATCTCGGCCCGGGACAGCGTGCGCGTGCTCGTCCGGGTGGTGCTGTACGGCGTCCTGCTCTTCGCCGCCGGGTTCCTCCCGGTCGTCGGGCAGACCGTGGTCCCCGCGATCGGCTTCTGCGTCTCCGGCTTCTTCCTCACCGAGGAACTGACGGCGGTCGCGCTCCAGCGCCGGGACATCGACTTCAAGGAGCGCCTCGGCCTGCTGCGGGGCCGCCGGTCCCTCGCCCTCGGCTTCGGCGTCCCCCTCACCCTTCTCTTCCTCGTCCCCTTCGTCGCCGTCCTGCTGATGCCGGGCGCGGTCGCCGGCGCCACCCTGATGGCCCGGGACCTCAACGGCGAGAACGCGGCGGAGCGGGAGCGGGAGCAGGGGCAGGGACAGGGGCAGGCCGGGACTCAGGCCGGGGGCGGGGAGGGGTACGGGGGCGCCGTGGGGCACCCCGTACACCAGCAGCCGCAGCCGTACCCGCCGCACCAGCCGTCGCAGGTGCCGCCACAGCCGCAGGCGCAGCAGCAGATGTACCGGCAGCCCGGCCCGTACTCCTCCTGACCCCGGCCCCGGCCCCGGCCCTGATCCTGGCCCTGGCCCCGGCCGCGCCCCCCGCTCACAGACCGATGACGATGAGCGCCGTGTCGTCCGTCGCCCCGCCCACCGGCAGCATGTCGAGCAGCAGCGCGTCGGCGAGCGTCTCGGGGGCGGAGGTGCGGTGGCGGCGCAGGGCCTCGGCGAGCCGGTCGAGGCCGGCGTCGATGTCCTCGTGGCGCCGCTCGATCAGCCCGTCCGTGTAGAGCACCAGCGTGCCGCCCGGGGTGAACGCTGCCTCCGCCTGCGGCCGGGTGCCGTGCCGCAGATACGCGCCGAGCGGCGGGTCCGTGGCCCGGTCCAGGAACTCCACCGTCCCGTCCGTGTGCACCAGGACCGGCGGCGGATGCCCGGCGCTGCTGTACGTGATGACCTTGCGCTCGAAGTCGATCCAGGTCTCGACGGCCGTGGAGTTCTCCGCGCCCTCGACGGACCGGGCGTACAGGTCGAGCACGTCCAGGGCCTTCGCGGGCCCGGACGCCACCCGGGAGGCGGCGCTGAGCGCGCTGCGCAACTGCCCCATCACCCCGGCCGCCGCCAGCCCGTGCCCGACGACGTCGCCGACGGCCACCCCGATCCGGTCGCCGCGCCCGCTGCCCGGGCCCGTGCCCGCGCCGCTTCCGTCGGCCGTCCGCTTGCTCCCCTGGCCCCCGGCGTTGCCCGTGTCCGCCGTACCGATCCCGTCGCCGCCCCCGCCGCCGTCGAGGGTGACCAGGTCGTACCAGTCGCCGCACACGTTCAGCGCGCCGATCGCCGGCCGGTAGCGCACCGCCGCCCGGTGCGGCCCGATCGGGCCCGGCGCGGGCAGCATCGCCTCCTGGAGCGCGATCGCCACCTCCCGCTCGCGGGCGTGCGCCGCCCGTAGCTGCTCGTTGACCTCTTGCAGCTCGCGCGCCCGGGCGTACAGCTCGGCCTCCAGGACCCGGGTGCGGCCCCGGACCGGCCCGCCCCGGGCGCGGATCAGCTCGGTGATCTCCTCCGCCCGCAGCACCACCAGCTCGACGGTGCCGTCCGGGCCGAACACCGGGGCGTTGACGGGACTCCAGTAACGCTCCTCCCACTCCCCGGGCCGCTCGGCCGACTCGACGTCGTAACGCTGCGGCGCCATGATGTCGCGCTCACCGGTCTCCACGACCCGGCGGAGGGAGGAAGCCAGCGTCCGCACGCCGTTCTGATGCGGATCGTTCGGGCTGACGGGGAACGAGTCGTACAGGCTGCGGCCGATCGTCCGCTCCCGGTCGCGGCCCGCGATCCGCAGGAACTCGTCGTTGGCGTCGACGTACACGAGATCCGGGGTGAGTACCGCGACCATGCCGGGCAGCGCCCGGAACACGCTCGCGTAGTCGATCGGCTTGTCGGTCATCCGTCCCTGCTCCGCCCGCCGCTGCCGGCCCCCGGTCACCGTCCCCGGCACCAGGGTGCGCCGGGGACGGCCGGTTCACATCCCGGCGGGGTGCGGGGGAGTTACGGGGCCGAGTTACGGGGCCGGGCTCCGCTCAGCGGTCCTCGGTGGCCTCCGGGCCTTCCGGGGTGCCTTCCGGGATGTCGACGAGTACGTAGCCCGCCGCGTCGGGCCCGGCGTCCGCGAGCCGCTCCCCGTCGGGGCCCCAGGCGCCGGCGAGGCCGGCACCGATACCGGCCTCGCTGGTGCCGAGGGCGTTGCCGAGCACGGCGTACAGGCCGAAGTCGCGGGACCGCGCCGGGTAGACGTTCTCGAAGGAGTCGTTGCCGATTTCGAGGACGGAGCTCGACAGATACACCCGGCAGCCGTCGGCGGCGGCGCGCTCGGCCAGGGCGGGGAAGCGGTTGTCGTAGCAGGTGGCGGTGGCGTACCGGACGCCGTCGAGCGTGAACCGGCCGTCGGCCGTGCCCGGGGCGAACACCTCGGCCTCGATGCCGTACAGATGCTGCTTGTCGTAGCGGGTGAGGAGGCCGCCGTCGGGTCCGATCACCAGGGTGGTGACCGCGACGCGGCCGTCGTCCGTCCGCACCGGCCCGCCGACGACGGCGGCGGCGGATACCGCGCGGCAGGCCTCCCGTATGGGGGCGAGACGCGGGTCGTCCTCGGTGAGGATCAGGGCGGGGGTGTCGCGGATCAGGGTCGGGACGTAGCCGGTCAGGCACAGCTCGGCGAAGACGACGACCCGGGCCCCCTCGGCCCCGGCGGAGCGGACGAGTCCGGCGACGGTACGGGCGTTGGCGGCGATGTCCCCGGCGACCGGGGCGAACTGGGTGGCTGCGACGATCATGAAGGGCATCCTCGCACTGGGGTGGGGGCGGGGGTGTTTGGGTGCGGAGGTGGGCGAGAGCAGGTTCTACGGGTGGGCGTGTCTGGTGGGTTCGGGTGGTGGCCCGCCCTCTTTTTCGAGTGTGGCCCCCTTCGCCGGGCCCTCAAGGGCGCTCCCTTCGGTCGCGTCGCTGCGCGATGGGCTGCGCCCACCCTTGACCGCCCGGCTGCGGGGACCTTTTTACACTCGGAGGGCGGGCCCGGGGAAAGGGTCCACGCGGCAGCTTCCTTTGTGCGGGCCGTCGTGGGCGAGTGGCGGGCCGGTGGCGGGGTGGGGCCCGGGTATCGCTCCGGTGGTTCCGTTGTCCGTCCGCCGGTGGGGTGGGGCCCGGCTTGCGGCCGGGGTGGGCGGGACGGTGCCCGCCGGCTCGGGGTGCGCAGCAGTGGAGTGGGGCGGCCCGGGCCGTCTCGGCGGCCGGCCGCCGTCGTGTGGCGGGGATTCATGCCCCGCTGGTCACCCCCGGTGGGTGGCGACGGGGGAAACCTCGCTCGCGCGGTGGCCGATCTTGCCTGGATCGCCTCTGGAGTCACAGGAGTTCACGCCCGCCCCCAGCGGGAGCGGAGTATCGCATTCCACCCCGGGTAGCGCGAGTAAGTGCGCTCGCGAGCGTCCGGGGGTGCCTCTGTCATCACAGGAGTTCACTCCGGTCCCATTTCCGGCGGGGATTTCGACTTACGTCGAGCGGGCGGCGAAGTGGGTAAAATCCGGGGTCTGTTGACGGGAAGCCGCAGGTCGGCTCCTGTGATCCCCGCGCACGCGGGGGTGGCCCCATGGTCGTGGTTTCCAGGAACCACGGCTCGGCGTGATCCCCGTGCATGCGGGGTAATGCCCGTGCGGGCGCTTGTCGGTTCTTCAGTCCACCGGCAGTGATCAGCGGGGCATGAATCCCAGCCCGCCGACGGCGGTCATTCGCTGAGCCGTGCCGGGCCGCCCCATTGCACTGCCGCGCACCCCGGGCCAGCGGGAACGGTCCCACCGGCCCGGGCCGCAAGCCGAGCCCCACCCCACCGGCGGACCGGCAACGGCGCCACCGGAGCGATACCCGGGCCCCACCCCGCCACCGGCCCGCCACCCGCCCACGGCGGCCAGCGGACAAGACAGCCCCGCGTGGACCTTTCCCCTGGGCCGCCCTCCGAGAGTGTTTTTCGCGCCTGGAAGCGCCGGGTCAAGGGCGGAGCGAAGCGGAGTCGCGCAAGCGACGCGACGAAGGAGCGCCCTTGACGCGGCGCTGGAAGGCGCGACTCTCGGAAGGAGGGCGGACACCACGTCACACCCCACCAGCACCTCGCGCTATGACACGCCCCGCCCACCCCCTGCGGGCCGCGCCCCCACTCTCCCCTCCCTCAGTAGCGCCACGAAGTCCCGGAACGCCATCGGCATGTCCACCGACTCCGGGTCGAGCAGCCACTGGTACTGCAACCCGTCCATCACCGCCGTGAGCAGCGGCGCCGCCCGCTCCGGCGTCAGTCCGCCCGGGAGTTCGTCGCCGAACTCGGCGCGCAGCACCGCGGCCATGGTGGCGCGCGCGTGCGCGTAGCGTTCCGTGAAGAAGGCGCGGGCCGGGTGGTCCTCCGTGACGCTCTCGCCCAACAGCGCGGAGAAGGTCTGCACGATCCCCGGCCGCATCGCGTTGTACTCGACCAGCGACTCCAGCAGATCGAGCCGCCACTGTTCCCTGCCCGGACCACCGCCCGTGTCCCAGCGGTCGCGCTCCTCCAGGACGGCGACGAGTAGCGTTTCCTTGGTCGGGAAGTAGTGCAGGAGACCCTGCTGCGTGAGGCCGACCCGTTCGGCGACGGCGCTCAGCGAGGCACCCCGGTAGCCGCGTTCGGCGATCACTTCGAGGGCGGCGCGGACGATCTCCGCCCGCCGTTCCTCGTTCCTGGCCCGGGTCATCGTCCCGCCCCCCGTCTCGCGTCTCACGCCGTATCAGAGACAGGACCGTACGTCATACGTAAGGTAACGAACAGGCAACGTCACCTACCGCCCTACAGGGCATGGGCTGATGGGCCGCACCAGCACACTTCGACGAGGAGGGGCACGGTATGCGGGAGACACGGGAGACGACGCGGAAGGCACAGGGGACTCCAGGGGTGCCGGAGGTGACGGAAACGGCGGCCGACCCCGACACCGCCCGCGAGCGCGCCGTCAACGCCGCCCTCGCCGCCCTCGATCTCGACGTCAAGACGCGGCTGCTCGCCGGCCGTGACATGTGGTCGCTGCCCGCGCTGCCCGAGATCGGCCTCGCCCCGCTCGTGATGTCCGACGGCCCCGTCGGCGTACGCGGAGTCCGCTGGACCGCCGACGATCCGTCCGTCGCCCTGCCGTCCCCCACCGCCCTCGCCGCCACCTGGGACCCCGCCCTCGCCCGCCGGGCCGGCCGGCTGCTCGCCCAGGAGGCCCGCCGCAAGGGCGTCCACGTCCTGCTCGCCCCCACCGTCAATCTGCACCGCTCCCCGCTGGGCGGCCGTCACTTCGAGGCGTACAGCGAGGACCCGTACCTCACCGGCGCCCTCGCCACCGGCTACGTCCAGGGCGTCCAGGACGGCGGCGTCGGCACCACCGTCAAGCACTTCGTCGCCAACGACGCCGAGACCGACCGCTTCACCGTCGACAACCGGGTCGCCGCCCGCCCGCTGCGCGAGCTCTACCTCGCCCCCTTCGAAGCCGTCGTCGAAAACGCCCACCCCTGGGGCATCATGACGGCCTACAACCAGGTCAACGGCACGACGATGACCGAACACCGCTACCTCGTCCAGGACGTCCTGCGCGGCGAATGGGGCTTCGACGGCGTCAACGTCTCCGACTGGATGGCCGCCCGCGCCACCAAGGCCGCCCTCGAAGGCGGACTCGACCTCGCCATGCCCGGCCCGCAGACCGTGTACGGCCCGGCGCTCGCCGCCGCCGTCCGGGCCGGCGAGGTCGCGGAGAGCGCCGTCGACGCCGCCGTACGCAACGTGCTCCGGCTCGCCGCCCGCGTCGGCGCCCTCGACGGCGCCCCGCCCGTCGTCACCACCCCGCCCGCGCCGATCGACGGCGACGCCCTCGCCCGCGAGATCGCCCACCGGGGCTTCGTCCTCCTCCGCAACGAGTCCCACGTCCTGCCCCTCGGCACCGGCCCCCTCCCCAGCACCGACAGCACCGACGGCACCGACGGCACCGACGGCAACACCACCCCCACCGTCGCGCTCTCCGGCGCCGCCGCCCGCGACGCCCGCGTCCTCGGCGGCGGCTCCGCGCAGGTCTTCCCCGACCACGTCGTCTCCCCGTACGACGGGCTCGCCGCCGCCCTCCCCGCCGGCGCGCTCTCCTTCTCCCTCGGCGCCGACCCCACCGAGGAACTCGCTCCCGCCCGCCAGGGCTTCACCCTGCGCGCGGTGTGCCGCGACGCCTCCGGCACCGTCCTCGGTACGGGCTCACTGCCCACCGGCCAGGTCCAGTGGATGGGCGCCGACCTCCCCGCCGGCGTCACCCACGACACCCTCGCCTCCGTCGAGATCACCGGCACCTTCACCCCGCGCGAGAGCGGCCCGCACGCCTTCGGCACCCGAGGTCTCGGCGGCTTCGTCCTCACCGTCGACGGACAGGTCCTCTTCGACGGCACCCAGGGCCCCGGCACCGAGACCGACCCCTTCGAGGCGTTCTTCGGCGCGCCCATCGAACGCGGCACCGCCGAACTGACCGCCGGACGGACCGTCGAGGTGTCGCTGCGGCACACCCCCGCCCCGGAGTTCGCGCCCCCGCTGCCCGCCGTCGTCTTCTCCCTCGTCCATCTCCCGCCGCGCCGCGACCCCGACGAACTGATCGCCGAGGCCGCCGAGGCCGCGCGCGGCGCGGGTGCAGCCGTCGTGGTCGTCGCCACCACCGAGCGCGTCGAGTCCGAGGGCTTCGACCGCACCGGCCTCGCCCTGCCCGGCCGCCAGGACGACCTCGTCCGCGCCGTCGCCGCCGCCAACCCGCGCACCGTGGTCGTCGTCAACGCCGGCTCCCCGGTCGAGATGCCCTGGCGCGACGAGGTCGCCGCGATCCTGCTGACCTGGTTCCCCGGCCAGGAGGGCGGCGCGGCCCTCGCCGACGTCCTCACCGGCGCCGCCGAACCCGGCGGCCGGCTCCCCACCACCTGGCCGGCCACCCTCGCCGACGCCCCCGTCACCGAGGTCACCCCCACCGACGGCACGCTCGACTACACCGAGGGCGTGTTCATCGGCTACCGCGCCTGGGACCGGGCCGGCGCCGTCCCCGCGTACCCCTTCGGACACGGCCTCGGCTACACCACCTGGTCGTACGACTCCCTCGTCGCCACCCCGGACTCCGCCCACGTGCGGCTCACCAACACCGGCACCCGGCCCGGCCGCGAGGTCGTCCAGATCTACCTCGTACCCGTCCACGACCCGGCCGAGCGCCCGGCGCGCTGGCTCGCCGGCTTCGCGAGCGTGACGGCGGACGTGGGCGAGAGCGTCGAGGTCACCGTCGAACTGCCGCGCCGCGCCTTCGAGATCTGGGACGAGAAGGAAGGCGGCTGGACCCGCGTCGACGGTACCTACCGGGTGGTGGCCGCGCACTCGCTCGACGACCCGCGCCTCGGCGCGACCCTGGACCTCTGACCGGCCCGCCGGCCTCGGCCCCCACCCCGCTCCGCGGCCCGAGCCCGGCGGTCCTGGTGCGACCCCGGGCAGTCACGGCCGGCTACGGCGCGGTGATCCGCCGGTACGCGAGTTCCGCGAGCCGCGCCTGGCCGTCCCGGCTGGGGTGGAAGAAGTCCCACGGGCTCAGCTGGGCCTGCTCGAAGGGGAACGCGAAGACGGCCCCGTCGTCGTACCGGCAGCGTTCGTCCTTCGCGCACACCTCCTTCAGTACGCGGTTGTACGCCACCACGCGCTCCCGCACCGCCGTCCGGCGCTCCTCGGCCGCCGCGCCCAGGTCCTGCGGGTCCTTCAGCATCGAGCCGCATATGCCAAGCTGCCACACCTGACGAGCCATCGGGCTGACCCGTCCGGTCGACCACAGCCGCTTCAGATCCGGCACGCTCGCCACGTACACCTGGGACTTCGGCGCCTTGGCCCGCAGCCGGCCGAGGGCGGTCGTGAAGGAGGTACGGAAGTCGTCGACCGGGGTCATCTGCTCCACCCGGTCCCGGCAGGCGTCGTTCGCGCCCATCATGACGGTCACCAGCTCCGGCCGTTCGGCCGCCGCCGTGTCCATCTGCTCCGGAAGCTCGGCCATCAGCGCCCCGGTGCGGGCCAGGTTCCAGCTGTGGCCGGCCACCCGCTCGGGGCCGAGGAGCCGCAGGGCGAGCGAGTTCACGTCCGCCTCGCCGCCGGTAGCCCACGACACGTCGGGGCAGTCCGCCAGGACCGAGCAGGCGTCGAAGGCACGGGTGACGGAGTCGCCGACGGCGGCGACCGAGCCGGGGGAGGTGTTCCATACGGGCTTCGCCGGCGCGGCCGGACGGCCCGCTCCGGCCCCCGCCCCGCCCCCTGAGCGCGCCCCGCCTCCGCTTCCGTCACCGTCACCGGAGCCGGCCGCCGAGCAGCCGGCCGCGGTCCCCGCGCAGAGCAGGGCCGCCGCCGTGGCGGCGACAGCCGTGCGGAAACGATGTCGCCCGCGCATCCGCGAACCTCCTTCGCGGTCCATCCGCGTCCTGGCGAGTGAAAGCTTCGTGTCCACCCGTCCCCGCCCGACCGTACGCCCTCCCCTGGCGGGCCGGGCACGGTAGCTTGGGCCCGTCGAACCAGGGGAACCCGCCACCGATTCGGTTCCGGTAAATTACATCACGTCACATGCTGTCCCCTTTTTGGGGGTTTGCGGATACCCATTCTCGTGATGATGTGTACTGAGGCCGCTGGCAAAGGCCGCCCCCTTGTCCCCACACTGGAGGTCCCGGTGACGACACGTGGAGTCCTGTACGTTCATTCCGCACCGCGCGCGCTCTGCCCGCACGTCGAATGGGCGGTCGCGGGCGTCCTCGGTGCGAGGGTCCAGCTGGACTGGGTCCGCCAGCCCGCGTCACCAGGGATGTGGCGAGCCGAATTCTCCTGGCAGGGCCAGACCGGCACCGCCTCCAAGCTCGCCTCCGCGCTGCGCGGCTGGCAGATGCTCCGCTTCGAGGTCACCGCGGAGCCCTGCGCCGCCGCCGAGGGCGAGCGCTACAGCGCCACCCCCGAACTCGGCATCTTCCACGCCGTCACCGGCATCCACGGGGACATCCTGATTCCCGAGGACCGACTGCGCGCCGCCCTCGCCCGCGCGGCCGGGGGCGAGACGGTCCTGGAGACCGAGATCGCCCGGCTGCTCGGCAAGCCCTGGGACGACGAGCTGGAACCCTTCCGCTACGCGGGCGAGGGCGCCCCGGTCCGCTGGCTGCACCAGGTCGTCTAGCGGGTGTCCTGTCGCGCCCGCCGGGGAACGCCCCCGGGGAGCCCCGGCCGGAGCGACAGGACACCCGTCACGGCAAGGGCAAGGGCACTGGCAAGAGCACTGGCATGGGGGTACGGGGCTTACGGGCCCCGGGTACGGGGAACTGGGGCTCAGCGCACCAGCTCGTCGGCCAGAAGGTCCATCAGAAGCCCGTCGTGCCAGGTCCCGTTCGCCTCGCGCTCGTACTGCCGCATGACGCCGACCGGCCGGAAGCCGACCTTCGCGTAGCAGCGGATCGCCGCCATGTTGCCGGCCGCCGGGTCGATGGTCAGCCGGTGGTGGCCGTGGTCGTCGACGAGATGGGCGGCCAGGGTCCGTACGGTGTCCGTGCCCACGCCCTTGCCGTGCACCGCCGGATCGAGGAACACGTCCATGCCGGCGTGCCGGTACTCGGTCGACTCATCGGCGTGCCACTGGATCTGCCCGACGATCCGTTCCTCGTACTCGACGGTCAGACAGTGCACCGCGGGGTCGTCGAGGGTGGCCGAGACATCCGCCGCGAGATCGTCCCCGCCCTGCCACCACTGCCACACCTCGGGTGTCGCCCGGATGGCGGCGAGGGCGGGCACGTCCTCGCGGACGCTGGGACGAAGGGTCACGAGGGCACCATGTAAAACGGTCATGGCCCGGACCCTACGCGGCCGAAGTGCCCGCGCGGGGGGCCGTTCGGCCCTCTCGGCCTGTACCCGCCCGACCGGCCCAGTCTTGGCATATGCCGGAACGCACACCCGCCCCGACACGCATATGCCAAAGGCCCCGCCGGGACATCCCGGCAGGGCCTTGAGGCATATGCGTCCGACGTCCGGTCAGACCATGACGTCCGGTCAGACCGTGATGAGCGATCGGACCGTGATGAACGATCGGACCGTGATGAACGATCGGACCGCGGCGAGCGGTCAGACCGAACGGAAGGCCAGAACCACGTTGTGGCCGCCGAAGCCGAACGAGTTGTTGACCGCGGCGATCGTGCCCTCGGGCAGCGCGCGCGGCTCGTCGCGCACGATGTCGGCGTCGACCTCCGGGTCCAGGTCGTCGACGTTGATCGTCGCCGGGGCCGTCCGGTGGTGCAGCGCGAGAACGGTCGCGACCGTCTCGACGCCACCCGCGCCGCCCAGCAGGTGGCCGGTCATCGACTTGGTGGCGGAGATCGCGACATGGTCCAGGTCGTCGCCCAGGACCAGACGCAGCGCCTTGATCTCGGCGACGTCGCCCAGCGGCGTCGACGTGGCGTGCGCGTTGAGGTGGACGATCTCGGACGGCTTCAGGTCCGTGGAGTCCAGCAGGTTGCGCATGGCGGCGGCGATGCCCCGGCCGGTCGGCTCGGGCTGCGCGATGTGGTGGCTGTCGGCCGACAGACCCTGGCCCACGGCCTCGCAGTAGATCTTCGCGCCGCGCGCCTTCGCGTGCTCCTCGGACTCCAGCACGATCACACCGGCGCCCTCGCCGAGGACGAAGCCGTCCCGGGCCTTGTCGTACGGGCGCGACGCCTTCTCGGGCTCGTCGTTGTTCTTGGACATCGCCATCATGTTGGCGAAGGCCACCACCGGCAGCGGGTGGATCGCGGCCTCGGTGCCGCCGGCCACGACCACGTCGGCCCGGCCGGTACGGATCATCTCGATGGCGTAGCCGATCGCCTCGGCGCCCGACGCGCACGCCGAGACCGGGGTGTGCACGCCCGCCCGGGCGTTCACCTCCAGACCCACGTTGGCGGAGGGGCCGTTCGGCATCAGCATCGGCACGGTGTGCGGGGAGACCCGGCGCGCACCGGAGTTCTTCAGTACGTCGTACTGGTCGAGCAGGGTGATGACACCGCCGATACCGGAGGCGATGACGGAACCGAGCCGCTCGGGGTCGACCTTCGCGTCCTCGCCGGCCGGGCCGGTGTAGCCGGCGTCGGCCCAGGCCTCACGGGCCGCGATCAGCGCGAACTGCGCCGAGCGGTCCAGCTTGCGGGCCAGCGGGCGGGGCAGGACCTCGGAGGGCTCCACCGCGGCGGGCGCGGCGATACGGACGGGCAGCTCCGCGAAGCGCTCGTCCGTCAGGGCGGCGGCGCCGGAACGTCCGGCGATCAGCCCCTCCCAGGTGGAGGCGGAATCGCCACCCAGCGGAGTGGTTGCGCCGATACCGGTAACGACCACGGTGCGATTGGTCGAGCTCACAGGAATCGTTCTCCATGTGTGTGATGGTCGGAAAACGGCGCCACCGCTGGGTGGCGGACCGGGGTCAGCAGAGGCCGGATCAGGCCTGGTGCTTCAGGATGTAGTCGGTGGCGTCGCCGACCGTCTTGAGGTTCTTGACGTCCTCGTCGGGGATCTTGACGTCGAAGCGCTCCTCGGCGGCCACGACGACCTCGACCATGGACAGCGAGTCGACGTCCAGGTCGTCGGTGAAGGACTTGTCCAGCTTGACGTCCTCGACCGGGATGCCCGCGATCTCGTTGACGATCTCCGCGAGACCCTCGACGATCTGCTCCTGGGTGTGGGCCATGGGTGGCGCTCCTTGTTGTTGTACGACGGTGCGGTTGCCGCACGCCGTAGGACGTAGGGGACGGACAGGACGACCGGAAGGCCTGGGACACGAGGTCCCGGGGGCCGACCGGCGCCCGGGGTCTGGCCGGTGGATCCCGGCCGGGGGCCGTGATGCCGGTGGCGGGCCCCAGGGGGGCCTTGGCAGACCCTGGAAGGGGCTTCGCAGACCCTAGGGGAGAGTAACGACCGTCGCGGCGAAGACCAGCCCCGCCCCGAAGCCGATGAGGAGCGCCGTATCGCCGCTCTTCGCCTTGCCGGTCGCCAGGAGCCGCTCCATCGCGAGCGGGATCGAGGCGGCCGAGGTGTTGCCGGTGGACGCGATGTCACGGGCGACCGTGACGTGCTCCGGCAGCTTCAGCGTCTTCACCATCGAGTCGATGATCCGCATATTGGCCTGGTGCGGGATGAAGACGTCCAGGTCGTCGGCGCTGATGCCGGCGGCGTCCAGCGCCTGCTGGGCGACCTTCGCCATCTCGAAGACGGCCCAGCGGAACACCGCCTGGCCCTCCTGCGTGATGGCCGGGAACTTGACCTCGCCGCGGCTGTCGAGCGGCAGCCGCGACACATCGCCGACGTGGAACTCGTTCCACGGCACGGTCTGCTTGATCGTCTCGGACTTGTCGCCCTCCGAACCCCACACGGTGGGGCCGATGTGCGGCTCGTCCGAGGGGCCGACGATCACGGCACCGGCGCCGTCGCCGAACAGGAAGGCCGTCGCGCGGTCCTCCAGGTCGGTCAGGTCGCTCAGCCGCTCGACGCCGATCACCAGCACGTACTCGGCGGAACCCTCGACGATCATGCCCTTGGCGAGGGTCAGGCCGTAGCCGAAGCCCGCGCAGCCGGCGGAGATGTCGAAGGCGGCGGGCTTGCCGGCGCCGACCTTGTCGGCGATCTCGGTGGCCACGGCCGGGGTCTGCTTGAAGTGCGACACCGTGGAGACGACGACCGCGCCGATCTGCCCGGGGTCGATGCCCGCGTCGGCGATCGCCTTGCCGGCGGCCTCCACCGACATCGCGGTGACGGTCTCCTCCGGGGACGCCCAGTGACGGGTCTCGATGCCGGAGCGCGAGCGGATCCACTCGTCGGACGAGTCGATCGTCTCCAGGATCACCTCGTTGGGCACCACGCGGGTCGGGCGGTAGCCGCCGACACCGAGGATGCGGGCGTACGGGGCGCCCTTACTGGGTTTGATCTTCGCCATGCTTCTCGACACTCCTTGTCAGGCCGTGGCCGACGTCTCGGCGATGAGCGCGCGGGCCGCGTCGAGGTCGTCCGGGGTCTTCAGAGCCACGGTGGGGACACCGCGCAGGGCACGCTTCGCGAGACCGGTCAGGGTGCCGCCGGGGCACACCTCGACCAGGCCGGTGACGCCCAGCTCCTTGAAGGTTTCCATGCACAAATCCCAGCGGACCGGGTTGGCGACCTGGCCGACCAGGCGCGCGATGACATCCGCGCCCGTGGTCACGACCGAGCCGTCCTTGTTGGAGACGAACCGGGTGACCGGGTCGGCCGGGGACAGCTCCTTCGCCGCCTCCTCCAGCTTCGCCACCGCCGGGGCCATGTGGTGGGTGTGGAACGCGCCCGCCACCTTCAGCGGCACCACGCGGACCACGCCCTCGGGCTTGTCCTCGGCCAGCGCGGCGAGCTGCTCCATGGTGCCGGCGGCCACGATCTGGCCGGCGCCGTTCACGTTCGCCGCGGTCAGACCGAGCTTCTCCAGGTGCGGGAGGGTCACCTCGGGCCGGCCGCCGAGCAGCGCCGACATACCCGTCTCGGTGACCGCGGCGGCCTCGGCCATCGCGAGCCCGCGGGCACGGACCAGCCGCAGCGCGGCGGTGTCGTCGAGGACACCCGCGAAAGCGGCGGCGGTGAACTCGCCGACGCTGTGACCGGCGACCGCGCCGGGCGCGACGGCACCGGTGACGGCGTCACCGGGAGCCGCGTCACCGAGGGCGGCGGCGGACAGCAGACCGGCGGCGACCAGCAGTGGCTGTGCCACCGCGGTGTCGCGGATCTCCTCCGCGTCGGCCTTCGTGCCGTAGTGGGCGAGGTCGAGACCGATGGCCTCGGACCAGGCCGCGACGCGGTCGGCGGCACCGGGGAGCTCGAGCCAGGGATTCAGGAAGCCGGGCGTCTGGGCGCCTTGGCCGGGAGCGACGAGTACGAACACCTTCACACTCTCTCTTGGAGACGGTCCTCGACGCCGGTGGGGACAAGGACGAAGAACCGTCGGGGGAATTGTCGAAGTCCCACAAAAGTCCAGGGTCTCACCTAGGCGTGCGTCTCCGCGTCGGCCAACCGCCCCAGGATCAGCGCGATCCGCAGAGTGAACGCCGAACGGACATCAGAGGGTGACCAGCCGGTGACGTCGGTCACACGTCGGAGCCGGTAGCGCACGGTGTTCGGGTGTACGAACAGCATCCGCGCCGCGCCTTCCAGGCTGCTCGCCTGCTCCAGATAGACACTCAGCGTCTCCAGGAGCGCCGAGCCCGCCTCCTCCAGCGGTCTGTAGATCTCCTCCACCAGCTGCTCGCGCGCGGCGGGGTCGGAGGCGATCGCGCGCTCCGGAAGCAGATCGTCCGCGAGCACCGGGCGCGGGGCGTCCTGCCAGGCCGTGCAGGCCTTGAGTCCGGCGGCGGCGGCCTGCGCGGACCGGGTCGCGGCCAGCAGGTCCGGGACGACCGGACCGGCCACCACCGGACCCTGCGCGTACGGGCCGATCAGGGCCTTCGCCACCGCGAGCGGGTTGTCGTTGCCGCCCGCGATCACCACGAGCCGGTTGCCGAGGACGCCGGTGAGTACCTGGAGCTTGGCGTGCCGGGCGGCCCGCCGGATCGCCTCCACGGTCAGTTCGCTGTCGCCGTCCGGGGCGGTGCCGAGCACCACGCACACGTTGTCCGGCGAACTCCAGCCGAGCGCGGCGGCCCGCGAGATCGCGCCCTCGTCGGCCTCGCCCGACAGCACCGCGTTCACCACGAGCGATTCGAGCCGGGCGTCCCAGGCGCCGCGGGCCTCGGCGGCCTGCGCGTACACCTGGGCGGTCGCGAACGCGATCTCCCGGGCGTAGACGAGGAGCGCCTCGCGCAGCACCGGCGCCTCGCCGGGCGCCGCCACCTCGTCGATCGCCGACTCCATGACCTCGATGGTGGTGCGCACCATCTCCACGGTCTGACGCAGGGTGATCGCCCGGGTCAGCTCGCGCGGCGCCGTGCCGAACACGTCGGTCGGGATCGCCTGCGGGGTCTCCGGGTGCCGGAACCACTCGGTGAACGCGGCGATACCGGCCTGGGCGACCAGACCGATCCACGACCGGTTCTCCGGTGGCATCGCCCGGTACCACCGCAGCGTCTCGTCCATCCGGGCGATGGCGCTGGCGGCGAGTCGCCCGGAGGACTGTTCGAGGCGCTTCAGGGTCGCGGCATGCGGGTGAGCGGCGTTCACGGGATCAGACACGGGGACAAGACTGCCTTATCGGAAGGGCCGCATGCGGTGGCGGGGCGGCTGGGGAGAAAGCCGATGACTACCGTAGGCCCTGTGATACTCCTCCAGCGCGCGGACGAGCGGTACCCCGGCGGCGACCCCGGCGCGGGCATCGACACCCGGCACGCCTTCTCCTTCGGCCGGTTCTACGACCCCGCCAATCTCCGCTTCGGTGCGCTGCTCGCCTGCAACGAGGAACGCCTCGCGCCGGGCGCCGGTTTCGACGAGCACCCGCACAGTCACACCGAGATCGTCACCTGGGTCGTCGAGGGGCAGCTCACCCACCGTGACTCGACCGGACACGCCACGGTCCTTGGGCCCGGAGACCTTCAGTATCTGAGCGCCGCCTCGGGCGTCCGGCACACCGAGCGCAACGACGGCGCGGCCCCGCTCGCCTTCGTACAGATGTGGCTCGCCCCGGCGGAGGCCGGCGGCGAGCCGTCGTACGAGGTGGTGCGGGGCGCGGCGGGTGGTGATCCTGGGGGCGGCGGTCCGGTGGACGGCGGTCCGGTGGATGGCGCCGCCTTCTCGTACGCCGTTCCGGCCGCCGCCGCGACCCTCCATGTCCACCGGCCCGTCGCCGGTGACCGGGTCGCACTGCCGGACGCGGACACTCTCTACGTTCATGTGGTGCGCGGCGCGGTCCGCCTCGCGGACCACGACCTGGCGCCGGGCGACGCGGTCCGGGCCACGGCGGAGAAGGGCCTCACGCTCCTGGCGACGGCCGACGCCGAGATCCTGGTGTGGGCGATGCGGGACACCGTCGCGCAGTGGTGACCGCCGGGCCGCCGCCGGCGGGCCGGGACGGCGGTCGAGCCGGTGTCCGGGGCAGCGTCCGGGCAGCGGCCGTCACGGGAGCCGAGTGCCCCCGTGTCCCGCTCAGCGCAGGGCGCTCTTGGCGCGCCACTGCTCCCACGACACGTTCCACGCCCCGTAGCCGTTGCCCTCGGCGACCACGCCCTTGGTGTCCGCGCCCTTGATCTCGAAGGGGTCGCCGGGGCGGAGCGCCTCGAAGAGGCTCGCGGCCTGCTCGGTGCTCATGCCGATGCAGCCGGAACTCTGGTTCGAGCGGCCGAAGTGCTGCGCGTTCCACGGGGCCGCGTGGGCGTACATCCCCGACCAGGTCAGCCGCATCGAGGAGTTGACCATCTTGTCGTAGGCGGAGCCGAGCCCGACGGTCTCGGAGTTCATCCTGATGGTGCCCTCCTTCGCCATCAGGACGGCGGTGCCCCGCCAGGACCGCTTGTCGCCGCCCGGAGTGCCGCCGGAGACCGGGATCGTACGGACGGTGCGGCCGTCCTGTTCGACCGTCAGCTGGTCGCTGTCGAGGTCGACCTTGACGACGCGGGCCGTCGAGTCGACGGTGAAGCCGGTATGGTAGTCGCGGACGAACCAGCCGCCGCGGGCGCCCGAGTCGGTGCCGTTCAAGGTCGCGTCCAGGGTGACCTTCGTACCCGGCTTCCAGTACGCGCTGGGGCGCCAGTCCACCCGGTCCTTGCCGGACCAGTCGGTGATCCAACCCCAGGAACCCTCGGTGTTGTTGGACGTGGTGACCTTCAACTGCTTTTCCACGGCCGCCTTGTCGGCGACGGGACGGTCGAAGACGATCGACAGCGGCTGGGCGATGCCGACCGTGGTGTTCTTGCCGGGGGCCAGCGTCAGCTTGTTGACCAGCTCCGCCTTCGGCGTGGTGAAGGACTTGCGGGACGTCGTCTCCTTGCCGCCGGTGCCGCGGGCGGTGACCTCGACGGTGTACGAGGTGCCGGGCGCGGCCTTCCGGTCGGACGCCCACGAGGCGGAGTCCGCGCTCGAACGGCCCGCGAGCACACCGCCGTCGGCGTCGACGACCTTCACCGCGGCGAGGGTGCCGCCGCTCGCCGTGACCTTCACCGGACGGCCGGCGGCCGGCGGCGCCACGGTCACCTTCGCCGGATCGCCGTGCGCGCCGGCGGCAGCGGAACCGCCACCCGTCGTCTCGGTCGCCGTCGCGGCCGAACAGGCGGTGAGCGCCGCCGCCGTGAGAGCGAGCAGGGGAATGTGGACGCGTATGCGACGCGTGCGGATCCGCGGCACGGGACCGACCTTCCGAGAGGGACGAAGAGTGGGATGTCCTGGACTGTAGGCGGCTGTGGAGGCCCGTCGCGCCCCTGTGACGGTAATGCGGGGCAACGGTCATCGTCCGGTCACATTCCCCGCGCGGACCGGTCACGACCGGCTGTGAATCTGCCGTCATGCCCCACCAGCGAACGGCCACCGAAGGCCGCCGAACGGGGCGGAAGAAGGAGGCCCCCGTCGTGTCCGCGCTGCTTGTTCCGCCCGCGTCCCCCGGTCCCTCCGCGTCCGACCAGGAGCCCGCGTCAATGCCGGCGTCAGGCGCCTGGCCGGACGCGGCATCCGGCCCCGCATCCCGCTCCGCGTCCGGCTCGGGACATGGCTCGGCGCCCGGTGCGGCGTCCGGCTTCGGGCCCGCCTTCACCGCCGGGCGGTGGACCGGGCCCGTGACCCCCGAGACGTACCGCGCCTTCCTCGACAGCCGCTCCACCGGACCCGACGGCCCGAGCTTCCTCCAACTGCCCGCCTGGGCCGCCGTGAAGGACGGCTGGCGCCATCAACTCGTCGGCTGGGGAGCCCAGTCCGGCCGCGTCGACGGTGTCGCGCTCGTGCTCCTGCGGCCGCTGCCCGGTACCCGCAAGTTCTTCGCGTACCTGCCCGAAGGCCCCGTCGCCGACTGGGCCGACCCCCGGATCGACGACTGGCTCGACCCGCTGCTCGCCCATCTGCGGGCCTCCGGTGTGTTCGCCGTACGGATCGGCCCCGAGCCCGCGTTCCGGCGCTGGGACGCCGCCACCCTCAAGGCCCACGCCGGGCCCGGCCGCCGCCTGGCCGACGTCCTCGCCACCGAGGTCGACCCGCTCGGCACGGCCGTCGCCGAACGGCTGCGGTCCCGCGGCTGGCAGCGCTGCGGCGGGGACGGCGACGGCACCGGCGACGGCGCCGACGCCCAGCCCCGGCTCGTCTACCAGATACCGCTCACCGGCCGCACCCCCGAGGACCTGTGGTCCGGACTCAACCAGGAGTGGCGGCGCAATATCCGCCGCGCCCGCAAGAGCGGCGTCGAGGTCGTCATCGGCTCCGCCGCCGACCTGCCCGCCTTCCACCGGCTGCTGCGCGTCACCGAGGAACGCGACGGCTTCCGGCTCGGCCGCTCCCTCGCGTACTACGAGCGCCAGTACGCGGTCCTCAACGCCGAGTGCCCCGGCCGGATGAAGCTCTATCTCGCCCGCCACGAGGGCGAGATCCTGGCCGCCCACACCATGATCACGGTCGGCCGGCGGGTCTGGTACCAGACCGGCGCCTCCGCCGACCACCGCCGCGAGGTCCGCCCCTCCAACGCCCTGCAATGGCGCATGCTCCTCGACGCCCACGCCCTCGGCGCGGACGTCTACGACCTGCGCGGGGTACCCTCCACCCTCGACCCCGACGACCGCGCCCACGGGCTGCTGCGCTGGAAGCTCGGCACGGGCGGACAGGTCGTCGAGACCCTGGGGGAGTGGGAGATTCCGTTGTCCGGTACGACCAATTACACGCTGTACCGCGCCTTCCAGGCGTACATGGCCCGCCGATGACGGGGGTCGCCACCGACCGCGCGGGAGCGGACGGACCCGGCGGCTCCGCCGCCCCCGCGAACACCGGCCCCGGCGCCCCGGCGCCGGGGCGCGGCCCGTCCCTGCTGCGCAGCGGCGCCGTGATGGCCGCCGGTTCGCTCGTCTCGCGCGCCACCGGATTCGTCCGCTCGGCGATCGTCGCCGCCGCCATCGGCACGGGCTTCGTCGCCGACGGATACGCCGTCGGCAACTCCGTGCCCACGATCGTCTACATGCTGCTCCTCGGCGGCGCCCTCAACGCCGTCTTCGTCCCCGAACTGGTCAAGGCCGCCAAGGAACACGAGGACGGCGGCGTCGCCTACACGGACCGGCTGCTCACCGTCTGCCTGCTCGCCCTCACCGCGCTGACGGCCGCCGCCGTGCTCGCAGCGCCCGCGATCGTCGACGCGTACACCGACTACACGGGCGCGCAGCGGGACATGACGATCGCCTTCACCCGCTCCTGCCTGCCGCAGATCCTCTTCCTCGGGATGTTCACCCTGCTCGGCCAAGTCCTCAACGCGCGCGGCCGGTTCGGCGCCATGATGTGGACCCCGGTGCTCAACAACGTCGTCGTGGTCGCCGTGTTCGGCCTCTTCCTCGCCCTGTACGGCGCTGCGGGCGCGGGCACGGGCCCCGGCGGCACCCTCTCCCCGGGGCGCACCGCGCTGCTCGGCTGGGGCACCACCGCAGGCATCGTCCTTCAGGCCGTCGCCCTCGTTCCGTCCCTGCGCGCCGCCGGATTTCGCTGGCGGCCCCGCTTCGACTGGCGCGGCAGCGGACTCGCCGCACCCCTGCGCGCGGCCGGCTGGCTCGTCCTGCTCGTCCTCACCAACCAGGGCGCCTACTGGGTGACGACCAAGGTCGCCACGGCGGCCGGCCAGCTCGCCGAGGGCGCCGGACTCAGCGCGTACAACAACGCCTACCAACTGTGGATGGTCCCGCACGGCATCGTCACCGTCGCCCTCGTCACCGCCCTGATGCCCCGGATGAGCGGCGCGGCGGCCGACGGCGACCTCGCCGCCGTACGCCGTGACGTCGCGGGCGCGCAGCGCACCAGCGCCGCCGCCATCGTCCCGGCCGCCTGCGCCCTGTTCGCGCTCGCGGTACCGGTGATGGGCGTGGTCTACCAGTACGGCCGGACGGACGCCGACGCGGTCCGCTCGATGGCCTGGATCCTGATGGCCCTCGCGCCCGGACTGGTCGCCCTGTCCGGGCAGTACGTGTGCACCCGCGCCTTCTACGCGCTGCGCGACACCCGTACGCCGTTCTTCCTCAACCTGGTCATCGCGGGCCTCAACGCCCTTCTCGCCGTCACCGCCCACGCCGTCCTGCCCGCCCGGTGGGCGGTCGCGGGCATGGCCGCCGGCTACAGCCTCGCCCTGTGGGCCGGGTGGGGGCTGACCGCGTACGTCCTGTCCCGGAAGCTGCGCGGCACCGGCCGCGCGGCTGTGGGTACGGGAGAGGGGGCCGGGGGTACGGGAGCGGTCGCCGCGCTCGTCCGGCTGCTTGCCGCCGCGGTGCCCGCCGCCGGACTCGCCCTGGTCACCGCCGAACTGACCGCTCCGGCGGGCCGGGTCGTCTCGGGTCTCGCCGGCGCGGTGGTCATCGCGGCCGTCTTCGCGCTCCTGGCCCGGCCGCTGGGCCTCACGGAGGTGCGACGGCTGATGACGAGCATCGCGGCCCGTGTACCCGGCCGCGGGCGGAGCCGCCGAGCCTGACCCCGCCCCCCGGACGCCTCGTCCTGCCCCGGCGCCCTCACCGGGCCCCCTCCCTGGTGAGGGCGCCGGTCTGCCCGTACCGTACGACGCCGTACCGCCGTACTGCCGAACCTCCGACCACCTGGCCCGACCACCTGGGAATCACTGCCGATGCCACGCGTGCTGCTGATCGAAGACGACCCCTCCGTCCGCGAGGGCGTCGAGCTGGGGCTGCGCCGCCGCGGCCACGAGGTGCGCGCCGCGCCGACCGGCGAGGCGGGCCTTGCCGCGCTCGGCGAGTTCCGGCCCGATCTGCTGCTGCTCGATCTGATGCTGCCCGGCATGAACGGCGTCCAGGTCTGCCGCAAGGTCCGCGAGACCAGCCAGCTGCCCATCATCATGCTCACCGCCCGGGGCGACGACTTCGACGTGGTCGTCGGCCTGGAGGCGGGCGCCGACGACTACATCGTCAAGCCCGCGCGGACCCAGGTCATCGAGGCCCGGATCCGCGCCGTGCTGCGCCGCATCGAGGAACCGGGCGGCGGCCGGCCCGGCGTCGAGTTCCACGGCGAACTGGCCATCGACCGGGTCGGCCTGACCGTCGCCAAGAACGGCGACCGCGTCGCCCTCGCCCCCTCCGAACTCAAACTGCTGCTTCACCTCACGGCCGCGCCCGAGCAGGTCTTCAGCCGCCAGCAGCTCCTCGAACACGTCTGGGAGCACAGCTTCCACGGGGACGCGCGCCTCGTCGACGCCTGCGTCCGGCGGCTGCGCAACAAGATCGAGGACGTGCCCGGCGAGCCGCGCTACATCCAGACGCTGCGCGGCTTCGGCTACCGCTTCGGACCCCTCCAGTGAGGGGCCGCTCCCGCTCCCGGTCCGATGCCCGGTCCGACGTCCGGTCGGATGCCCCGTCCGATGCCCAGTCCGACGTGCGGCCCGCGCGCCGCGCACCGGACCCCGGCCCGCGGGCGAAGACCCGCGCGGCCGGCGGCCGGCGGTCCGCCCGCCGGCGCCGCCCGCCCCGCCCTCGCCCCTTCGGCCTGCGCACCCGGCTCGTCTTCGCCTTCCTCCTCGTCGCCGCCGTGGGCTGCGGCACGACCGCCGCCCTGACCTACCGTGCCGCCCGCACCGCGATCCTCGAACAGACCCAGGACACCGCCGTCGGCTCCTTCCGCCGCCAGGTCGCGACGCTTTCCACCTCGCTCCCCCTCAACGAGAAGGCCATGCGCGCGGAGCTGCTGAGGATCGCCGCCGAGGGCCGGCCGCACCCCTGGCGGGTGTACGCGGAATACGACGGCGTTCTGCGCGTCTCCTCCACCGACCGGCCCGGATCCAGCGTCCTCACCCCCGAACTACGCGCCCACGCACTGGCGTCGGACACCCCGCACGGCAGCTTCCAGCGGGTCGTCCGGGGCGGCACCCCGTATCTCACCATCGCCGTCCCCGCCGTCTTCCCGGCCGGCCACAGCTACCCGGCGGGCCGCCCCACCGGGGTCGTCCTGTACGCCGTGATGGACCTGCGCGTCGAGGACGCCAACATCGCCGCGATGGTCACCGCCGCCCGCGACGGCGCCCTGCCCGCCCTGCTCGTCGCCCTCGTGCCCGCGCTCCTCGCTTCCCGCAGCGTGCTCCGCCCGGTCCGCGAACTGCGGCGCGCCGCCCACGACATGGGGGAGGGGCGGCTCGACGCCCGGATCCATGCCAAGGGCAGCGACGAACTCGCCGACCTCGCCCGCACCTTCAACCAGGCGGCGGCCGAACTGGAGAGTTCGGTCGCGGAGTTGCGGAACGCCGAAGCCAGGGCCCGCCGCTTCGCCTCCGACGTCTCGCACGAACTGCGCACCCCGCTGGCCGGGATGCTCGCCGTCACCGAGGTCCTCGACGAGGACGCCGACACCCTCGACTCGGACACCGCCCGCGCGGTCCGCCTGGTCAGCGCGGAGACCGGAAAACTGGCCGTCCTCGTCGAGGACTTGATGGAGATCTCCCGCTTCGACGCGCGCGCCGCCGAGCTGCACACGGACGAGGTCGACGCCGCCGAACTGGTCCGCAAGACCCTCCAGAACCGCCACTGGGTGGGGCCCGGGGCGATCGGGATCGGTGGGGTAGGGCCCGGTGTGGCGGGGTTCGGTGCGCAGACGGGAGGCGGGGCCTGGGCCGGGAGCCATGCCGGGCCCGGCGTCGGAATCGGGCCCGGGGCCGGGGCCGGGGTGGCGCCGGGGGCGGTCGTCACCGAACTCACCGACGGCATCCGCGCCCGGCTCGACCCGCGCCGCTTCGACGTCGTCGTCGCCAACCTCGTCGGCAACGCCCTGCGGCACGGCGCCGCACCGGTCACGGTCCGGGTGTACGAGGAGGCCGGCGCCCTCGTCACCGAGGTCGCCGACCGGGGCCCCGGCATCCCCGGCGACGTCCTGCCGCATGTCTTCGACCGTTTCTACAAGGGCGACCCGGCCCGTACCCGCTCGGCGGGCAGCGGCCTCGGCCTCGCGATCACCCTGGAGAACGTCCGGCTGCACGGCGGCACGGTCGTCGCCGCCAACCGCCCCGACGGCGGCGCCGTCTTCACCGTCAGGATCCCCCTGTGACCCGGATTCCCCTCTCTGGCCGGCGGGTGCGCCCCGGCACCGCCCTGACCCTGGCCATGCCCCTGCTCCTCGCCCCGCTCGCCACCGGCTGCGGCATCCAGAAGAGCGACGTCGTGGAGGCGGGCGGCGCGGCGACCGTCACCGTCCAGCCGACGACCGGAGCCCGGGCGATCCTGTTCTTCGTCGGCCGTGACGGCCGGCTCCTGCCGGTGGCCCGTACCTACTCCTTTCCGAGGCCCGGAGCCACCAAAGAAGCCGGAGTCATCGGAGGTGCCGGGGGGGATGTCGCCCCCGACACCGAGTACGACTACGTCATCGGCGTCGACAAGGTGCTGTCCATCCTGC
Source organism: Streptomyces sp. NPDC048718 (assembly GCF_043198875.1). Taxonomy (NCBI): domain Bacteria; kingdom Bacillati; phylum Actinomycetota; class Actinomycetes; order Kitasatosporales; family Streptomycetaceae; genus Streptomyces; species Streptomyces sp. NPDC048718. The sequence goes on from NZ_JBICVG010000003.1 coordinate 120,956, forward strand.
TCTCGGGCCCGGACGAGCGGGAGCGCGCCGCCGGGCTGACCAGCCGTATCGACCTGGAGGGCAAGCCGCAGGCGTACGCCAGGCCCATGCCCGGCCCCGACGGCACGTCGGTCTACACCGTCCACTTCGCCACCAGGGTCCGCGACCTCGACCCGCTGGCCGTACGCCAGGTGATCTGCACCGTCGCGTACGGCGCGTCCCCGGACGGCTCCGCCGCGGTCACCATCGCGGGCACCGACGGCACCCTGCCCACGTCCCACTGCGAACCCGACTAGCGGCCGCCCGAAGGCAGGTTCGCCCCCCGGGGTCAGAATCCGATGGCCTCGCGCACCAGCAGCACGGTGCCACGACCGGGCTGCGGCTCGGCGTTGAGGATGAGCAGCCGGTTGAGCGCGCTCGGCTGCCCGTAGGCCGCCTGCGCGCGTACGTTCTCCAGCGGGAGGGCGTGCTCCTCGACCCGGCGCAGCGCCGTCGCGAGGTCGGGCACCACCTTCTGCGCCCCGACCACCCAGACCGCCTTCGCGGCGCCGCCCGCGGACGCGGGCAGCTGGCTGCCGCTGCCGGAGGCGATGACGAGTGCGCCGGTCTCGGTGACGGCCGCGACGCTGGCGACGAAGACGTCCGGGGTGGCCGTGAGCCGGCGGATCTCGTCGGACTCGGTGGCCCGGTCCATCCTCAGCACCCGCGGCCGGACGGCCTCGCACCGGCCGCCCGTCTCGATGTCCTCGGCGATCCCGGAGAGCCGGAGCGTCTCACTGGCCCCGGTGAACACACTCGCGCCCTCGGGGATCAGCTCCGCCATCCGGACGCGCGCGGCGGCGACGTCGTCGAGGAGTTCGGCGGCGAAGCCGTTCGCCCGCAACGCGGCGACGGTCCGGTCGAGCCGCTCGGCGGACACCGGTACGGCGAAATCATCGGCCACAGCCGCCTCTTCGAGGGGCGCGCCCATCTCGGCGGCGCCGTGCGCCTGGCCGTCGGGGCCGGGCGCCGAACCCGCGAGCGGGGTGGTGTCGACGTACCGGACCTCGTAGACCCGCTCGGCGAACCTCCAGCCCTCCGGCAGGCGCCGGTAAGTGTCGTGGTAGACGGCGAAGTTCTGGCCCGAGCGGCCGTCGAGCACCCGCGCGATCTCCTGGATGTAGGTACGCCCGGTGGCGGTGTCGCCGTCGATGTCGACCGCGCCGGAGTGGCTGTTCTGGACGAAGAAGTCCCACTGGCTCTGCAGGCGTTCGCCTCCGGTCCGGATCTCCTCCCGGCCGGTGAACTCGACCGGGATGTTGGGCATGCGCAGTACGCCGTCGGGGGTGAACAGCGCGGCGAGGCGGGCGCGGTCGCGCATCATCGCCGCGTCGGTGAACTCGGCGCGCAGCGCGTCGATCTCGACGCGGTCGGCGATCCGCTGGAAGTCGTTCATGGCCGGACTCCTGTCCTGGGGAGGGGGACTCGTGTTCCTCTTCACCCGTCCGACAACACAGCCCCGTGGAATGTGAGGTGGGCCGCCGGCCTCACAATCCGCCGCCCCGATCGGTCGGAGAGGGGGAGAGCCGCGGACCACGGCGGCGCGGGAAGCGTGACGGCGCGCGAGCGGGACACAAGGAGCGAGAGCACATGGACGAGGGAGCCGGAGAGCGCATGACCACCCCATCGGGACAGGGACAGAGACAGGGGCAGGGACGGCGCGAGGCGGTCGAGGAGCAGGACCCCGGCCTCGCCGCGATCATGAGCGAACGGCGGCAACTGATCAATCTCGCCTACCGGTTGCTCGGCTCCCTGGCCGACGCCGAGGACGTCGTCCAGGAGACCTACACCCGCTGGTACGCGATGTCCCGGCAGGAGCAGGACGCCATCGTGTCCCCGGGGGCCTGGCTGACGAAGGTGGCCGGCCGGATCTGTCTGAACCTGCTCGGCTCGGCGCGCGTGCGGCGGGAGACCTACGTCGGGGAGTGGATCCCGGAACCGCTGCCCGACCCCGCCGAGTGGAACACCGGCGCGGCGGGCGGCGCGGGCGGGGATCCGGCGGACCGGATCACCCTCGACGAGTCGGTGACCATGGCCTTCCTGGTGTTGTTCGAGTCGATGACCCCCGCCGAGCGCGTCGCGTTCGTGCTGCACGACGTCTTCCGCTATCCGTTCGCCGAGGTGGCCGAGATCGTCGGCCGCAGCCCCGCGGCCTGCCGCCAGCTGGCCTCCTCGGCCCGCCGCCGCGTCACCGCCGCGCGCGCCGGGGCGAGCCCGGACGCGGCCCGGCAGGCGCGGGTGGTCCAGCGGTTCAAGGCGGCCTGGGAGACCCAGGACATCGAGGCCCTGATCGGCCTGCTCGACCCGGCCGCCCTCGCGGTCTCCGACGGCGGCGGCCGTGCCATCGCCCGCCTGCTGCCGCTTCAGGGTGCCGAGCCGATCGCCCACCTCTATCTGATGGTCGCCCGCCTCGCGCCGCCGCGCGCGATCCTCGAGCGCACGGTCAACGGGCTGCCGGGCCTGGCGGTCGAGTCCGGGGGCCGGATCGAGACGGTGTTCTCGTTCCGGGTCGACGAGCACGACCGGATCACGCACATCTGGGCCGTACGCAACCCGGACAAGCTCCTGCCGTGGCAGGTGCCGTGACCGCCACCTTCGGACAGGGGCCTGATGGTATCCGAACTCGCCTGCCCAGACCGATGGTTGCGCTTCCCATTGCACCTTTTCGCGGAGGGAGTGACGATGGGAAGGAGACGTGTGACGCCCCAGCGGCGGTGAGTCCCCCTCCCGCCGTCGCTGTGGAGATCACGCCCCGGACAAAGGTCAATCCCAGACGGGAGAAGCTCCGCGACCTTGCTCCGGCAGAAGGAACGCGAGGATTCACGGCGGCTGCTCCTGAAGAGTGGAGGAGCCATGGCCGTATACGACATCGGCTGGGTCACCATCGCCGCGAACGGGTCCTACCCGTGGTTCATTCATGGGTTCGGGGCCAACGACGCCGTGGTCTTCAGCATAGTGGTGTTCCCTGGTACGGGTCCGGGCGTTCTGTATCCGGTGGGGCATGCGACGCTCACCCAGGGCGAGTCGTTCGAGCATGTGGACGGCACGAAGGCCTACAAGGTCTACATCCAGAACAACGCCCCCTTCAACACCTGCGACGTTCATTTGCTCGCGATGGTCGAGACGCTGTGAGTGCGAGAATCCCTAAGGGTGTGAGACACGATGGCGAAGGTGAAAGCGCATGTCGTCCATGACGTCGCGACCGGCCGAATCACCGCGATAGCGCGCCCGGCGAAGGGCGTGAAAGCCGTGCCCGTGGCCGGGGAAGGGCAGGCGGTTCTCAAGACGAAGGTCAAGGAGAAGAAAATCGCCGGTCTGGTGAGCGGCGGAGGCCGGGTGGACACCGCGCACGGTGTGGTGGTCGGGTCCAAGGCCGGGTCCAAGAACAAGAAGTGACGCCCGGGCGGGCCGCTCTCCCGGCTCGCGCCGCCGGTCGGGGCCGTCGTGCCGGCCCCGACCCCGCTCTGTGCACCCCGCCCGGCGGCGCGTGTCCGGACGGCCCGCTCTTCCCGTTCGCCCGTCTCGCCGGCAAGTTCGCCGGCGAGACGGAGAACCGCCGCGGAGCCGTAACGGCGGCCCCTACGCGCGCAGTTCGGCCAGGACCGCGTCCGTGAACGGCGGCCACGCCTCGATCGCCCACGGCCCGAAGGCCCGGTCGGCGAGGGCCACACACGCCGCGCCCGCGTCGGGGTCGATCCACAGGAACGTACCCGCCTGACCGAAGTGCCCGAAGGTGCGCGGCGAGGACCCGGCGCCCGTCCAGTGCGGCGACTTTCCGCCGCGGATCTCGAAGCCGAGACCCCAGTCGTTGGGCCGCTGATGGCCGTACCCCGGCAGGATGCCCGTCAGGCCCGGGAAGGCGACGGTCATCGCGTCCAGCACGGTCCGCGCGTCCAGCAGCCGCGGCGCCTGCACCTCGGCGGCGAACCGCGCCAGGTCGTCGACGGTCGACACGCCGTCCTTGGCGGGCGAGCCGTCCAGGGTGGTGTCCGTCATGCCGAGCGGCTCCAGGACCGCCTGGCGCAGATACTCGGCGAAGGGGATCTCGGTGGCCTTGGCGACATGGTCGCCGAGCACCTCGAACCCGGCGTTGGAGTAGATCCGGCGGGTGCCCGGCGCGGCCGTCGCCCGGTTTTCGTCGAACGCGAGCCCGGAGGTGTGGGCCAGCAGATGCCGTACCGTCGCGCCCTCGGGCCCGGCGGGCTCGTCCAGGTCGATCGCCCCCTCCTCGTACGCGACCAGCACCGCGTACGCCGCCAGCGGCTTCGTCACCGAGGCGAGCGCGAAGCGCCGCCCGGTGGGGCCGTGGGATCCGGCGAGGGTGCCGTCCGCGCGGACGACCGCGGCGGCCGCGGTGGGGACGGGCCAGTTCTCGATCTGCGCCAGGCTCTGCATGCGGCCGAGCCTACTTGCTTAGAGCGGACTCTAATTCTTTAGCGTGGTGGTCATGAGCGTGGTCGAGAGCACGAGTGCGAACACCGTCGCGGGCACCGGCGTGCGCCGGGCACCGGCGACGGCGGTGGCGACAGCGACGGGGACGGCAGCGGCAGGGGCGGGTACGGCAGTGGCGACGGGGACGGGCGCGGCGGCCTTACCGGCGGCGATGCCGGCACCGGTACCGGTGCCCCTGCCGTCCCCGCCCGATCCGGCGCGGCGGTTCACCATCAGCGAGGTGGCGGCCCTCACCGGCCTCACCGCCCACACCCTGCGCTGGTACGAGCGGATCGGCCTGATGCCGCACGTGGACCGCTCGCACACCGGCCAGCGCCGCTTCACCCGGCGCGACCTGGACTGGCTCGCCTTCGTCGGCAAGCTGCGCACGACCGGAATGGCCGTCGCCGACATGGTCCGCTACGCGGAGCTGATCCGGGAGGGCGACCACACCCACGCCGAACGCAAGGCGATCCTCCAGGGCACCCGCGACGACGTCGTGGAACGGATCGCCGAGCTCCAGGACGCACTCGCCATGCTCGACCTCAAGATCGATCACTACCAGAGCATCTTCGGAGGCCCGGCTTCATGAGCACCACCGACTTCACCGGCAGGATCGACACCGTGCGCCTCGGCGGCCCGGATGGCCCCGAGGCGGGTGTCCAGGGCTTCGGCGCGATGGGCATCAGCGAGTTCTACGGCGACACCGACGAGACCTCCGCCCGCGACACCCTCGAAGCGGCACTGGAGGCGGGTGTCACCCTCATCGACACGGCGGACATCTACGGATCGGGCGCCAACGAGGAGTTCCTCGCCCCGTTCGTCGCCGCGCACCGCGACGAGATCGTCCTGGCGACCAAGTTCGCCATCGAGCGGCGCGCCGACGACCCCGCGTCCCGGGGCATCCGCAACGACCCGGCGTACATCCGCCAGGCCGCCGAGGCCAGCCTGCGCCGACTCGGCGTCGAGACCATCGACCTCTACTACATGCACCGCCGCGACCCCTCCGTCCCGCTGGCGGAGTCCGTCGGCGCGATGGCCGAACTCGTCAAGGAGGGCAAGGTCCGCCACCTCGGGCTGAGCGAGGTGACCGGAGCCGAGCTGCGCGAGGCGTACGCCGTGCACCCGATCACCGCGCTGCAGTCGGAGTGGTCGCTGTTCTCCCGGGACGTCGAGCGCAGCGCGGTCGGCGCCGCGGCCGAGCTGGGCGTGACCTTCGTGCCGTACTCGCCGCTCGGCCGGGGCTTCCTCACCGGCGCCTTCGCCGACGCGTCGAAGGACCTGACGGCGAACGACTTCCGCCGCAACCAGCCGCGCTTCAGCGGCGAGAACGCGGAGCGCAACGCCGCCCTTCTGGAGCCCGTCCGGAAGATCGCCGCCGCGCACGGCGCGACCCCGGCGCAGATCGCCCTCGCCTGGGTGCAGCAGCGTGCCGCCGTCCACGGCCTGACCGTCGTCCCGATCCCGGGCACCCGCAAGCGGACCCGCCTCCTGGAGAACGCGGCGGCCACCCGCGTCACGCTCACCGCCGACGAGCTGGCCGCCCTGGAGCCGATCGCCGGCCAGGTGGCGGGCGACCGTTACCCGGACATGAGCTTCACGTCCGTGAGCCGGGAGAAGTGAGAGAGCAGGGCCGGGGCCGGGGGTTCTGAGGGGCCGGAAGGCCCGCCGGGACCTGTCAGCCCCTGTCACGTCCCAGCGGACGTCCGGCTTCGGGCGTCCGCTTTCGGACGTCCGCCTTCGGGCTTCGGGCCCCGGCCCTCAGGCCTTGGCTTTGGCGGGGTCGGACGGGATCGGCGCCGGTCCCGGTCCCGGTCCCGGCGCCGGCGTCGGGTCGTCCGGCCGTACGGCGCCACGGCGCGCGGTGCGCAGGTGCCAGAGGAGCGCGCCGGCGGTGACGGTGGCCGCCACCGGCCCCAGTACGGCCGGTTCCGGCCCGCCCCGCGTCTGGAGCAGGCCGCCGAGGCCGCCGCCGAGGGCGACTCCGACGTAGAGCGCGGAGGAGTTGAGGCCGAGCAGAACGGGCGCGGGGGCGGGGCCGAGGGCGACGAGCCGGTGTTGCTGGGGGACGATGACGGCGCCGCCGCCGAGTCCCCAGAGCACGGCCCGGACCAGGGCGGTCGCGAGGGTGCGGGTGGCCAGTGGGGTCAGGGCGAGGGTGAGTACGCCGAGGCCGAGCGCGCCGGTGAGGACCCGGTGGGGCGCGAACCGGTCGGCCAGCCGGCCGGCGGCGATGTTCCCGGCCAGGGTGCCGAGGCCCCAGGCCAGCAGGACCAGGGTCAGCAGGCTCGTGGAGCCGCCGGTGGCGTCCCCTACCACCGGGGCGATGTACGTGTAGACGGTGTACGTGCCCAGGAAGGCGAGTGACGTCACCGCCAGTTGGGCCAGGACGCGGCCCCGCGCGAGGGGGCGCGGCCGGTCGGCCGGCGAGGCGGCGGGCAGCGACACCCGGGGGAGTCCGAGGGCGATGCCGACGGCCGCCAGCAGCCCGGTTCCGGCGACGGCCCACAGGGTGACGTGCCAGTCGGCGCGGCCGATGAGCGTGCCCAGCGGCAGCCCCAGCGCGGTCGCCGAGGTCAGGCCGCCCAGGACGAAGGCCAGGGCCCGGCCCCCGCGGTCCGCGCCCGCCCCGCTCCTCCCGAGCGGGTCCCGGCCCCGCCCCGCTCCCTCACGCCAGGCCCAGCGCGAACACCGCGAACCCCGCCGCGAGCAGGCCCGCGAGGGTGCGGCGGGCCGGGCCGGTGCGGTCCCAGGGGGACTCGAAGGTTCGCGCGTACCGCCCGATCAAAGTCAGCAGCAGGGCGAACACCGGCATCCACGCCAGCCGCGCCAGGATCCAGCCGGCCGAGTCCGGCGCGCCGACCAGCCCGCCGAGCTCGCCCCCGTACGAGGCGGGGATCGCGGCCGCCAGCATCGCCGTCTGGTGCCAGCACAGGATCGTCATCGCGGACAGGTTGATCACGACGACCGGCGCCCACAGCAGAGGCCGCCGCAGCAGCGCGCCCAGCCGTTCGCGCAGCAGGATCGCCGCGCCGCTCTGCGTGGCGGCGAGGGCGAGGACGAGCAGCGACGGCGGATGCGAGTTGGTACGGGCCGCGCCTGGCACGCCCACCATCGACGCCGGGTAGTCGCACCACAGCAGCAGCACGGCGAACAGCGCGGCCCCGCCGGCCAGCAGCCCCCACGCGTGCCGCTGGGTGAGCCGGCCCTCGCCCCAGGACACGCCGAGCTGATACGCGAAGAGCCAGCCCGGCAGGATGGTGAGCGCGCCGACCCAGGACGGCACGGCGTCCGCGTACGGCCCGTAGCGCAGGAAGTCGACGACGGCGACCGAACCGAGCAGCGGGGCCGCCGCCCACACGCCGAGGCGGCGGGCGGCGCGTACGCAGTACGGGGTGAGCGCGGTGACCACCACGTACACGCCCACGAACCACAGGGGTTGGACGACGAGCGTGGACGCCGTCCGCAGGGTGGCGACGGGGACATCGAAGCCGCAGCGCAGCGCCGGCAGCAGCACCGCCCACACGGCCGTCACGCCGAGCACCGGCCGGCCCAGGCGGGCGATCCGCCCCGACAGCCAGGCGCGGGTGGTGCCCTGGCCGGCCCGGTGGCGGCGGTAGGAGAGCGCGGAGGCGTAGCCGCCGACCAGGAAGAAGATCCCCAGCATCTGAAGGACCCAACTGACCGGCGCCAGAGCGCCGAACGCCGTCAGCGGACTCGCGTTGTGGATCGCGCCGTCGGCGGCGGACCGGGTGAACCCGCCGAGCAGCCAGTGCCCGGTGGGCACGGCGAGCAGCGCGAGGGCGCGCAGGCCGTCGATCGCCCGGTCGCGGTGGGCGGGGGTACGGGCCTCGATGAGGGCGGCGGCACGGGCGACGGCACCGGTGGTGGAGGCGGTGGCGGCGCGGGTGGTGGTGCCCGCCGTGGTGCGGGTGGTGGTGCGGGCGGGCGCAGGGGCGGTCGTGCCCGCGGTCGCGCGGGCGGTGGTACGGGCAGCCGCGTCGGGGGCCGTACGGGCGGTGTTCGCGGGCGCGTTCATCGGGCCGCCCCCTCGGCGATCGCGGCGAAGGCGCGCAGCGAGGAGGTGCCGGGGGCGAAGTAGCCGTCGTGGCCGTGGGCGTCGGCGGCGGGGACGGGGTGGGCCCCGAAGGCGGGGGAGGCCGGATCGGCGCCGTGCCCGAGCCCGGCGAACTCGACGTTCGGTACCCGGTCGATCCAGTCGTCCGGGTCCTTCGCCGCCCACACCCGCGCGTCGGTGCCGAGGCCGGCCGCGTCGTCGGCGCGCATCCCGGGGGAGGCGATCGCGACCAGGTCCGTGGCCCGGACGCCGCGCGCGGCGAGACCGCACACGACCGAGCCGTAACTGTGGCAGAACAGCGCCGGTTCGGCGGCGCCCACGGCCCGCAGCCCCTCGGCGAAGCGGACGAGCCGGGCCGCGCCCGCCTCCGCCAGCTTCCCGGTGGCCGCGTCGAGGCCGACGCCGACGGGAGTGGTGTAGCCGGCCCAGGCGACGACGGCGGTCTCGCCGCCTGGCCTGTCACCCGTCCTCTTGCCACCCGCCTTCTCGCCGCCGGCTGCCGCGCCGTTCGTCACCGCGCCGCCGGTCGCCTCGTACAGCGCGCGGGCCTTGGCGAGCAGCGGGCCGAGGTGGTCCGCGTCGGTGTCGGAGCCGGGCACGATCACCGCCACGTGCGCGGCCTTCGCCAAGTCGCCCAGGACGAGTACGGCCTGGCCGCGCCCCCGGGGGTCGTACGCGAGCACCTGCGCCCCGGCCCCGAACCGCCCCTGTGCCGTACGGGCGTTGGCGGCGTAGCGCAGGGCGGGCGGGGCGCCGTCGAGGTTGCCGAGGACGCCGGGGTGCTCGCGCAGCAGGCGCCGGCGCTCCCGCTCGCCCAACCCGTCGATGTACGAGGCGAGACGGCGCGGCGTCATGTGAGCGGGGTCCGGCAGGCCCTCGGCGACCCAGGCCGCCGTCCCGGCCGGTGAACCGGTCACCGGCCGCTGGGAGTCGCCCGATGCCCAGCCCGCCGTCCCGGCCACGATGGTGGCGGTGAGTGCGGCGGCGACCAGGGTCCTGGTGAAGCGGCGCATGGGGGCCTCCCCTTCCGTTCCTGTCTTCCTCGGTGTCGGCGAGAGGAAGGTAGGAAGCGGACGGGGAGCGGTACGTCACCCCGGGGCGCCAACCGTGAAGCCATACCAGGGGTGGGGGCGGAGGAGCGGCGGCCCGCAGGCCGGGGGTGGGGATAACCCCCGGGGGAACACCCCGCCCCGGCGCGCCCACCGGCTGCTGCCTGGTGCTACCTGGTGCCGGGCGTCACCAGGCCCGACTCGTACGCGAACATCACCGCCTGTGCGCGGTCGCGCAGATCGAGCTTGGCCAGTACCCGTCCGATGTGCGTCTTCACGGTCTGCTCGGCCAGGACCAGCCGTGCGGCGATCTCCTGGTTCGACAGGCCCCGGGCGATCAGTTCGAGGACCTCGGTCTCGCGCGGGGTCAGCCCGTTGAGCCGCAGCGCGACCCGGTCGGAGCGCGGCGCGGGCCGGGACGCGGCGAAGTCGGCGATCAGCCGCCGGGTCACGGACGGCGCGAGCAGCGCCTCGCCGGCCGCCACGATCCGTACGGCCGCGATGAGATCGGCCGGCGGCGCGTCCTTGAGGAGGAACCCGGACGCCCCGGCGCGCAGCGCCTCGTATACGTAGTCGTCCACGTCGAAGGTGGTCAGCATGAGCACCTTCGGGCGGTGCGTCACCCCGGGCGGCGGGTTCAGGACCTCGCGGGCCGCCGACAGCCCGTCGAGTTCCGGCATCCGTACGTCCATGAGCACGACGTCCGGGTGCGTGGTGCGTGCCACCTCCACCCCCCGCCGGCCGTCCGGTGCCTCACCCACCACGTCGATGTCGGGCTGCGCGGCGAGCAGGGCGGCGAACCCGGCCCGCACCATGGCCTGGTCGTCGACGATGATCACGCGAATGGTCTCGGGCACGGGGATCCTCAACTGTCGTCGGCCGGGCGGCCGTTCGTCAGCTGCGGAACGGTGCCTCGGTGGTAGTGGTGGTGGCTGATTCGGCGGTGGCGGTGGCGGTGGTGGTGGTGGTGGTCGGGGCGATGGGGGCGGCTGGATCGGTCGGGCCGGTCGTGCCGTCCGTGCCGGGCAGGTCGTCCGCACGGGTCGGCAGCCGGGCGGCGACCCGGAACCCCCCGTCCGGCAGCGGCCCGGTGTCGAGTGTGCCGTTCGTCAACCGTACGCGCTCGCGCATTCCGACGAGCCCGTGCCCGGTGCCTTCACCGCGCTCGACCGGCGAACCGTCGCGCGCGGGCGGACCGTTGACGATCAGGACGTTCAACAGGCCCTCGTCGTCGACGCGTACGGACACCCGGGTGTCCGCGCCCGGCGCGTGCCGGACCACATTGGACAGCGCCTCCTGCACGATCCGGTACGCCGACAGCTCCACCGCCTGCGGCAGCGCGCCCATCCCGGCCGCGAGCGACAACGAGGCCGGCACCCCGGCCCGTACCGTCGCCTCGACCAGCTGAGTCACTCGGTCCAGGCCCGGCTGCGGAGCCCGGTCGCCCTCCGTGCCCTCGCTGCGCAGCAATGCCAGCAGCCGTCGCATCTCGGACAGCGACTCGCGTGCCCCGGCCGCGATCGACGCGAACTCCTCGCGGGCCGGCTCCGGCAGGTCCGGGATCCGGTACGGGGCGGAGTCGGCCTGCACGGTGATCACCGACATGTGGTGGGCGACCACGTCGTGCAACTCGCGGGCGATCCGGGCACGTTCCTCCAGGAGGGTACGGCGGGCCCGTTCCGCCTCGCTGATCGTCTCCTGCTCGACCAGCCGGCGTTCCGCCTCGCCGCGCCCGCGCAGGGTCGCGGTCAGCAGCAGCAGAAGGCCGCTGAGCACGAACAGGACGATGGGGACGCCGTCCACCCGGCCGGGCGAGACGAGCGCGAACACCGCCCCGGCGGCCCCCGTCGCCAGCCACACCGCGAGCAGGGTGCCCCGCGACTCGCGCGCGCCGAGCGCCACCATCAGGCCGAGGTAGCCGATCACCACCATCGGGGTCCACGGCCAGGGCATGCCCTCGGGCGGGCCGGGGATCAGCAGGGCGAAGCCGCCGACCACGTCCGCCGCGAAGATCACCCACCAGGCCTGGAGCGGCCGGGTCACGGCGAGCAGCAGCGGCGCGGTCTGGGCGGTGCCGACGAGTCCGGCGACGGCGCCGTTCAGTCCGTACTGGTTGATGAGGACGGGGATGGTGACGGGCAGCAGTACGGAGACCAGGAGGAAGGCGACCGCGTACGGCAGCCGGCGCGCCCAGGGGGAGGCGGCGCGGGCGAGCAGCGGCTCCCTGTCGGCCGACGGGGACGCGAGCGCCATGAGGGCCTGGCGTCCGGCGGCCCGGCCGGCCCCGCGTACGGCCGAGGCACCACGGGCGGCACCTCGGCCGGCGGCACGTCCGACCATGCGGCCGATCGCGCGTCCGGCGTCGCGCGCGGACGTGGTCGCGGACGAGGCCGCTGGGTTTTCGGCGTCGTCGGCGTCGGCGAGTGTGTCGGCGGTGGCGTCGCCGTCCTTCGGCCGGGGACTGCCCGGCCGTGGACCCTTGGGCCAGGGACTCTCCGGCCGGGGACCCTTGGGCCGGGCGGCGTCCGGTGGATCCGCGGGGTCCGGCGTGCGGGCGGGACCCGGTGCTTGCGCGGTGTCCGGAGTTCGCGCGGTGTCCGGAGCTCGTGCGGGATCCGGGGGCTCCGCCCGTCGCGGGGCCGGGACTTCGGGGACTTCCGTGTCATCCTTCATGGCCCGCTCAGGGTAGGCAGCGGGCCGGAGTCCGGGCGTCGTACCCGGGGATGGGCCGTCCGGTCATACCGGGGTACGGGAGAGGGCGGGATCTCGGCGACTTGTCCCGAGTGCCCGGTCCGGCGACTCGCCCGGAACGCCCGGCCCACCCCTTTCGCCCCGGTCACAGCTCGGCGAGCAGTTCCGCCTTCTTCACGCTGAATTCCTCGTCCGTGACGAGTCCCGCCCGGTGCAGTTCGCTCAGATGCCGAATCCTTTCAGCAACACCGGCGGGATCGCTAGCCCGCGTCGCCGCCCGCACCGGGACCGGCACCCGCGCGCCCGCGCCGCCGCCCCGGATCGCCGCGAGGACGGCCGCCGCGAACGGCAGCGACTGGTGCACCGGCCCGCGCCCGCCGCCGAAGAGCAGCGCGGCCGGGTCGTGGTCCGGCAGGACCGTACCCCCGTCCATCCCGCCACCGGAACCACCGCCCGGCGCGTGGTCCTGCTCCCGGCCCCGGGGCAGCAGCCGCAGATAGCCCTCGAACAGCTCCGGCGAACGCCACACCACGCCGCACAGATCGCGCGCCTGGAAGGTCTGGTCGCCCGCCTTCCACTTCTCCGACGACGCCCCCGACCACGACCAGCGGAACGCCACCTCCGACACCCCGTCGAAGCTCGCCTTCCCGTCGTACGCCTTGAACGACTGCGGTCCCTGCGGCGCCTGGACCAGGAAGCCGTCGGCGGGCCGTTCGGCGTCCCGCGGCGCGAGGGCGGAGAGCAGCTCGCCCTGGTAGTACTCGGCGAGGGTCTCCCGGTCGGCGGGCAGCACGAGGCGGTACGGGTCGTTCCCGTCCTTCAGCTGTCCCGCGGCCGCCTCCATCAGCGGATCGGCACCGGCTCTCGGCACGGCGTGCAGCACGACGGTCCCCCGCACCCCCGGCGTGAGCGTCACGGACGCCAGTGCCTCGTGCGGGATCCGCCGCTCGCGCAGCGCCTGGAAGAGCTTCGGTGTACGAATCCCCCGTTCGAAGCGGATGACGACTGCGTCGCTCTCGAACTCCCAGGTGGCATGAATTCCGGCCAGCACATCACCCATACGCCTCATCGTATGCGGCCTATGCCCCGACGTCGCCCCTCCGTAAGGACCGTAAATCCGCCGTGATCTACGCGCGTCGGACCGGCGCCGGGCCGAAAATTCCGCGGAGACAAGCGCTGTCGGCGCCCGCGCAGGCCAGCGAACGAAACGCGCCGACCCCGAGCGCGGCGAAGTTCGCGAGGCTCCGGGTGCCCGGCTCGAAGTACCCGGCGTGCCCATTCGCGCCCGCCGCCGACAGCAGTCGCGCCCCGAACTCCGGCGCCACCGGATCGGTGCCGTGCCCGACCCCGCCCAGCTCCAGGTGCGGCACGTCCGCGATCCAGTCGTCGGCGTCGCGCATCGCCCACACCCGGGCCCCGGTCTCCAGATCGACCGCCCGGTCGGCACGCATCCCGGGACTGCCGGCCACCACGACATCGGTGACGCGCGCGGGCAGCCGGGGCGCGGCGACCCCGCACAGCACGGAGCCGTAGCTGTGGCAGAAGAGCACCACGCGCGCGTCGCCGGGCAGCGCGGAGGCGAGACCCACGAGCCGCACCGCGCCGTCCTCGGCGAGCCGCCCCATGGCCGCGTCGATGCCGACGCCGACCGGCGCCGTGTAGTCGGCCCAGGCGATGACGGCGGTACGGACCCCGGGATCGGTGCCCCGTTCGGCGGCGTACAGCGAGTCGGCCATTCCGGCGGGAGCCGAGTAACGGCGCGAGGTCTTCTGGAAGGTGAGGAGGTTGGTGTCGACCCCGGGCACGATCACCGACACCCGCCGGGCGTGTTCCAGATCGCCCAGTACCTCCGCCGTCCGCCCCGAACCGCTCGGGTCGAAGGCGAGGATCTGCCGGCCGGGCCGCAGCAGGGAGGCGAACCGGTCGGCCCGCCGCCGCGCCTCGTGGTGGCCGTCCGGGGTGAGCCGGGGGTCCTCGGCGCGGGGCCGCTCGGCGGCCAGCGCACGGGCCAGGGATATCCGGTTGGCGCGGTAGCGCAAGGGGACGGGGACGCCGTCGAGGTTGCCCACGACGAGGGGGTGGGCCTCGGCGAGCCGGACCCGCTCGGCAGGCCGCAGGGAGGCGAAGAACGCCGCGATCGTCCGGGCCGGCGCCGCCGGATCGGGAAGCGCGCGCCACCCGATCCGGTCGTGCGCCCAGTCGACGAGTTCCTGGGCGCGAGCGTCCTTGGGAGTGTGCTGGGGCCGGATCGTGGTCCATCCGGTCGTCGCGAGGAGGACGAGGACCACGGCCAGCGCGAGGAGCATCCGCCACACGGAGAGGGTGGGCGAGGAGTCGAAGGAAGGCATTGGGGGTCACCCTAGGGGGCTTCCCCGACGGCCCGTGCGGCAGGTGACCCGTAGCGCGGGGGAGGGGCGGGAGCGGTGACGGTGGGTGAGATCACGTGCGCGGGGACGGGATGTCCGGGGCTCTCGGGGGCACTTCGGCTCCGTACGGTGAGGGGGTCGTCACGCCCGTACCGGCTTCGTGCGGTGAGGGGGCCGTCACACCCGTACCGGCTTCGTGCGGTGAGGGGGCCGTCGCGGCCGCCGCGGCCGTACCGGTCGTACCGGCTGCCGGTTCGGTCGGTGGTTCGGTCGGCGGTTCGGTCGTCGGTGGCCCTGCCCTCGCCGGTGCCCCTGTCGTCGTCGGTGTCGGCGTTGGCGTCAGCGTCAGTGGCGCCATCGAGGTTCGAGTGCCGGGCCGAGGTGGTCCAGGTACCGCTCGGTGAGCGCGCAGAGGGTGTGGAGGGAGGGATCGTCGCCGCGGCCCCAGAGCCGGGTGGTCACCCGCATCACCGAACCGAACGCGGCGACGGCGATCCGGGGCCGCGGGTCCTCGTCCACGTCCAGGCCCTCGCGCTCGGCGATCAGCCGGGCGAGCCGCTCCTCCAGCTCCGTGGAGCGGCGCAGATGCGCGGCGAGGAGGGTCGGCGTCGACTCGACGAGCCGGAAGTTGCGCAAGTACAGCTCGACGGACACCATCTCCTCGATGGCTTCCCCGACCGTCCGCCAGACCTGGAGGGTCGCGTTGCGCATCGCGTCGAACGGGCCTTCCTCGGCGGGACGTTCGGACAGGGCGCGGACGAAGCTGTCCTCCACCATCCGCTGGGCGGCGAAGGCGACGTCCTCCTTGGTGGCGAAGTAGCGGAAGAAGGTCCGCTGGGAGACGTCGACGGCGTCGGCGATCTCGTCGACCGTGGTCCGCTCGTATCCCTGGGTGGCGAACAGCTCCAGTGCCACCCGCACCAGCGCGTCGCGGGTGCGCTGCTTCTTGCGCTCGCGCAGGCCGGGGGCAGGGACAGAGGTTGTCACGTACGGAGCCTTTCGTCCGTCAAGTCTTCGGGTGGAGCGGTGAGGTGGCCGGTGTCGCCGGCGGCGACGGTCGTCCGGCGGCGTCGTCGGCAAGGTCTCCACGGTACGGAGTCCGCGCGTCGTTCCAGGTCGGCGCCGCTGTGAGCTACATGACAGTTACCGGCGCATGAAATGCTTTGTCAATTGTCAGTCGCTGACACTAGCCTGCTTCGTATGACTAGTCAGATCACCATGGACAAGGTCCCGCAGGGCCAGGGGGGTGACCCGGCAGCCGTCTCGGCGCCGGGGAAGGGACTGCGCGGCCACCCCTGGCTGACCCTGTTCTCCGTCGCCGTCGGCGTGATGATGGTCGCCCTCGACGGCACCATCGTGGCCATCGCCAACCCCGCCATCCAAAAGGACCTCGGAGCCTCGCTCTCCGACGTCCAGTGGATCACCAACGGCTACCTGCTGGCCCTCGCCATCGCCCTCGTCACCGCCGGCAAGCTCGGCGACCGCTTCGGCCACCGCCAGACGTTCCTCATAGGCATCGCCGGCTTCGCCGCCGCCTCCGCCGCGATCGGCTTCTCCGGCTCGATCGGGCTCGTGATCACCTTCCGCGTCCTCCAGGGCGTCTTCGGAGCCCTGCTCATGCCGGCCGCGCTCGGCCTGCTGCGCGCCACCTTCCCCGCCGAGAAGCTGAACATGGCCATCGGCATCTGGGGCATGGTCATCGGCGCCTCCACCGCCGGCGGCCCGATCGTCGGCGGTCTGCTCGTCGAGAACGTCAGCTGGCAGTCCGTCTTCTTCGTCAACGTGCCGGTCGGCGTCGTCGCGCTCATCCTCGGCCTGCTGATCCTCAAGGACCACCGCGCCGAGAACGCCCCGCGCTCCTTCGACCTCCTCGGCATCCTGCTGCTCTCCGCCGCGATGGGCTCCCTGATCTGGGGCATCATCAAGGCCGGTGACTCGTGGGGCTGGGGCGGCGGCAAGACCTGGGGCTGCCTGGTCGCGGCCCTCGTGCTCTTCGTGGTCTTCGCGCTGTGGGAGACCAAGGTCAAGGAACCGCTGATCCCGCTGCAGATGTTCCGCTCCGTGCCGCTGTCGGCCGGCGTGGTGCTCATGGTGCTCATGGCCTTCGCCTTCATGGGCGGCCTGTTCTTCGTGACCTTCTACCTGCAGGGCGTCAAGGGCCTCGGCCCGGTCGACGCGGGTCTGCGCCTGCTGCCGCTGACCGGCATGATGATCGTCTCCTCGCCGCTGGCGGGCGCTCTGATCACCAAGTTCGGTCCGCGGGTGCCGCTGGTCGGCGGCATGGTGTGCACGGCCGCCGCGATGTTCGGCATGCTGACGCTCACCCCGACGACCGACACGCTCCCGATGTCCCTCTGGTTCGCCCTCCTCGGCCTGGGCCTCGCCCCGGTCATGGTCGGCGCCACCGAGGTCATCGTCGGCAACGCCCCGCTGGAGCTGTCCGGTGTGGCCGGCGGTCTGCAGCAGGCCGCGATGCAGGTCGGCGGCGCGCTCGGCACGGCGGTGCTCGGCGCGGTCATGTCGTCCAAGGTGGCCGACGCCTTCCCGGTGAACTGGAAGGCCGCGGGCATCCCGGTGCCGGCGGACCCGCGCCTGGAGCAGGCCGCCGAGTTCGGCATCGTGCCGCCGGAGCTGGCCAAGGCGCCGGGCATGACGCCCGACCTGTTCGCCACCATCGGCAAGGTCATCCACGAGACCTTCATGGACGGCATGGGGCTCGCCTTCACCGTCGCAGGCGGCGTGGCCGTCGTCGCGGCGCTGGTCGCCGTGCTCACCAAGCGCGGTGAGAACGCGGAGGCGGGCGCGGGCGCGGCCCACATCTAGCACCGGCCAGGCCGGGCGCTTCGAGGCTCTTCTGAGGGGTCGTCATCCATTCGTGTGAATGGGGGCGGCCCCTCTTCCCTTGGTGGATCCCGTGAGGCATTCTCTGATTACAGAGAGTGACGATACGGGGGTTCACCTGCATGTATGCGATGACGAAGAAGGCCGCGGAGGCGGCGGCGGGCACGGCGGAGCTGTGGCCGCAGAGGCTGGAGAGGTCGGAGCGGAAGCGGCCGAACGGGCCGAACGAGACGCACTCGTCGAACAGGTCGAACAAGTCGAATGGGGGGCACGGGGTGTACGAGGTGTACGAGCCGGACAAGGTGCACGGTGCGCACAGGGCGCACAGGGGGTACGAGGCCGACAAGTCGAGCACCATCCGCAGGCCGGGCAGGGCCAGGGCGCTGCCGGTCGTCGGGGCGCTGACGGCAGGCCTGCTGCTCGCGATGCCGGCGGCCGGAGCCGCGGCCGTTCCCTCGGCCTCGGCGGCGACACAGGCCTCGGCCTCGGCACCGGCGCGGGCTCTGGCGGGGGCTGCTCCGGCGGTGACACGGGCGGGCGGCCAGCTCGGCGTCTGTGGACCGGGTCAGCTCTGCCTGTGGCCGAAGGCCGAGTTCAAGGGCCGCGCCCAGACCTACGAGCTGTCGGCGGTCGACATCGACAGCTGTACGGCCCTGCCGGCGGGGATGAGCGCCCAGTCGCTGGCCAACCGGACGGGCCGGCCGGTCACCGCGTATCAGTCCGCCGAGTGCGCGGAGACGGGCGAGTTCGAGACCTACCCGGGGAAGGGCACGTGGACGCCCCAGACGCCCTATCAGGTGAGGGCCTTCAAGATCTGGGAGAACTAGCGGAGGGAGCACCCAGGCCATCGGCACCGGTAGGCGCCCCGGTGCCGGGGCCGAGACGGGGGAGCCGGGCCCTGGGGCGCCCGGGGTAGCGCCCTGACCCGGACCGGACAGCTGGGGCTGGGTCGGCCGGGGCTGGGTGGTCGGGACGGGGCTGGCCATGGTCGGGCAGTCGGCTGGCCGGGGGATCTGGGGCCAGGCGGTCGAGATCGGAGCGGGCCGTGGTCGGGCGGCGGGACTGGGCCGGCCAGGGATGGGCGGCCGAGACCGGGGCTCGCCATGAACGGGGCTCGCCGTGAACGGGCAGGTTGGGACTGTGCCGGCCGGGACTTGGACGGTCAGGGGCGGGCCTGGCCGTGCTCGGGAGGTCGGGCTGGGCGGCCGAGATCGGAGCCGGCCGTCCCCGAGCAGCGGTAGTGCTCGGGCGGTGCCGGTCGGGACCAAGTCCCCGGCCCGTGCCGGCCGACGGCCCGGCGTAGGGCGGCCGGCGCCTGCCCACGGCCCACCGACCGCCGGAGCCGCGCCGCCGGCCGCCCAGTCCCGCCCTGCGCGCGGTCCGGGCACAGGGCGGGGCTGAGCGGGCGCACACACATGGCCAAAGGGAGGAGGGGGAGGGGGAAGAAGGGCGGGGAGGGGGGAGGGGGAGGCCCCTCCCCCTTGCGTCGCGCTACGCGACCCGCGCCCGCCCCCTGCCCCCCCCTCACTCCTCCTACGCGTCGCCCCCCGCCGCGCCCGGGTCCGCCGCCGCGACGTCCAGGAGCTGGTAGCGGTCGATGGCCTGCTTCAGGGCCGAGCGGTCGACCTTGCCCTCGCGGGCGAGTTCGGTGAGGACCGCGAGCACGATCGACTGGGCGTCGATGTGGAAGAAGCGGCGGGCCGCGCCTCGCGTGTCCGCGAAGCCGAAGCCGTCGGCGCCCAGCGAGCTGTAGGTGCCGGGTACCCAGCGGGAGATCTGGTCGGGTACCGAGCGCATCCAGTCGGAGACGGCGACGAAGGGGCCCTGGGCGCCCTGGAGCTTGCGCGTCACGTACGGGACGCGCTGTTCCTCCTCCGGGTGCAGCAGGTTGTGTTCCTCGACGGCGACGGCCTCGCGGCGCAGCTCGTTCCAGGAGGTCGCGGACCAGACGTCGGCGCGGACGTTCCATTCCTCGGCGAGGATCCGCTGGGCCTCCAGGGCCCACGGGACGCCGACGCCGGACGCCATGATCTGCGCGGGGATCGCTCCGGCCTCGCCGCGCCGGTAGAGGTGGATGCCCTTGAGGATGCCGTCGACGTCGACGTCGGCCGGTTCCGCGGGGTGCTGGATCGGCTCGTTGTAGACGGTCAGGTAGTAGAAGACGTCCTCGGCGTCGGGCCCGTACATCCGGCGCAGTCCGTCCTGGACGATGTGCGCGATCTCGAAGCCGAAGGCGGGGTCGTAGGCGACGCAGGCCGGGTTCGTGGAGGCGAGGAGGTGGGAGTGGCCGTCGGCGTGTTGGAGGCCTTCGCCGGTCAGGGTGGTGCGGCCGGCGGTGGCGCCGAGCACGAAGCCGCGTGCCAGCTGGTCGGCCATCTGCCAGAACTGGTCGCCGGTGCGCTGGAAGCCGAACATCGAGTAGAAGACGTAGACCGGGATGAGCGGTTCGCCGTGGGTGGCGTACGCCGAGCCGGCGGCGATCAGCGAGGCGGTGCAGCCCGCCTCGGAGATGCCGTCGTGCAGCATCTGGCCGGTCGGGGATTCCTTGTACGACAGGAGGAGTTCGCGGTCGACGGCCTCGTACTGCTGGCCGAGCGGGTTGTAGATCTTGGCGCTCGGGAAGAAGGAGTCCATGCCGAAGGTGCGGTACTCGTCGGGCGCGATCAGCACGAAGCGCTTGCCGAGTTCCTTGTCCCGCATGAGGTCCTTGAGCAGCCGGACGAAGGCCATGGTGGTGGCGATGGACTGCTGGCCGGAGCCCTTCTTGACGGCCGCGTACGTCTTGTCGTCGGGCAGCGTCAGCGGCTTGGCGCGGACCACTCGCGTGGGCACGTATCCGCCGAGCGCCTGGCGGCGGTCGTGCATGTACTGGATCTCTTCGGAGTCCCGGCCCGGGTGGTAGTACGGCGGCAGGCCCTCTTCGAGCTGCCGGTCGGTGACCGGGATGTGCAGCCGGTCGCGGAAGCCCTTGAGGTCGTCGACCGTGAGCTTCTTCATCTGGTGGGTGGCGTTGCGGCCCTCGAAGTTGGGGCCCAGGGTCCAGCCCTTGACCGTCTTGGCGAGGATGACCGTGGGCTGGCCCTTGTGGGCCTTGGCCGCCGAGAACGCCGCGAAGATCTTGCGGTGGTCGTGGCCGCCGCGTCCCAGGTGCAGGATCTGGTCGTCGGTCATGTTCTCGACCATGGAGCGCAGCCGCTGGTCGTCGCCGAAGAAGTGGTCGCGGATGTACGAGCCGGTCTCCGTCGCGTACGTCTGGTACTGGCCGTCCGGGGTGGTGTTCATCCGGTTGACCAGGGTGCCGTCGCGGTCCTGGGCGAGCAGCGGGTCCCAGGAGCGGTCCCAGATGAGTTTGATGACGTTCCAGCCGGCGCCGCGGAAGACCGACTCCAGCTCCTGGATGACCTTGCCGTTGCCGCGGACCGGGCCGTCGAGGCGCTGGAGGTTGCAGTTGACGACGAAGGTCAGGTTGTCGAGGTTCTCGCGGGCGGCCAGGGTCAGCTGGCCGAGGGACTCCGGCTCGTCCATCTCGCCGTCGCCGAGGAACGCCCAGACGTGCGAGCGGGAGGTGTCGGCGATGCCGCGCGCCTCCATGTACCGGTTCATCCGGGCCTGGTAGATCGCGCCGAGCGGGCCGAGGCCCATCGACACGGTCGGGAACTCCCAGAAGTCCGGCATCAGCCGCGGGTGCGGGTACGACGACAGGCCGTTCGGGAACCTCGACTTCTCCTGGCGGAAGCCGTCGAGCTGGGTCTCGGTCAGCCGGTCGAGGAGGAAGGCGCGGGCGTAGATGCCGGGGGAGGCGTGGCCCTGGAAGAAGATCTGGTCGCCGCCGTCGCCCTCGTCCTTGCCGCGGAAGAAGTGGTTGAAGCCGACGTCGTAGAGCGAGGCGGAGGAGGCGAAGGTGGCGATGTGGCCGCCGACGCCGATGCCGGGCCGCTGGGCGCGCGAGACCATGACGGCCGCGTTCCAGCGGGTGGCGTTGAGGACCTTGCGCTCGATTTCCTCGTTGCCGGGGAAGTAGGGCTCGTCCTTGGTCGCGATGGTGTTGACGTAGTCCGTGCTGCGCATCTCCGGCACGGCGACGCGCTTCTCGCGGGCCCGCTCGATCAGCCGCAGCATGAGGTAACGGGCCCGCTCCCGGCCCCGCTCGTCGACCGCGGCGTCCAGGGAGTCGAGCCACTCCTGGGTCTCTTCCGGGTCGAAGTCAGGTACCTGACTGGGAAGACCGCCAATGATGATCGGGTTGCGATCGGATGCGGAAGCCACGCTATTCCTTCGCTGGTCGGTGGGGCCCACCGGGGGAGGGATCCCCTGCTGGGGCCGGGATGTTCATCGTGTACCCCGCCGACGGCAAACGTCATCTTTACCGAGCGGTAACCCTCTCGGGGCGCCTTGTCCGGTCAAATCGCAACCTTACGCCGGACCCGAGCATGCGTTTCGTCCGGGCGTTCGGCACACTGAAGCCGCGTAGTCCCTCATTCCAGGGCGAAGCGTGCATGATTCGTTACGGAGCGCGACGGGTTCTTGCCGGAAGTTGCGGCGAGACGGCCCCAAACGTCACCGTTTCGGCGGTCTCATGGGCCGGGTACTTGCGCGATCCGCCCCGGCACGTGTGGACTACGGCCAGCGCCACGTGTACGCGCGTGGCCGAAGCATTTTCCGATACATGATCAGGAGGCAAGCCGTGAGCGCGACCGCGGACCACGCGGAGGAGCGGACCAACCCGGCCACAAGGCTGGGGTTCGAGCCCGGACAGGTGGTCCAGGAGATCGGCTACGACGAAGACGTCGACCAGGATCTCCGCGAAGGCATCGAGTCCCTGATCGGCCAGGATCTCGTGGACGAGGACTACGACGACGTCGCCGACGTCGTACTGCTGTGGTTCCGTGACGAGGACGGTGACCTCACCGACGGCCTGGTGGACTCCATCGGTCTTCTGGAGGACGGTGGCCAGATCTGGCTGCTGACGCCGAAGACGGGCCGCGACGGCTACATCGAGCCGAGCGACATCAACGATGCCGCGCAGACCGCAGGTCTCTCCCAGACCAAGAGCATCAGCGTCGCCAAGGATTGGGTCGGCACCCGGCTCGCCACCCCGAAGCGCTGATACCCATAACGCTGCACGGAGCCCCCACCGGGACCACCCGGTGGGGGCTCTGCGCGTGCCGCAGCGGCGGCCCTTAGGGTGGGTTTCACCGGTTCGGCCCAGGCAGACGGGCCGACGGCGGAAGGGATGCGTACGCCATGGCCATCGAGATCGGCGCCGAGGCTCCGGACTTCGAGCTGAAGGACAACCACGGCCGCACCGTGCGGCTCTCCGACTTCCGGGGCGAGCGCAATGTGGTGATCTTCTTCTATCCCTTCGCCTTCACCAGCGTGTGCACCGGCGAGCTGCGCGAGCTGCGCGACCACCTGGACACCTTCGTCAACGACGACACCCAGCTGCTCGCCGTCTCCTGCGACTCCATGCACTCCCTGCGCGTCTTCGGCGAGCAGGAGGGTCTGGAATTCCCGCTGCTCTCCGACTTCTGGCCGCACGGCACCGCCTCCCGCGCCTACGGCGTCCTCGACGAGGACAAGGGCTGCGCGGTGCGCGGCACCTTCGTCGTCGACAAGGCCGGCGTGCTCCGCTGGTCCGTCGTCAACGCCCTTCCGGACGCCCGCGACCTCGACGATTACGTGAAGGCGCTCGCGACTCTCTGACGACGCTCGGGCGAAGTGTCTGCTTCCGCGGGGAACCCGTCACTAGGATCCAGACGTTGATCCCAATGCCAACGCACGACCCGGGGGCCGACGCCCCCGGAAACCAATGGAGGGACTCGTGGGAGTCAGCCTCAGCAAGGGCGGCAACGTCTCGCTGACCAAGGAGGCCCCTGGCCTGACCGCCGTCACGGTCGGTCTGGGCTGGGACGTCCGCACCACCACCGGTACGGACTTCGACCTCGACGCCAGTGCCATCCTGGTGAGCGAGGCGGGCAAGGTCCGTAACGACTCGGACTTCGTCTTCTTCAACAACCTGAAGAGCGCCGACGGCTCCGTCGAGCACACCGGTGACAACCTCACCGGTGAGGGCGAGGGCGACGACGAGCAGGTCAAGGTCAACCTGGCGGCCGTCCCGGCCGACGTGGCCAAGATCGTCTTCCCGGTGTCGATCTACGACGCCGACAACCGCCAGCAGTCCTTCGGCCAGGTCCGCAACGCGTTCATCCGCGTCGTGAACCAGGCCGGCGAGACCGAGATCGCCCGGTACGACCTCTCCGAGGACGCCTCGACCGAGACCGCCATGGTCTTCGGTGAGCTGTACCGGCACGGCGCGGAGTGGAAGTTCCGCGCCGTCGGCCAGGGCTACGCCTCGGGCCTGCGCGGCATCGCGCAGGACTTCGGCGTCAACGTCTGATCCGACGCCGACGTTGACGTCGACGCCGACGGACACCGGGCGGACTCCGGCGCCGCGCCCCGAGCGCGGCGCCGGAGGCGCCCTGCCGTACGAGCGGCACCCGTCGCACTGCCCGTCGTATCACCCGTAACACCGGCCGCACCCATAGCGCCCGTAACACCGGCCACGCCTCGCACCGGCCTTGCCCGTCACACCCGTCCCACCCGTCGCATCCGCCGCGCGAGCGGCGCCGCGACACCGGCGAAACCAGTGACACACACCCGCCACGCACGCGACACCGGCGGAACCGGTCGCCCCCGTCGCGTACGCGGCGCCGGCGGCACAAGCGGACCACCTAGGGGAGGAACCATCGTCATGGGCGTCACACTCGCCAAGGGAGGCAATGTCTCCCTCTCCAAGGCCGCTCCCAACCTCACCCAGGTGCTCGTGGGCCTCGGCTGGGACGCGCGCTCCACCACCGGAGCCCCCTTCGACCTCGACGCCAGCGCACTGCTGTGCCGCGCCGGCCGGGTCCTCGCGGACGAGTACTTCGTCTTCTACAACAACCTGACGAGCCCCGAGGGCTCTGTCGAGCACACCGGCGACAACCTCACCGGTGAGGGCGAGGGCGACGACGAGTCGCTGATCGTCGACCTCAGCCGGGTCCCGGCCCAGTGCGACAAGATCGTCTTCCCGGTCTCGATCCACGAGGCCGACAACCGCGGCCAGACCTTCGGTCAGGTCTCCAACGCCTTCATCCGCGTGGTCAATCAGGCGGACGGCCAGGAGCTCGCCCGCTACGACCTGTCCGAGGACGCCTCCAGCGAGACCGCGATGATCTTCGGCGAGCTCTACCGCTACCGCGACGAATGGAAGTTCCGGGCAGTGGGTCAGGGGTATGCCTCCGGACTGCGCGGGATCGCTCTAGACTTCGGGGTCAACGTTTCGTAAAGCGGCGTATTCACCACGATGGGGAAGACAGTGATTCTGAAAACCTTCGGCTGGTCGTTCGCGATCACAGCGCTCGGCCTGGCCGCCGCCGTGCTGTACGGGGGGTGGGAGGCGTTCGGAGTCGTCGCGATCCTCTGCATCCTCGAGATCTCGCTCTCCTTCGACAACGCGGTGGTCAACGCCGGAATCCTGAAGAAGATGAATGCCTTCTGGCAGAAGATCTTCCTCACGGTCGGCGTGCTCATCGCCGTCTTCGGCATGCGGCTCGTCTTCCCCGTCGTGATCGTCGCGATCAGCGCCAAGATCGGCCCGATCGAGGCCGTGAACCTGGCGCTCAACGACGCCGACAAGTACCAGCAGCTGGTCACCGACGCCCACCCGGCGATCGCCGCCTTCGGTGGCATGTTCCTGCTGATGATCTTCCTCGACTTCATCTTCGAGGAGCGCGACATCCAGTGGCTGCGCTGGATCGAGCGCCCGCTGGCCAAGCTCGGCAAGGTCGACATGCTGTCGGTCTGCATCGCGCTGATCGCCCTGCTCGTCACCTCGATGACCTTCGCGGCCCACGCCCACCAGCACGGCGGCATCCACGTCGACAAGGCGCAGACGGTGCTCGTCTCCGGCATCGCCGGCCTCATCACGTACCTCGTCGTCGGCGGTCTGTCCGGCTACTTCGAGAACAAGCTGGAGGAGGACGAGGAGCGCGAGCACGAGGCCGAGGAAGCGGCCGCGCGCACCGGCAAGAACGTCTCCGCCGTCGCCCTCGCCGGCAAGGCCGCGTTCTTCATGTTCCTCTACCTCGAAGTCCTCGACGCCTCCTTCTCCTTCGACGGTGTGATCGGCGCCTTCGCCATCACCAACGACATCGTCCTGATGGCCCTCGGCCTCGGCGTCGGCGCCATGTACGTCCGTTCGCTGACCGTCTACCTGGTCCGCCAGGGCACCCTCGACGACTACGTCTACCTGGAGCACGGCGCCCACTACGCCATCGGCGCCCTCGCCGTCCTGCTCCTGATCACCATCCAGTACGAGATCAACGAGGTCATCACCGGCCTCGTCGGTGTCATCCTCATCGCCTGCTCCTTCTGGTCCTCCGTCCGCCGCAACAAGGCCCTCGCGGCGGCCGAGGGGAACGCGGGGACCCCGGACGGCAAGACCGGGGTTCCGTCCGGGGTGTGACACCCCTGACAATGAGGAACGCTTCACCACGGGGCGGCCGGAGCACCCGGCCGCCCCGTGGCGTGTCCGACGAGATGTGACGACAGTGGGGGGTGCGGCCCATGGGCTTCTTCGACAATCTCTTCCCGGGCCGAGGGGATCCGTTCGGTGCGGGCAACGGCGTGTCCAACTCGATAGACCTGACCCGCCGCCGCCCCACGGTCTCCCTCACCAAGCAGGGCGCCGCGACCGGCAATCTCCGGGTCAACCTCTCGTGGCGGATGCGCACCCCAGGCCTCGAATACCGGTCCCGCCCGGCGGGGGACCTGCTGCGCCACCCCATGCGGCTCTTCCGGCCCGCGGAGGTCCCCTCCCACACCCAGGGCCTGGCCAAAGTAGACCTCGACCTCGGCTGCCTCTACGAGCTGACCGACGGCAGCAAGGGCGTCGTCCAGCCGCTCGGCGATCTCCTCGGCGAGATCAACGAACCGCCGTATGTGAAGCTCAGCGGCGACGACCGGCTCGGCTCGGGCTCCGGCGAGACGATCCACGTCAACCTCGACCACCGGGACGAGATCAAGCGCCTGCTGTTCTTCGTCTACATCTACGACCAGACGCCGGCCTTCGACCGGACCCAGGCCACGGTCACGCTCTTCCCGAGCAACGGCCCGCAGATCGAGATCGCACTCGACGAGCACGCTCCCCAGGCCCGCTCCTGCGCCGTCTTCATGGTCGAGAACGTCAAGGGCGAGCTGGTCGTCCGCCGCGAGGTGCGGTTCGTGTACGGCTTCCAGTCCGAGCTGGACCGGCTGTACGGCTGGGGCATGCAGTGGGGCCAAGGCTTCAAGAGCCGTACCTGAGGGGCGGGGCCCGGCCGCTGCCGTGCCCCGCGCCCCCGGCGTCGGGTACGCCGGTCGGCGCCCGTCGGCGGCCTGTCAGCGCCCCTCAGCGGCCGGTCGGCGCCCTCAGCGCCCGATGAACTGCGGGCCCATCGGCGGCATCCGGAACTCCGGGGCCGCGTGCGGATAGCCGTACGCGGGATCGCCGGCGGGCGGTGCGGCGGCCGGCTGCGGATAGCCGTACGCGGGCATGGGCGCGGGTACGGGAGCGGGTGCCGGGGTTCCGGCGGGCTGCGGGTAGCCGTAGGCCGGGCCCGGGGGCTGCGCCGGGAGCGGGGGAGTGGCCGGCGGCGGGGGTACGGAGGCGGGCTGGACCACCGTGGCGTCCGGGTCGTGCGGTGCCGGGGTGGCGGCCGGTGCCGGTGTCGGCGCCGACTGCTCCGGGGATTCCATGAGCGCGGCGTCCGCCGCGTCCGCCGTGTCGGCCGTGTCCGCAGGGCCCTCGGCCCCGTCGTCGACGGACACCCCGAAGTCGGTGGCGAGCCCGACCAGACCCGTCGGATAGCCCTGCCCCACGGCACGGAACTTCCAGCCGTCCCCGCGCCGGTACAGCTCGCCGCAGATGATCGCCGTCTCCTGGCCGGTTTCCGCCGATACGTCGAACAGCGCGAGCGGCTCGCCGCCCGCGGCGCCCGGGGCCGCGTCGAAGACCAGTATCCGCAGATCGGTGACGTGTCCGAAGGTGCCGCCGTCCGAGGACGCCGCGATCACCACCTGGTCGACGGAGGGGGCCAGGGCGCCCAGGTCGGCCTCGACGGTGTCCGTCAGCCCCTCCGGCCCCCGTTTCTTGGCGAGCCGTCGCACCAGGCCGGACGGGTGCCGGGGCTGGTTGTAGAAGACGAAGTCCTCGTCGGAGCGCACCCGGCCGTCCGCCCCGAGCAGCAGGGCCGAGGCGTCCACGTCGGGGACCCCGGGGCCCGGGGTCCAGCGGAGCACGGCCCGTACGGCCGCGGTGTCGAGAGGGACGTTGGAGCCCTTCAGCATCGCGTGCGTCATGCCCGTCATCTTCCCTGTCCGCCCACCCGCCGGACAACGCGGGGGGCCGTATGCGGAGGTCCGGATACGGACGAGTTACCAGATCTTCACGCAGGCGGGGAACTACGGACACCCCTCCCTACGTACTATTACCGGCCACCTTTTCTCAGGGCCGCCCATTCAGTCGGGGGAAGATCGATGCGTCACTTCGGGCATGTCCCGGCCGCGGTACGAGCGGGTCTCTTCCACCGGGAACCCGTCGCGTTCACGGCCGAGGCACCCGCGCACACCCTCGCGACGGCCCTCGGGGCCACCCTCTACAGCCCCGCCACCCGGCCCCGGCTCGCCGAGGACATACGCAAGCAGGCGGCGCGCGGGGTCGTCTCCATGGTGCTGTGCCTGGAGGACTCGATCAGCGACGACGAGGTGGAGGCGGGCGAGGCCAACCTGGTCCGGCAGTTCGCCGAGCTCGCGGCGTCCGAAGCCGGCGAGGGCGGCGCGAACGGCGATTCCGCGGATTCCGGCGAGAGCGCCGGCCTGCCCCTGCTCTTCGTCCGGGTCCGCGAGCCCGGGCAGATCACCGACCTCACCGACCGCCTTGGTGAAACGGTTCGTCTGCTGTCCGGATTCGTTCTCCCGAAGTTCACCGGCCCCCGTGGCCGCCCCTTCCTCGACGCGCTCCGCGCCGCCGAGCGGGCCCATGGCCACCGGCTCTTCGGCATGCCCGTCCTGGAGTCCCCCGATCTGCTTCACCGCGAGACCCGGACCGAGACCCTGGCCGGGATCGCCGCCCTCACCGCCGAACACCGCGAGCGGATCCTCGCCCTCCGCCTCGGCGTGACCGACTTCTGCTCCGCCTACGGGCTGCGCCGTTCGCCGCACATGACCGCCTACGACGTCCGGATCGTGGCCGACGTCATCGGCGACGTCGTCAACGTCCTCGGCCGCGCCGACGCCACCGGCTTCACCATCACCGGCCCCGTCTGGGAGTACTTCCGGTCCGGCGAGCGCATGTTCAAGCCCCAGCTGCGCCGCAGCCCCTTCCTGGAGGGCCGCGCCGAGGAGCTGCGCACCACGCTCATCGAGCACGACCTCGACGGGCTGCTGCGCGAGATCGAACTGGACCGCGCCAACGGCCTGCTCGGCAAGACCTGCATCCACCCCAGCCATGTGGCGCCGGTGCACGCGCTGTCCGTGGTCACCCACGAGGAGTTCAGCGACGCCGAGGACATCCTGTGCCCGGACCGCGACGGCGGCGGGGTGCTCCGCTCCACCTACACGAACAAGATGAACGAGGTGAAGCCGCACCGCGCGTGGGCCGAGCGGACCCTGCGGCGCGCCGAGGTCTTCGGCGTGGCCCGCGAGGACATCGGCTTCGTGGAGCTGCTCGCCGCGGGCCTGGCCGTCTGACGACACCCCCGGGCCCACCCCGCCCGGCGGCCGGGCTGTGGCCCCAAGGCGGCCGTACGGCGGTCCCAGGGCGGCCGTACCAAGGTCGTACGGCGCCTGCGTGCGGCCGCGGACCGACGAAGACGTACACGTACGGCGTCCGCGTGCACGAAGGCGCACACGAAGACGCAGACGAAGACGTACACGAAGACGAGAGGAAGACATCGACGTGGTGTGGACCGGTACCTGGGTCGCGGAGCGACTGGGGGTCGAACTCGGCGGGGACGAGCGGTTGCCCGACCTGCTGGGCCTCGCCCTGCGCCGCAACCCCAAGCGGGCACACCTGCTCGTCTCCAACGTGCTCGGCAAGCACGTACCCCAGAGCCCCGCTGTCGTCCACGGCACCGGGGTACGGCTCGGCCGGCGCGTGCGCGAGCTGCTCGGCCCCGAAGAGGCCGGCCACGCTGTCGTCGTCGGCTACGCGGAGACCGCCACCGCCCTCGGCCACAGCGTCGCCGACGGGCTGGGACACGTTCCCTACCTGCACTCCACCCGCCGTCCCGTCGCGGGCACGACGCCCGCGGGCGGCTTCGAGGAGTCCCACTCCCACGCCACCTCCCATCTGCTCCTGCCCGAGGACCCGGAGCTGCTGGGCGGCGACGGCCCGCTGGTCCTCGTCGACGACGAGTTCTCCACCGGCAACACCGTCCTCAACACCGTCCGCGCCCTGCACGAGCGCAACCCCCGCAAGCGGTACGTGATCGTCGCCCTCGTCGACATGCGCGGCCCCGCCGACCGCGCCCGCTTCGAGGACTTCGCCGCCGATCTCGGCGCCCGCGTCGACCTGGTGGCCGGTGCCCACGGCACCGTACGGCTGCCCGACGGGGTCCTGGAGAAGGGCCAGGCCCTGGTCGCCGCCCACGAGAACTCCCCGGCCCCGCTGCCCTCGGCGCCCCGCCACACCCCCGTACGGGTCGACCTCGGCTGGCCGCTGGGCGTACCCGACGGCGGCCGGCACGGGTTCCACGCCCGGCACGCCGCCGCCCTGGACGAAGCGCTGCCGGACATGGCCGCACGGCTGGCCGCGGCCCTCGGCGCCGAGGGTGCCGACGGTGCCGGCGGTGACGTGCGGCGCGTCCTCGTGCTCGGCTTCGAGGAGCTGATGTACGCGCCGCTGCGGCTCGCCGCCGAGCTGGAGCGGACCCTGGAGCCGTCCGGCACCGAGGTCCGCTACTCGACCACCACCCGCTCGCCCGTGCTCGCCGTCGACGACCCCGGGTACGCCATCAGGACCCGCCTCGCCTTCCCCGCGCACGACGACCCGGCCGACGGGCCCGGCGAGCGGTACGCGTACAACGTCGCGGGCGGCGGCTTCGACGCGGTCGCCGTCGTCGTCGACTCCGTCGCCGACACCCCCGCCCTGCACGCCCCCGACGGGCTGCTGGCCCGGCTGTGCGGACAGGTGCCGCGCGTCGTCCTCGCGGTCGTCCCCTCGTACGTCCCCGTCACCGCCTCCGTCCCCGTCACCGCCTCCGTCCCCGCCGCTGCCGGTACTGCCGCCCGGACCCCCGAGCTCCCTCCGGCGCGGTCCGCCGGCGCCCTCCACGGAAGGAACCCCATGCCGTCCGAGACCCCGTCGCCCGGCCGGCTCGCCGAGCCCCTGCGCGGGCCCGCCTTCTCCTCCTACGCCCCTGACGAGGTCGGCTGGCTGCTCCAGGACCTGTCCGGCGTGGAGCTGGAGGCCCCGACGGAGGAGCGCGAGGAGGCGATCCAGAGCGGTGGGGCGCACTACGCCGAGTCGCTGCCCGTCGAGTACCAGCCCAGCGCGCGCTACCAGGAACTGTTCCACGCCGCCCTGGAGGACTCCGCGGCCCGGATCGCCCGCGCCGTCGGCACCGTGACGGACACCGTGCTCGCCGAGCGTGGCGGGCGTCCGGGCGGCGGCCTGCCCGTACTGGTATCGCTGGCCCGCGCCGGCACGCCCGTCGGCGTCCTGATGCGCCGCTGGGCGCAGCACCGGCACGGTCTGGAACTGCCGCACTATGCCGTCTCCATCGTGCGCGGCCGAGGTATCGACGCCAACGCGCTGCGCTGGCTCGCCGCCCATCACGACCCGGCCGACGTGGTGTTCGTCGACGGCTGGACCGGCAAGGGCGCCATCAGCCGCGAACTCGCCCAGGCCCTCGCGGAGTTCCCCGGTTTCGACCCGGACATCGCGGTCCTCGCCGACCCGGGCTCGTGCGCGTCCACATACGGCACCCGCGAGGACTTCCTGATCCCCTCCGCCTGTCTCAACTCCACGGTCTCCGGCCTGATATCGCGCACCGTGCTGCGTTCCGACCTGGTCGGCCCGCACGACTTCCACGGCGCCAAGTTCTACCGCGAACTCGCCGGCGCCGACGTGTCCCGGCTCTTCCTCGACCGGGTCGCCGCCCACTTCGACGAGGTCGCCGAGGCCGTCGACGCCGATACGAGCAAGCTCCTCGCCGCCGACCGCACGCCCACGTGGGCCGGTTGGGCGGCCGTCGAGCGGATCAGCGAGGAGTACGGCATCCACGACGTCAACCTCGTCAAGCCCGGTGTCGGCGAGACCACCCGGGTCCTGCTGCGCCGCGTCCCCTGGAAGATCCTCGCCAAGCGGGGTGCGGGCGCCGACCTCGCGCACGTCCGGCTGCTCGCCGAGCAGCGCGGCGTACCGGTCGAGGAGGTCGACGAACTGCCGTACACCTGCGTCGGGTTGATCCACCCCCAGTACACGCGCGGGGCGACCGGCGCCGACGGCCGGACGGTGGTGTCCCGATGACCGCCACCACTGCCGATGAGGCCGCCACCGTGACCGCCGTCGCGAGCGGTCCGGTTCTGGTCGCCAGCGACCTCGACCGTACCCTCGTCTACTCGGCGGCGGCCCTCGGCCTGACCATGCCCGACCACCGGGCCCCGCGCCTGCTGTGCGTCGAGGTCCACGAGTCCAAGCCGCTGTCGTACGTCACCGAGGACGCCGCCGGCCAACTGCGCGCCCTCGCCGCCGAGACGGTCTTCGTCCCGACCACCACCCGGACCCGCAAGCAGTACCAGCGCATCCGCCTCCCGGGCGCCGACACGGCCACCCCGCCGGGAGCCGGGCCGTCGTACGCGATCTGCGCCAACGGCGGTCATCTGCTGGTCGACGGTGTCTCCGACCCCGACTGGCACAGCGGGGTGCTGCGCCGGATCGCCGACGCGTGCGCCCCGCTCGCCGAGGTCCGCGCCCGCCTGAACGACACCGGCGACCCGTCCTGGGTACGCAAACACCGCGTCGCCGAGGACCTGTTCGCGTATCTCGTCGTCGAGCGCGACCGGATGCCCGGGGACTGGCTCCCCGAGTTCACCGCGTGGGCCGACGCCCGCGGCTGGACCGTCTCGCTTCAGGGCCGCAAGGTGTACGCCGTGCCGAAGCCGCTCACCAAGAGCGCGGCCATGCGCGAGGTCGCCCGCCGCACCGGCGCCGGGCTCACCCTGGCCGCCGGCGACTCGTTCCTCGACGCGGATCTGCTGCTGGCCGCCGACCGCGCCTGGCGGCCCGGCCACGGCGAACTCGCCGACACCGGCTGGACCGCGCCCCACGTCGAGACGCTGGCCGAGCGGGGCGTGGCGGCGGGTGAGGAGATCCTGCGCCGCTTCAGGGCGGCGGCCCGGGCCGCCTGAGCCGTTTCCGGGAGCGGGGCCGGGGGTCGGGGGTCGGGTGTTGGGGCCGTGGCGCTCGGCGCGGCCCCCCAAGCGACCGGAAGGCCCCGAGCCCGTCGCCGAGCGCTATCCGCAGCAGCCGCCGCCGCAGCAACCGCCCCCGCCGCCACCGGCGTTGGGGGCGGGCGAGGAAGCGGTGCCGCCCACGGCGACGGCGGACAGCAGCTTCACGGTGTCGTCGTGCCCGGCCGGGCAGGCGGCGGGCGCGGCGGACTCCGCCATGGGGCGGCTGAGTTCGAACGTGTCGCCGCAGGTGCGGCAGCGGTACTCGTAACGAGGCATGGACACAGCGTACGGCCCGCGCCGCGCCTCACACCCTGCCGCGCTCCTCGCGGATCCGCTCGACGACCCGGCCCACGTCCGTGCGGATCGCCTCCAGCTCGGTGAGGAAGGCCCAGTAGTCGGGGTGCCGGCCGGTGTCGAGGATGCCGGTCGCCCGCTCGATCCGGGCGACCGCCGCGTCCAGCGGCCCGGCGTCGCGCGGGTCCGGGGTGGCGCGGCCCGCCATGGCGAGGCGCTGCGCGTCCCGGACGGCGAACCGGGTCCGCTCGATCTCCTCCTGCGGGTCCTTCGCGACGGCCTCCAGACGCCGCAGCCGCTCCCCGGCGGCCGAGACGCCCTCGTCGGCGGTGTTCAGCAGGGCGCGGGCGGTCGCGAGCAGCGAGGAGGCGTCGGGCCAGCGCTGCTCGGCGCGGGCGGTGGCGGCCTCGGCGAGCCGCTGCCCGGCCTGGCGGGCGGCGGTCGCGGCCTGCGCGGGTACGTCCTGGAGATCGCGCCAGCAGTCGGCGGCGAACCGGCGGCGCAGCTCCGACAGGACCGGCGCGACCCCGGCGGCCCGGGTGGACAGCGCTTCGGCGCGGGTCCGGAGGGACACGAGCCGCTTGTCGATCTCGGCGGCCCGCTCGGGCACCTGCTCGGCCTCGGCCCGTACTGCCTCCGCCTCGCGCAGGATCTGGTCGGCGCGGTGCAGGGTCTCGGTGGCGCCGTGCCGGCCGGCGCCCTCGTTCAGCTTGGTGAGCTCCGGCCCGAGGGCGGCGAGCCGCGCGGCCGGATCGTCGGCCCGGAACCCGGCCTCCCGGGTGGCGTCGAGCGCGGCGCTCGCGTCGCGGAGCGCGGCTCTGGCCCGCTCGACGGCCGGCGCGAGCCGCGCCAGCTGGCTCTCGGCGCGCGCGAGCAGCGGCCCCAGCCCCTGCTCGAACCGGTCCAGCTCCCCCTTGACCCGTACGAGCTCGTCCCGGGCCCGCTCCAGCTCGCTCCGGGCCCGCCCGGCGGTCGCCGCGTCCAGCTCGACCCGGTCCAGGTCGTGGGCGTCGACGGCGGTGATGTAGCCGCCGCTCACCTCGTCGATCCGCCGCCCCAGCGCCGCGAAGCCCTCCACGGCGCGGCGCGCGTCGGCCGAGTCGTCCATGGCGGTGATCGTCTCGATGGAGATCCGCAGCCCCCGCTGCGCGGTGTCCAGCTCGTAGAACGCGGCCGCGGCGGCGTCCTTCGCGGCCTGGGCCGCGGCCCGCCGGCTCTCGTCCCGGCCTCCGCCGAACCACCGGCGGCCCCCGCCGGCGCCACCGCCGGCAAAGGCGTGCGGCAGCAGCGCGACCGCGAGCAGCGGCATCGTGAGAGAGAGCCGCAACATGCCGGAGCCCCCGGACCTGGCCTTGCCCCTGTGCCCGCTCGCCGCCACGTTCGCTCTCCCGCGCTCGCTCCGCCATCCGCCCGGCCGCCCGGCTGTCCGACGCCCCGGATCCGGCTTCATTCTCCCACCTGCCAGGGACGCCACCACGGCCTCCTCGGTTCACCCCCGACCCCGGACCTCCACCGGTTTGCGGCACTCACCCGGACGCCATGTAGGCTGTTGGTTCACTCCACGGGTGCGTAGCTCAGGGGTAGAGCGCTGCTCTTACAAAGCAGATGTCGGCGGTTCGAAACCGTCCGCGCCCACCAGGGAAGTAGCCCGAAGGCCCCTCGCCGATCATGGCGGGGGGCCTTCGGCATCCCTCCCCTGATCGCTCTGGTCCTGGACCAGAGCGATCCCGTACGTCACTTGCCTGGGCGAGACTTCCACCGCCCGCAGGCGATCAGACTTTGCTCACTTTCCAGGCGATCATGCCCGTCGCGCCGGACTTCCCGGCTATGCCGACGAGCAGATCGGGAGAACCCGAGAAGCGCACGAGTGCCATGGACTGATCGCAGGGAACAACCTTTGGCTCCGCCGCTTCGGCAGGAGTGAAAGAGACTTCTACGTCTCCATGTCCCGCGCATACGACTGCCAGCCGGTATTTCGTCCCTTTGACCAGCCCGGGCTGCGTATGCACTCCGTCCTGGACTCGCTCCACCCCGGATGCGACAAGGGTTTCCTTGTCGCCGGCGCTGAGGGAGTCCATGGCCGCCTTCACTTGCGCGGTGAGCTTCCGCTCCGACGTTTGCGCCGATGACTCGGCATCGCCGGGGGGAGAGGCGTGTGCCGTGGAGCCGGTGGGGGTGGACTGGTGCGACGTCCCGGCAGTGCTGCACGCGGCGAGGAGAAGACTCGCGGCCAGAGCTGCCCCGGAAAGGCGGATCCGGCGCTTCGATAGATGCCCGACCATGGTCACGACGAGGTTTCCCAGAACTTCCAGCCCACGGAATTTGTGGGGAGTTTCGCGGTTCCGGATAGAGGTCGACTAATCCTCCGGGGCTGCGGCCTGGGCGGCGAGTGGTGCCGTTCCCCAGCGTCCGTTACGGCGGCCTCGGCCGCCGTAGCGCAAAGCGGTGAAGCTGCGGAGCGGGGCATGGCAGCCGTACGTATGGAGATGCCCATGGGACACCTTTCTGCGGGACCGCCCCCGGCGGTCGACTGCTTGGAGGCTATGCCGCAGGCGTGGGCGCGATAAGCAGTTGGCCAATCTCTGAGCGTAATTTGAGGTTGGGCGTGGATCAATTTAAGCCACCGCTCGGTGGTGAAGCCACATTTTCTCGTCAGCGGTACATCATTGCCCTGAGGTATTGCCTGCTTCAGGCGGCGCCAGGGGCAGGGCACTGCCCTTGCAAAGCAGATGTCGGCGGTTCGAAACTGTCCTCGCCTACCAGTGAAGTAGCCCGAAGGTCCTGCTCGGATGTTGTTTCATCGGAGCACGGGGAGCCCGCACTCGGCGGCGGCGAGGCCGGCCGGGGCGGTGCTGATCGTGTGCGAGGCGGTCGGGACGCGGTCGAGCAGTGCGGAGGCGGTGTGCTCCTCCGGCCGTGTTCGTCGTTGTGCGACCCGCCTGCCGGTCCGCGGTGTTGCGGCCACTGGCGGGGGCCCGGGGCCCCGGACGCAGGGGAATCGGAACGGCCGGGGCGGTCGGGGTCAGCGCCGCGTCGGGTGTCGTCGTGCGGCCATGTCCTGGTACTGGGCGAGGGCGACGAGCGGGTCACCGGCGGGGGCGGCGTGCGCGGACCGGTGTGCGCCGCAGGCGTACACGTCCTGACCGTCCACGACGGCGACTACGACGGTGGGTGCGCCGTCGGGGCCGGCGGTCGTGCGGCAGGTGCGGCAGCGGCGATCACGAGACACGGGCAGACTCCTCTTGGGCATCCGGCGTGGGCGACTGCGGGCGGGCGACGAGCGGGTCACCGCCGAGGGCTTCCCGCCCCCGGTGGAGCAGCGCGACGACTTCGTCAGGCCAGCACAGGTCACCGGGCGAGTCCATTTCGACGGCCCAGTAGGCGCGCCCCTCGGGCTCGGTGTGGTCGACGACCGGCACGCCGAGGTAGTGGCTGTGGCCGAGGCACTCCACCCCCGGGTACTCCCGGGGGTCCCACTGGCTCCCCATGGAGGTGGGCACGAGGAAGTAGTACTGGCGGCTGCCGATGTCCATGACGACCGCGCCACCATCGAACCAGTTGCTCAGGAACACGTCGACGGCGGCGATCTCCCCCGAACTCGCCTTCGCGGCGGGACCCTCGACGCCGGCCGCAGCGAAGACGAGATCGGCGGGCACGCGCACCGCGCCGAGGACGCCACCGCATGCCAGGACCGCGATGCCGTAGTCGCGCCACTCGGCCTTCGCCTCCTGAGCGTTGGGGGCGGCGCTCAGCAGCCAGTCGCGTACGGCCGTTCTCCGTTCCGCCCGGCTTACGACGGCGGTACTCACCGCAGACCGGACGGCAGGCGGGTAGGGAGTCACGGCGATCTCGCGGTGCGCTTCGACATGGGGCCCCATGAGGGTGAGGGGCTTTGGGGACTGGGCCATATCCGGAGCGTAGGAGCGGTATACCGGAGTCAGGCCACACGATGTGTGTGGGTTGTGCTTCACAGTCAAGGGAAGCCTATGGACACCTTCCAATTCGGCCGACGAGTCCATTACTGGCGCACCCGTCGCCGCATGTCGCGCCAGGAATTCGCCCACCTGATGGGCAAGTCACTCCGGTGGGTCGAGGAGCTGGAAGGAGGACGCCGCCAAGCCGATCCGCAGCTCTCCGTGATGCGCCTCGCCGCGCTGCGTCTCGGCATCACGCTGGAGCGGCTGATCGCCGACGTCGTCGACACTGAATGCGTGGGGGAGAGCGAGATCGAGGCCGTACGCCGAGCGCTCCACCGCCACGACGTGATCACGGGGGCGACCGACGACTCCGACGACGAGCCCCTGCCCATCGAACGTCTGCGATCCTCCCTGACCCATGCCCGAACAGGGTTCCAGGCCGGACACTTCGCGCAGTTGGGCAGCGCGATTCCCGTCCTGCTCGTCGACGCCACCCGGGCCGCCCGGCACCACTGCGGCGATGACCAGCTCACCGCTTACGAACTCCTTTCTCTCACGCTGGAATTGACAGAGGCCGCCGCGACCAAGTGGGGCGACACCGAACTGGCACTCATCGCCGGTCACCGCGCCGTCACCGCCGCAGAACGCAGCGAGAACCCCATCATCATGGCGTCCGCAGCCCGCCACCTTGGCGACGCGATGACCAACCACGGCCAGGCCGAAGCCGCCACCGAGTTCATCCTGGCATCCGCACGGCGCCTCGAACCCGAGCTGCTGCGCGGCGGCCCCGAGGGCTATTCGGTACTGGGGATGCTCTACCTCAAAGCCTCCATCTCGGCTGCGGTCGCCGCCGAGGCCGACGACCGACACCCCGATGCCCACGCGAACCAGGTACCTGACCTCCTTGACCAGGCAGACGGGCATGCCGAACGCCTCGGCTACGACGGCAACGAGCTGTGGTCCTCGTTCGGTCCGACGAACTGCGCGCTCTACCGAGTCTCCACACACGTCCATCTCAACGAAGGTGCGGAAGCCGTGGAGGCCGCGGCCGCCATCCCAGCCGAGGGATTTGCCGGCCTCCCCAGAGAACGCCGCGCGCACCTGCTTGCCGACCGTGCACTCGGTGAACTACAGGCCGGAAAACGAGAAACGGCCGTCGACACGCTGCTCGCCGCCGAGCGGCTGGCGCCCGAAGAAGTCCAGTGCCGACCACGCACGAAGAGCACCGTGGAGAATCTGCGCCTGCTCGGCGTCGGGTCTGCCGAGGGACGCTTGCGCGCGCTCGCCGATCGCTGTGGACTGCCTCAGTGACCACCAAAACCCTGTACCTGATCGGCTGCGCCGCTCCTCCCGCCGCGCGCCTTCACGTCCCCATCCGCGCCGCCCAGGCGGCCGGTTGGGACGTCTGCGCGATCCTGACGCCATCCGCGTACCGGTGGGCGGCCGAGGACACCGAGGGCGAGATCAAGGCCCTGGAGAAACTCACCGGCCACCCCGTCCGCTGGCAGTACAAACTCCCCTCTCAGAGTGACGTGCTGCCCTCGCCTGACGCCCTGCTCGTCGCCCCGCTCACGTCGAACACCCTGAACAAGTGGGCCGCTGGCATCAGCGACACCCTGGCCCTCGGCCTGATCACGGAAGGTATCGGCCTCGGCCTGCCCATCGTTGCCCTGCCACACTGGAACGATGCCCAGGGCGGCCATCCGGCCGTCGCCCGCAGTGTCCAGGAACTGCGCGCCGCCGGCGTCACCATCCTGCTCGGGGAAGGCGGGTTCGTCCCCCACAAGGCTCGCCAAGGCGACCTCGACGCCTACCCGTGGCAGGCCGCCATCGACGCCTTGCCGTCCTGACTCCGGACACGACGAAGTCGCCCCCTCCCGCGCCGTAGCGCGAGAAGGGGCATCGTCGTTCAGCGGGCGGTCAGTTCGTACAGGGTGAGACCGAGCGCGGCCGTGGCCGTCAGGGCCGCGCTCGAGGGCAGAGGCCACCGGGCGCGCTCCAGCGCGGTGAGGCGCGTGTCGTGGTCGGCTCGCTGCTTATCCGTCTGGTCGGAGCGCTGCACGAGCAGAGCGAGCGCGCCGTCGACTCGGGCGAACCCGGTCTCCAGTGCACCGCGTAGCCGCTCCAGTCCGAGGGCCTTTCCGGGTCGCGGCCCCGAGGGGGCGGGTCAGCGTTTCTTTTTCTTCCGCTGCTGCGGGGGTGTCCAGTCTCCCCGGTGCAACTGGCACCGGGAGTAACCGATCATGGCCGGATTCTTGCAGGGCTTCCCCGTCGTGGTCCGCTTTGATCCGCACGTGACCTGGTATCCCACACGCCCTCCCTGTCGATTGGAACGGACAGGGAAAATCGTCCTCCGGGGCGGCCGGCTTCGGAGGCGGGATCCTCCCGACAGGCCGATTCCGTAGGTGATGCGACCAGAATCAAGCGGT
This sequence comes from Streptomyces sp. NPDC048718, assembly GCF_043198875.1. Lineage (NCBI taxonomy): Bacteria > Bacillati > Actinomycetota > Actinomycetes > Kitasatosporales > Streptomycetaceae > Streptomyces > Streptomyces sp. NPDC048718. The sequence goes on from NZ_JBICVG010000003.1 coordinate 160,547, forward strand.
GTGCGGCGGAGCCGGGTGGCCGCTGCTCACGGTTCAGGGGTGGTAGCTGTCGGGATGGCCGGGGTGATGGTGCCCGCCCACCAGTCCGGTTGCTCGTCCGGCTGCCATGCGATCGCCAGGGGGCGGTCGGCGAACAGTTCGGCCTCGGCTAGTGCGGCCGTCTGGGCCTCGTCCGGGGTGCTGTCGGCCGACGGGTGGTCGAGGGCGCCGCACGCGAGGCCGGCCGGGGACGAGAGGTGGAGGTTGAATCGCCACTGCGTCGGGGTGCGGTAGAGGACGATGCTCGACGGGGTGCCCTGGGTGCCCTGCCGGCTTCTCCGGCTGCGTCTCTTCGCCACGGCCGCAGAGTAGCGCGCGGGGAGAGGCATGATGACGGCCATGAGTTTCGGCGAAGCCGACATACCCGGCGCGGTACGCGTTCCGGTCGAGAGCACCCGTGTCGCCGCTGTGGGCGAGGGCGGCGGGCCGCTCGTCTTCGAATGGGACGCGGGCGCACGCATCAAAGTGCGCGACCTCGGGGGTGAGATCGTCATCGAGGCGAACGCCGCCGGCCTGAGGACGCTGGCGGGGCATCTGCTCGTCCTGGCCGGAGACGGGGTGTTCGACGGGGCGCACCTTCACCTGGAGGCGGGCATCGGGCTCCGGGAAGGGTCCGTCGGTCTGGTTCTGGAGCGTGACGACGAGGAGTGAGCGCGCGCCCGCCGGGGGCGGGTTGTCGGGGCGCGTAGGCGGTGCCGCCGCCTCGGGCGAGGGTGGTGGCGAGGTGGCGGTGGGCGCGGGTGCGGGCGGCCGGCGGGATCGGTGGGAGGAGTTCCTCCCAGACGGGGAGGAACGTGCCGCGCAGCTGGAGCAGGCCGGCGGGGCGGGCGAAGAACCAGAAGTGGAGATGGGCGGCGCCGTCGCCCTGGGCCGTGTCTTCAAACTGCCGTCGTTCGGGCGGAGGCCGGGCCGTGCGGCGTCTGGTGCACTGCGCTCGCTTCGCTCGCTCCGTCTCGGCACTTTGATTCGCCCTTCGGATGCCGAGCAGCATCGCAAGGCGGAGGATCATCCTCGTACTGGGTGTACTTGGATGAATTCGACAACGCAGCGAGCGCGCGTGCCAGGCGTCGCACGGTGGGGGTACCTCCCAGGCGAAGCTCTGGGGGAGGCAGTTTGAAGGCACGGCCCAGCGATTGATATGGACGCGGGCCACGTCGTCGAGGGTGAGCAGGGCGCGTTCGACGCGTTGGAGGAGCGGGCCGAGTTCGGCGGCCAGGGCCGGGGGCAGATCCGTCAGGTCGTGGTGGGCACGCGGTTGGAGCAGCACCGTGGCGGGCAGCTGGGATTCGGTGCCGGGGGCGTCGAGGCGCCAGTGTTCGTCCGCCCACAGTGCCTCGGTGACCGGCCTGCGGCAGGTCGGGCAGTCGACCGGGCCGGCCTCGCCGGCCCGGTCCGGTTCCGGGAGGACGGGCGGCTGGAGCGGTCTGACCCGCAGCTCGCCCTCGAAGGGAAACGTGGCCCAGCCCGCCAGGGAGTCCTCGGGCAGCGGCAGCCGCTCGCCCACGGGCAGACGGTCGGTGAAGCTCTCGCGATCCATCGTTCCCTTTCGAAGTGCCAAGCACCCGGGGCGAGTTGGGGAATGCGGGCAGTGGCCTGGTGGGGCCGGGGGAGCAGGGTGGCATACTCCCCCGCATGGACGACATGGGGGATGGGCCGGAAGTGCCGCCGCGCAGTGGGGAGATGACGCCGAAGGCGTACATAGACGAGCGGCTCGGGCAGTATCAGGCGTGGTACGACCGCAAGGCCACCAAGATGAAGGCGATGCATCTGCGGATGCGGACCGTGTCGGTGGTCGGGGCCGCGCTCGTGCCCGTGCTCGTGAACCTGAACATGGGGTTCGCGCGGGCGACGGCCACCGTCCTGAGCGTGGTCGTGGTCGCGTCGGTGTCGTTGGAGAGCGTCTACCGCTACCGCGAGCAGTGGAAGAACTACCGCTCCACCGAGCAACTCCTCGGCCACGAGCGGGTCTACTTCGCCGCGCGCGTCGGGCCGTACCACAAGCTCTCCGGGCGGGAGGCGTTCACGACGCTGGTCGCACGCGTGGAGAAGGCGATCGCCAGTGAGAACTCGGCGACGCTCAACGTGATGACCCTGGGCGGGCAGGTCAACGCCGAGTTGCAGCAGTACGGGCTGCCCGCGCAGCGCGACGACGCCGCGAGCCCGTCCGCCCCGGCGCCCGCCCCCGCCCCGGCACCCGCACCGGCACCGGCACCCGCGCCCGTACCCGCCCCCGCCCCCGCCTCCACCGGCGAGGCCGCCCCCGCGTCCCCGCCCGTCGCCACGGGCTCCGCCGTCGGCGCCTGAAGGGAACCCGGAGCTCCGGGGTTTCGGGGCTTCCCCGCTCGGTGCCGGGTGCTCGACGCCGGACATCAGGCTCCCGGCGGTCAGGCGTCGAAGTCGTACTCCAGGACGTACGCCGACGAGTCCAGCGTCATCTCGTTGAACTCGACCGCGACTCCCGTCTCCGTCACCGCCGTTCGGCAGATCAGGATCACCGGTGTGCCCGACTCCAGTGACAGTCCGGCCGTCTCTGCCGGGGTCGGCATCCGGCAGCGGATCTCCTCGCGGAAGCGGGCGGGCCGGTGGCCGCGTTCGGCCAGCCGGGCGTAGGTGCCGCCGGGGCCGGTGTCCGGTTCCGTGATCGCGGTGCCCTCGGCGAGCGGGGCCGGCAGGTACGAGACCGCGAGCAGCACCGGCTTGCCGTCGAGGACGAAGCGCCGGCGGCGGACGCAGACCGCCGCGTCGGGGGAGTCCAGGCCCAGGGCGCGGGCCACCCGCGGGCCCGCCGGGGCGGTCGCGGCCACCTCTACCCGGTCCACCACGAGCGTACGGTCGCCGAGATCGGCCGACCAGACCGAGTGGCCGCTGCTCCATCGGTCGCGCGCCAGTCGGGTGATGCCCCGGCGGCGCAGCGGGCGGAAGGCCCGGACGAACACCCCGACACCCTTGCGGGCCTCGGCCAGACCTTCGGCCCGCAGCACGGACAGGGCCTGCCGGGCGGTCATCCGGGCGACGCCGTAGCCGGCCATCAGGTCGTTCTCGCCCGGCAGCCGGTCGCCGGGCGCGTAGCCGCCCGATTCCATCGCGGTTCTCAACTCGTCCGCGATGCGCTGGTACTTGGGCCGCCGGTCGCTGCCTCGGTCGGGCATGGGGGGACCACTCCCTTCGGTCTGCCGCACACCCTAAGGCCCGTTTCCCGGGGCTCATGGACACCTGTGCGCGGCCCCGGGCCCGGGGTCCGTCCATCGGGGGACATCTCTAGAGACGCGTTGACAGGGGGCAGCGCCGGAGCTTGTCTGAGTGGTATCCATCTGATCTCTGAAAGGGACGGGAGGGATAGGTGCAGGCACAGCCCGAGGTCGGTGACCTCGTGCGGGACACGGCCACCGGAAGGGTCGGCTTCTACGTCGACAGTGTCGCCGGGCGCTTCGTCATCCGGCCGGTGCGTGGCGGACTGGAGTGGTACGCCGAACCCGCCGACGTACAGCCCGCGACACCCCTGCGGGAGCTGCGCGCCCGCACGGCCGAGATCAACGCCCGCAGCAGACGGGGCTGGGGGACCTGACGCCGCCGACCGGACGTCTGACGCCACCGGTGGGGCGCGGCACACTGGAAGCATGTGCCGAAGCATCAAGACCCTCCGTCCGCCCGCGCTGCCCCACGAGGCCACCGGGGACGACATTCACGCGGCCGCGCTCCAGTATGTCCGCAAGGTCTCCGGCTTCCGCGCCCCCGCCGCGCACAACCGCGAGGTGTTCGACCGCGCCGTCGAGGAGGTGGCGGAGGCCACCGCCCGCCTGCTCGCCGGCCTGGAGGTACGGGGCACGCGCGCCGTGCTCGACCCGCACGGTTCGCAGGGGACGCACGGGGCGTAAGGACGGTAAGGGGAGTACGGAAAACGCGCGGCGCGTACGGGATGCGCGGCCCGCACGGAACGGGCGCCACTCGCCGCGCGATCCCCGTCAGGTCGCCGGAGTCGCGGGCGTTCGCTCCGGGGACGTCTGGGCCTGGGGAGGAATGACCACCTGAGCGGGCCCCTGAGCGGGCCCTCGGGCGGACTTCCGACCGGACTTCTGGGCGGAGTCCGGGGCCGCAGCGGCGGCCGTGACGGTGGCTCGCGCCGGGGTCGTACGCCGGAGGGTGAGGGCCGCGAGCGAGCCCGCCAGGAACAGCGCCAGGACCGGGACGCAGGCGCCCAGCCACGTCGCGCCGAGCCAGTGGCCGCCGAGCCGGCCGAGTGTCACGCCGTACCCCGCCCAGGCCGCGGCCGCCAGGGCCGACCAGGGCAGGAAGTCGCGGGCCCGGCGCCCGGTCGCGCCGGCGCCGAGGGCGACGACCGAGCGTCCGGCCGGTGCGAAGCGGGCGAGGACGACGAGCGGGCCGCCGCCCTGGACGAGGGTCTCGCCGAGGCGTTCGCGCGCCGCGGTCAGCCGCCGCGAGCGGGTGACGGCGCGGGCGATCCGGCCCTCGCCGCGCCGGGCCAGCCGGTACGCGGCGAGATCGCCGAGGAACGAGGCCGCGGCCGCGCACAGGAGCAGCGGGAGCAGGCCCGGGACGTACGGTGCCGTGGCCCCGGCGGCCCCGGAGGCCCCGCCCGCGACGGCCCCCGAGGCCCCGGCGGTCGCGGCCGAGACGCCGGCCGAGACCGAGGTGACCGAGGCCGAGGCCGTGGCGGCGGTCACGACGAGGATCCCGCTCGGCAGGACCGGCAGGAACACGTCGAGCAGGATGGACGCCGACACCACCGCGTAGATCCACGGGCTCGCGGTCAGCGACGCCAGTGACCACCCCGTGCCGTCGAGCACGTTCACGCTGCGAGAGCCTACGCGGCGCCCGTGCGGCGCGGGCCCGCCGGGTCGTGGACCCGCGCGTCGGGCCGGATCGCGGCGCGCGAGGCGGGGCCGGGTCGGACCGGCCCGTCGGGGTCGAGCGGCCGGGGCAGCCGGGGCGGCCGGCTCAGCAGCCGTTCAGGGTCGTCTGGAGGGCGCTCTTCTCCGCCGAGTCGAGGGTGAGGTTGTAGTAGTACTTCACCTGCACCCACATGCGGGCGTACGTGCACTGGTACGCGGTGCGCGACGGCATCCACTTGGCCGGGTCCTTGTCGCTCTTGGCCTGGTTGACGTTGTCGGTGACGGCGATGAGCTGGGGGCGGGTCAGATCGTTGGCGAAGGCCTGGCGCTGCGCGGTGGTCCAGGAGTTGGCGCCCGAACGCCATGCCTCGGCGAGCGGCACGACGTGGTCGATGTCGAGGTCGGACGCGGCGGTCCAGGTGGCGCCGTCGTACTCGGAGTACCAGCTGCCGCTGGTGGCGGCGCAGTTGGCGTCGGTGGTGACGTTCACGCCGTCCCGCTTGAGGACCGTCTCGCGGGTGTTGCAGGTGCCGGACTGGGTGATCCAGTGCGGGAAGAGATCACGGCTGTAACCGGTGGAGGAACCTTCCGCCTGCACCGTCAGGGAGGCGAGGTAGGTGCGCGCGGTGGCGGCGGTGACCGGGGTGGGCGGGGAGGCCTGCGCGGCGGGCGCGGTGGCGAGGAGACCGGTCACGGTCAGGGCGGCGGACGCGGCGAGAACGGCGAAGCGACGCGCGTAGACAGTGGGGGCGGACATACGAACTCCCTTGATGTGGGGGGGCCGGTGAGCCGGAGGCCCGGCCATCGTGCCGACGCACGGTTTCCTGGAGGGGTGCGTCAGGTTACAGAGTGACGACATGTGCACGTCACATCAAGGGGGGTCAGGTGGGTTGGCGTGCTGACGCCAACATTCCGGTGGGGGCATAGAGGGGCGAGGAGGGGTGAAAGGGGCAGCGCGGCCAAGTGTCGTGCCGCCACCCCTGGTTACGGAAGGTGCCCGCGCGCGGAGGCGGCGGATGTCCGTGTGCGATGGCGGGAGGCGCGCGCCCCCGGGGTGCTGCGGGAGGGTGTGGGGAGGGCGCGCGGTCCGGCCCGTCAGGCCAGCATGTCCTCGATCACGTCGGCCGCCCGTGCCGTACCGCCCTCCGCCAGCGCGTCGGCCCGCAGCCGTGCCGACCGGCCGGCCACCTCCGGGTCCTCGGTCAGCTCGCGCAGTGCCGCCCGCAGGTTCTCGGCGGTGGCGTCCTCGGTGTCGATCCGGCGGGCCACGCCCAGCTCCACCAGCCGGTCGGCGTTCATGAACTGGTCGGTCGCCTGCGGCACCGCGATCATCGGCACCCCGGCCAGCAGCGCCTCGCCGCAGCCGCCCATGCCGGCATGGGTGACGAAGGCGTCCGCCTGCTCCAGGATCGCCCGCTGCGGGACCCACGGGTGCACCTCGACATTCGCGGGGATGGTGCCGAGCTCCGCCGGGTCGGTGTGCTTGCCGACCTGGAGGACGACATGCCAGCCGGGCAGATCGCCGAAGGCTGCCAGGCACTGCCGGTAGAACTCCGGCCGGTGCGTGAACGCCGAGCCCAGCGAGACGAGGAGGACGTTCTCCGCCTCCGCCGGCCGGGCCCACTCGTCCTTCGCCGGAGGGTCGAAGCACGGGCCGGTGAAGGTCACCGTGTCACCGTCCACCCGGTCGGAATGCGGCTGCATCGCCCGGGTGATCAGCGCGAGTGCCCGCCCCGGAGGTCCGGGGAAGGTGTCCGCGTCCAGCGTGGTCGCTCCGCAACCGGCCAGCCACGAGGCGAACTTGGCCCGGTACGCGTCGGCTCCGGGCAGCGTCCACAGCTGCGCCGCGACCTCCTCGGCGTATCCGTCCCACCCCACGAACGTCGGGGACAGCTGAAGCGCGGGCCGGCCCTGCGCCTCGGCGAGGGCGCGGGCCGCGTAGGCGCCGATGTCGTACAGATACAGGTCCGCCGGATCGTCGTCGTAGAACGCGCGCAACTGCGGCAGCGCCTGGACGGCGTCGTCGAGGAACAGCTCCATCGCGGCGATCGGGGAGTCGGGCCAGACGTTGTCGGCGAACGGCAACGTCGAGGTGAAGGGCACCAGTTCGGCCCCGGTGGGCTCGATCAGATGGGCCACCGCCGGATCGTCGGCGTATGTCACCCGATGGCCGCGGGCCACCAGTTCACGGATCACCGCGAGGCTGGGCAGCATATGGCTGACGAGGGGAACGCCGACCATCGCGATGTGGGCGCGGGGGCGGGACATGAGGCATCAACTCTTCCGGTTCGACAGTGACTTCTTCGAGGGTGCCGTGGTGTCTTCGGCGGCGGTGCGATGCGAGGGCGACTCCTCGGCGGTGACTCTTCAGCGGCGACTTCTCCGGGCTCCGGTCAGGACGCCGGTCAGGACGCCGGTCCGGGCACCGGTCAGGGCCCGGTCACCCCTTCGGGGCGGCGGCCTCCAGTTCGGCGATGCTTCCCGACATGATCGTCCGGACATGCGCGGTGATGTGCTCGGCCGGCCAGTCCCACCACGCCACCGCCAGCAGCCGGGCCACGTCCTTCTCCTCGTAACGGGTTCGGATCAGCCGGGCCGGATTGCCGCCGACGATGCCGTAGTCGGGCACGTCCCGGGTCACCACCGAGCCTGAGCCGATGATCGCGCCGTGCCCGATCCGTACGCCCGGCAGCACGGTTGTGCCGTGGCCGAACCAGACGTCGTTGCCGACCACGGTGTCCCCCCGGTTCGGGAGCCCGGTCAGCAGATCGAAGTGGTCCGCCCACGAGCCGCCCATGGTGGGGAACGGGAAGGTCGAGGGGCCGTCCATCCGGTGGTTCGCGCCGTTCATGAGGAAGCGCACGCCCGTGCCCAGCGCGCAGAACTTCCCGATGACCAGCTTCTCCGGCCCGTAGTGGTAGAGCACGTTGCGCGTCTCGAACGCCGTGGGGTCGTCCGGGTCGTCGTAGTACGAGTACTCCCCGACCTCGATCAGCGGCGATGTCACCAGCGGCTTCAGCAGCACCACCCGGGGCTGCTCGGGCATCGGATGCAGGACGGTCGGATCGGCGGGCACCGGCATGCGGAGGCTCCCTCGTCGGCGGCGGGCTGGCGGTCTGCGGGCTGGCGGGCTGGCGGTCTGGCGGTCTGCGGGCTGGCGGGGGCTGGGCGGACTGACGGTCTGGAGGAGAGAGGGGCTGACGGTCTGGCGGGACTGATCGGGGCGGCTGCGCGGAGCGAGTGGATCGGACGCGTGTACGGCCCTGCGCCATGATCGCGGGCCCGCGCTCCGACCGCATCCCCATTTGCCCGCGCGCCGAACGGGTGAACGTCGCCCGGTCCTTACCCCACCGGCCCGACCGCGTTCCTAGGGTGCCGACCATGAGCATTCCCACCGAGCCGATCGGCAGCCTTCCACGCTCGGCCGCCCTGCACCACGCACGCATCCAGCACGCCAACGGTCGGATCAACGACCAGGAGTTGGCCGAGGTCCAGGCGCAGGCCGTCGCCGACACCCTGGACAGGCTCGAGAAACTGGGCAGTCCCGTCCTCGTCGACGGAGACCAGGCCAAACCGTCGGCCGTCACCTATCCCCTGGACGGGTTCACGGGCCTCGCCCCGGACGGGGTGGTCGTCCCCTACGCCGACGGCCACAGCCGGACCCTGCCCCGGCTGAGCTCCGGACCCTTCCGATACGGGGTGCGCGCCGACTCCTATCTCCGTACCTCCCGGCAGCACACCGAACTCCCCGTCAAGGCGACCGTGGCCGCCCCCTCCGGCCTGAGCCTGCTCTATCCCGCCGACGGGCTCGCCGGCTACCCGCGCGAGACCTTCCTGGACGACCTGCTCGCCGAGTCCGAGGCCGAGATCCGGGGCTGCCTCGACGCGGGCGCGCACCGGGTCCAGCTCGACTTCGGCGAGGCCCGGCTCGCGCTGAAGCTGGATCCGTCGGGCGGCCTGCTCGACGACCTCGTCGCGCTGAACAACCGGGTCCTGGAGCGGTTCACCGAGGAGGAACGGGCCCGGATCGGCGTGCACACCCACCCGGGCGCCGACCAGGGCTCCACGCACAGCCTGGACGTCGACTACGCCGAACTGCTGCCCCGGCTGTTCCAGCTCGCCGCGGGAAGTTTCTTCCTCCAGATGGCCAGCGAGACCGATCCCGACCGGGTGCTCGGCGTCGTGGCCGGCACGCTGCGAGCCGACGCCCAAGTCTTCGTGGGGGTGACCGACCCGTTGGACCCGCGGGTCGAGACGCCCGACGAGGTACGGGACCGGGTGCTGGTCGCGGCCCGCCACCTGCCCCTTGACCGGCTCGGGACCTGCGACGACGCCGGGTTCGCGATGTACGCGGACGACACCGCGCTCTCGCGCGAGACGGCCTTCGCCAAGATCGACGCCCGGCTGCGCGGCACGGAGCGCGCCGCCCGGGACCTGGGGCTGTAGACCATACGCCCCGAAGGCCCGTGATCCGCGAGCCATGCGATCCGCACGCCGCACCGCATGAACGAACCGCATGAACAGACCGCCCCGCCTTGAAGGCGGGGCGGTCCTCTGTCGTATGGGGCCTGTCAGGCGGGGGCGGGGGCGGAGGCGGGGCGCGGGGCGCCCGGCGTCCCCGTGTGGCGGCGCGTCCCCCGTGTGAGGGTGTCCGCCGCACGTGTTCGTTACGCGGCGTCGAACCGCAGCGTGATCGAGCCGTCCTCGGCCGGCTCGATCCGGATGCCCGCCAGGTCCGGCACATGGACGTCCGGGCCGAAGGCGGCGGCCCGCGGGCCCACGCCCACGACCCGCATGCCGGCCGCGCGGCCCGCCTGGATGCCCGCCTCGGAGTCCTCGAAGACGACGCAGTCCTCCGGCGCGAAGCCCAGCTCGGCCGCGCCCTTCAGGAAGCCTTCCGGGTTCGGCTTGCTCGCGCCCACGCTCTCGGCGGTGATCCGGACATCGGGCAGCGGAAGACCCGCGGCGCCCATCCGGGCAGTGGCGAGCTTCAGATCGGCCGAGGTCACGAGGGCGTGCGGCAGCGGCGCGAGCGCCGCCAGGAACGCGGGCGCGCCCGGCACCGGCACGACCCCGTCGAGGTCGGCGGTCTCCTCGGCGAGCATGGCGCGGTTGTCGGCGTAGTTCTGCTCCATGGGGCGGTCCGGCAGCAGCGCGGCCATCGTCGCGTATCCCTGGCGCCCGTGGACCACCGTCATGACCTCGTCGGGGACAAGCCCCTGGCGCTCGGCCCAGCGCCGCCAGCAGCGTTCGACGACGGCGTCGGAGTCGACGAGCGTGCCGTCCATGTCGAGCAGCAGGGCGCGGGCGGTGAGGGACGCCGGGGTGGTGGCGGTCATGCGGGATCTCCTGGTGGGGTCGGAGATGGGAGAAAAAGTACGAAGCGGCCCCGCCCGCCGGTCAGGGTATACGGGCGGAACCACTTTGTTCGTCAACGATACAAAACCCGGGCGGGAGCCCGCCAGCCCCTTTCCACATCCCGGACCGGGGGACGGACAGGGGCGGGCGGAGCAGGGGCCGGTCCGTGGCGGGCTCGGCACCCGTCGCTGACTCGGCACCCGTCGCCTGTCACTGGTCCGCTACCGGCCTACGGGTCCGCTACCGGTCCTGGCCGCCCCGCCGGGACTCCGCCTCCAGCGCCGCGCGCGTGCTCGGCCCGTACACGCCCCGGGGGTCGCCGGTGAGGCCCCTGGTCGCCTGGAACGCCGCGACCCCGCGTTCGACCCGCCGGGTGTACGAGCCGTTCGCGGGCCCGGCGTACAGCCCGATCTGCCGCAGCCGCCCCTGGAGCTCCACCACCTCCGGGCCGGACGATCCCGGGGACAGCGTCACCACCGGCGCGGTGGTCGTGGCCGCCGTCGGGACCGGGCGGCCCGGGTGCGCCGGGTGCGTCGCCGGAGCCGTCGGAGTGGCCGGCGCGCCATTGCCGCCGGAGGATGCGGCCGGGGTGCTGGAGGCGGAGGTCGAGGCCGAGGGATCGGAGGAGCCGGTGGAGTCGGAGGCGGAGGTCGTTCCAGGGGACGGCGAGACGGACGCCGGGGTCCGGTCCGGGGCCGCGGAGGCCGAGTCGGACGCCGAGGGGGAGGGGGAGGCCGGATCGGTCGGCGCCTCGGAGACGGCGTCGTTCCCGGAGCCACTCGGGGTGACCACGGGCACGTCGGCCCGGTCGTCTGGGCCCGGATCCCCGCCGCCGACCAGCGCGGAAGCCAGCAGCGTGGTCCCGACGACCCCGGCCGCGACGACCCCGGCGATCAGGGCCCCCCGGCCCCGGTTCTTCCGGCCGTCCGGGCTCCGACGCCGACCGCCGCGCCGCCCCGCGCCCGCCGCGCCTGCCGCCCCCGGGGCGTACCCGAGGGTGTGCGTGGGCTCGTCGTCGTACGGATCGACCCCGGCGCCCCCGAACCCGGCACCCGCGCCGGCCTCGGCACCCGCGCTGGTCCCGTGACCCGCGCCGATCCCGCTCCCGGCGTCAGTCTCGTACGCCTCCTCGCTCCCGTACGTACCCTCGTACGCGCCCCCATGCCCGTACCCAGGTCCAGGCCCAGGCCCATACCCGGGCCCGTACCCCGACAGCGCGTCCGGACCCAGTTCCGCGGCCCCCGCGCCCGCCGCCCCCGCGCCCGACCCCGCCCCCGGCATCGGAACCTCCGGCGGCAGCGGGCCCGCCGGCCTCATCGCCGTCTCCGCGTCCGTCGCGCCCAGCGTCACGTACGGCCGGATCCGCAGCGGCTCGAAGTCCTCCGCCGCCCGGGCCGCGACCTGTGCCGCCTCCTGCTCCGCGGCCCGTTCGGCGGCCTGCGCCCGCGCGCGATCGCAAGCGCAGCCGGGCCGGTGCGCCCCGCACTCGGGACAGACGTGTCCGGACATCGTTGGATCCCCTCCCCAGATAGCTGCGAGCGATTATGCAGCCCGCTTCTGTCCCCCGGGCGAACACCCGTACTCCCGTGCGAGCCTCCGCAGGCCGTAACAGGACAAACGCATCAGGATGGAGGGCACGGACCGGCCGGGACTCCCCTGGACCGGGCTTGCACCGGGCTTGCACCGGGCTTGGACCGGAACAGGAGAGAGCCGGGCGAGAACCGGGGAAGAGCCGGGGAGAAGCGAAGAAGAGCCGGGGAGAACCGGAGGGAGAGCACAGAGCCCATGGCCCAGGACGTACCCGCGCCGGACCCCGGCGAAGGCCCCGCACCGAGGGGGTCACCCAGGGGGTCACCCAGGAGGTTGGGCAAGAGGACGGGAACGGGCCAGGCGAGCGGTCCGAGCGGTCCGGGCACTCCGGCGGGTGACCCGGACGGCCGAACGGGGAACGCCCCAGCGGCGGCACCCGGCGAGGGCCAGAGCCACCGCACCGTCGTCGTCGCGATCGGCGCGCTGCTCATGGGCCTGCTCCTCGCGGCCCTCGACCAGACCATCGTCTCCACCGCCCTGCCGACCATCGTCAGCGAACTCGGCGGCATGGAGCACCTGTCCTGGGTGGTCACCGCCTATCTGCTCGCCTCCACCGCCGCCACCCCCCTGTGGGGCAAACTCGGCGACCAGTACGGCCGCAAGCGCCTCTTCCAGGGCGCCATCGTCCTCTTCCTCATCGGCTCGGCGCTCTGCGGCATCGCCCGCGACATGCCGCAGCTGATCGGCTTCCGCGCGCTCCAGGGCCTCGGCGGCGGCGGGCTCATCGTGCTGTCCCAGGCGATCGTCGGCGACCTCGTCACCCCGCGCGAACGCGGCCGCTACCAGGGCCTCTTCGGTGCCGTCTTCGGCGCCAGCAGCGTCCTCGGCCCGCTGCTCGGCGGCCTGTTCACCCAGCATCTGTCCTGGCGCTGGGTCTTCTACATCAATCTCCCCATCGGCGTCGTCGCCCTCTTCGTCATCGCCACCGTCCTGCACATCCGGGTCGGCACCACCCGCCACACCATCGACTACCTCGGCACCTTCCTCATCGCCTCGATCGCCACCAGCCTGGTCCTGGTCGCCTCCCTCGGCGGCAACACCTTAGCCTGGGCCTCGCCGCAGATCATCGGACTGGCGGTGCTCGGCGGGGTGCTCCTCGTCTGGTTCGTGTTCGTGGAGCGGCGCGCCGCCGAACCCGTCCTGCCCCTCAAGCTCTTCCGGATCCGGACCTTCACCCTCGCCTCGCTCATCAGCTTCGTCATCGGCTTCGCGATGTTCGGCGCGATGACGTACCTGCCGACCTTCCTCCAGGTCGTGCACCGGGTGACCCCCACCATGTCCGGCGTGCACATGCTGCCGATGGTCGTGGGTCTGCTGTGTACGTCCACCCTCTCCGGCCAGATCGTCTCCCGCACCGGCCGCTGGAAGGTCTTCCCGATCGCCGGCACCGCCGTCACCGCCGTCGGACTGCTGTTGCTCCACCGCATGACGGAGTTCACCCCGAACTACGTGATGAGCCTCTACTTCTTCGTCTTCGGCGCCGGGCTCGGCCTCGTCATGCAGGTCCTCGTCCTCATCGTGCAGAACTCCGTCTCCTACGAGGACCTCGGCGTCGCGACCTCCGGAGCCACCTTCTTCCGTTCCGTCGGCGCCGCCTTCGGTGTCGCCGTTTTCGGCACCGTCTTCACCGACCGTCTCACCGGCAATCTGACCGACGCCCTCGCCGGCATCCCGCTCCCGTCCGGCATCGGGCCCGCGACCCTCGCCGCCGACCCGCGCGCCGTCGTCGCGCTGCCGCCCCCGCTGCGGCCCGTGGTCCTGCACGCGTACGCCACGTCCATCACCGACGTCTTCCTGTACGCGGCGCCGGTCGTCCTGGTCGCGTTCCTCGTCGCCTGGTTCCTGAAGGAGGACCGGCTGCGCGGCTCGGTCACCGCGCCCGACGCCGGCGAGACCCTCGGCACCGGACCCGTCGAGCGTTCCTCGTACGAGGAGTGCGCCCGCGCCCTGTCGGTGCTCGGCTCCCGCGCGGGCCGCCGCAAGGTGTACGAGAAGATCACCGCCCGTGCCGGGCTCGACCTGCTGCCGGCCGCGAGCTGGCTGCTGCTGCGGGTCCGCCACCACGGCGCCGTCGAACCCGGCCGGCTCGCCGAGACCGTCCCCGTACCTCTGGGGACGATCACCGAGGCCGCCGGTCAGCTGGAGGAACGGCGGCTGGTGGCGCGCGCGGGCGCGGAGCTGGTGCTCACCGAGCGGGGGGCCGAGACGGCGCTGCGGCTGGGGCGGGCGCGTGAGGAGTCACTGGCCGAACTGCTCGGCGACTGGTGGGGGCCGGACCGGCCGACGGACCTGGTCCGGCTGGTGGAAGTGCTCACCGAGGAACTGAGCGGCTCGAACGGCTTCCACGCGGACGGTACGCGGGAGGGGAAGGAGCGGAAGGAGGGGAGGGAGCCGTCGGAGGGGCGGCCGCCGTCCGGCCCGCCGGAACCGGGTGACGACGGGCGGTCTCGCGGTTAGGGCGTGTCCGGCCCCGGGCCCCGGACCTCCGTACCCGCGAGCCCCGGGACCCGTCCGGGTTCAGAACTCGACCGGATCCCGCACCAGCGGACACGTCATGCAGTGCCCGCCCCCGCGCCCCCGCCCGAGTTCGGCGCCGACGATGGTGACCACCTCGATGCCGGCCTGCCGCAGCAGCGCGTTGGTCTGGGTGTTCCGGTCGTACGTGAAGACGACCCCCGGCTCCACGGCGACGGCGTTGTTGGCGCTGTCCCACTGCTGCCGCTCGGAGGAGTACTCGTCCCCGCCGGTCTCGATGATCCGCAGCCGCGACAGCCCGAGGGCCCTCGCCACGACGTCCGTGAAGGCGGCGCCGCCCTCGTCCGTGATGTCGAGGCCGGACGGCGACACGCCGTCGCCCGGGCGCAGGGTGAAGGTGTGGACGGCGCTCATGATCTTCGGGTAGAGGGTCACGACATCGCGGTCCGCGAAGGTGAAGACGGTGTCGAGATGCATCGCGGAGCGGAGCTTCGGCATGCTCGCGACGACGACCTGCTCGGCGGCACCGTTCTCGAAGAGCGCGCGGGCGACCTGGGTGACGGCCTGGCGCGAGGTGCGTTCGCTCATGCCCATGAGGACGACCCCGTTGCCGACGGGCATGATGTCGCCGCCCTCGAGCGTGGCCTGTCCCCAGTCCTGTTCCGGATCGCCCCACCACACGGTCGCGTCCCGGTAGCCGGGATGGAAGGTGTAGACGGCCTTCATCAGGAGGGTCTCGCCATGGCGGGCGGGCCAGTACAGCGGGTTGAGGGTGACACCGCCGTACAGCCAGCAGGTGGTGTCCCGCGTGTACAGGGAATTGGGCAGCGGCGGCATCAGATACTCGCGGGCGCCGTGCCCCTCGCGCGCGAGCGCCACGTACCCGGGACGGGAGTCCTCCGGCAGGTCCGCGACGGACAGCCCGCCGATGAGGTACTCGACGAGCAGCCGGGGGCCGAGCGAGTCCAGATACGCGCGGGTGTCGTCGACCAGGCCGAGCCCCACCTCGTTCGGCACGATCTTCCGGTCGAGGAGCCAGGAGCGGGCCTCGGGGATGGCCATGGTCTCGGCGAGGAGATCGTGCAGCTCGACGACCTCGACTCCGCGCCGGGTCAGTTCGGCGACGAAGGCGGCGTGGTCGCGCTGGGCGTTCTCCACCCACATGACGTCGTCGAAGAGCAGCTCGGCGGCGTTCGTCGGGGTGAGCCTGCGGTGGGCGAGTCCGGGGGAGCAGACGAGCACCTTCCGGAGCCGTCCGACCTCGGAGTGGACGCCGAGCGCCGGACGGGCGGCGCCGGTTTCGCCAGTGGCGCCGGTGTGGGGGGTGGTCATGGGCGGCCTTTCCGGTGTCCGGTGGGGGAGAACGGATGCGAAGAGTTGTGGGAGTTACGAGAGTTACGAGAGTTACGGAAGCGAGGAGAGCGAGGGGAAGTACGGGAGAGGTGAGGCGTCCGAGAGAGGCGGACAGTGCATGAGGGGACGCTGGGACGGCGGGCACGGCGTCGGCCCGTTCACAGGCTGATCCAGCCGGTGGCGAGGGCGACGATCCCGAGCACGGCCCCCGCGACGGAGACGGCGAGGATCACCCCCTCCCTCGGCGAGAACAGCCGCCGGTTCTGCTCGCGGCGCGCCTTGACGAAGAGGAGGGTGGCCGGGGCGTAGACGATGAGGGAGACGAGGACGAACTTCAGCCCGGCGGCGTACAGCAGGAACGCCGTATAGACGGTGGCCAGGGCGGCGACGACCAGCTCGCGGCGGGTCCCGGAGCCGGCCGGCACCCCCGCCCGCTCCGGCCGCAGCGCGATCTTCAGGGCGAAGGCGGCGGCCAGGAAGAAGGGGATGAGGGTCAGGGAACTGGTCAGATCGAGGGCGAAGTTGAACGCGTCGCCGGAGAACGCGGTGACGACCAGGACGACCTGCACGAGCGACGTCGACATCAGGAGCGCCGGGACCGGTACGTCGTCGTGGCTGACCCGGGCCAGGAAACGCGGCATGTCCTCGTCCTTCGCGGCGACGAACAGCACCTCCGCGGACATCAGGGTCCAGGCGAGATACGCGCCGAGGACGGAGACGATGAGCCCGACGCTGACGAACACCTGGCCCCAGGTGCCGACCGCCGCCTCCAGGACGCCCGCCATGGACGGCTGGCGCAGATGGGCGAGTTCGGCCATGGGCAGGATGCCGTACGACACGATCGTGACCGAGGCGAAGATCGCGAAGACGCTGAGGAACCCCAGGACCGTGGCCCGCCCGACGTCCTTGCGGCGCCTGGCGTGCCGCGAGTAGACGCTGGCCCCCTCCACGCCGAGGAAGACGAACACGGTGGCCAGCATCGTGCCGCGGACCTGGGTGAACAGGGAACCGGCGTAGTCCGCGCCGCGGATGTTGTCCACGAAGACGGACGGCTTGAAGAAGACCAGGGCCAGGACGACGAAGACGAGGATGGGGACGACCTTGGCGATGGTCACGATCCGGTTGACCGCGGTCGCCTCCCTCACCCCGCGGCGGATGAGCAGGAAGAAGGACCACAGGCCGACGGAGGACAGGAGGATCGCGAGGGCCGTGTCGCCGTCGCCGAGCGCGGGCGCGATCGCCCCGATCGTCGACATGATGAGCACCCAGTACGTCACGTTGCCCACGCAGGCGCTCGCCCAGTAGCCGAAGGCGGAGAAGAACCCGAGGTACTCGCCGAAGCCCGCTTTGGCGTACGCGTAGACGCCCGCGTCGAGATCGGGCCGGCGCACCGCGAGCGCCTGGAAGACGAACGCGAGCATCAGCATCCCGAGACCCGCGACCGCCCACGCGATCAGCGCCCCCGCGACCCCCGTCTCCTGCGCGAACCGCCGCGGCAGCGAGAAGACGCCGGCCCCCACCATGGAACCGACGACCAGCGCGGTGAGCGTGGGGAGAGTGAGCTTGGCGGGCTCCGGCGCGTCGGCGGACCGGGCGTCCTCGAGGGTGTCGGCATGCGGCAAGGGGCACCTCGTCCAAGCGCTCGGTCCACGGCGGAACCGACACCGACACCGGCACCGGCACGACGAGCGGCCGCGGCTGAGGCGGCGGCTGTGGCGGTGGCTCCGGAACGGCGGGCCCCGGATCCGAACGTACGCACCGCCGGGGCCCCGGTCCCGCTGGGCGCGTCCATCCGGGCGAGGTGGGGCGGGGCGAGGCGAGGGCCGGGGGCCTTGTGGCCTGGGGCCGGGGGTCGGCCGGGCTCCGAGGGAGGCCCGACCGGAGGGATCCGACCGCCGGGACCCCACCGGCCGGACGGGAACGAGACGGGGACGAGGCAGGGGAGAAAGGGGCTGAGACAGGGGCGGGACCAGGGTCAGGCGGGTGGCTAGACAGCCGCTCCCGCGAGCTCCTTGCCGTACCAGATCTCCATGTACGGGCCGCTGCAGTACGCCGGTATCTCCGCGTACCCGTGCCGTGTGTACAGCGCCCGCGCCTCCACCAGGTCGAGCCGGGTGTTCAGCACCATCCGGGTGGCGCCCAGCTCGCGGGCCGCGTCCTCCAGGCTCCGCAGCAGCTCGCCGGCGCCGCCCTTGCCGCGGAAGCCGTGCCGCAGGAACACCCGGGTCAGCTCGGCGCGCCCGCCGTCCAGCAGGAGCACCCCGCCGCAGCCGGCGGGCTCGCCGTCGTACCGGGCGACCAGGAACCGCCCGGTCGGCGGCGCCAGCCGTTCGACACCGTCGTTCGTCAGACCCGAGTCGACCTCCGCCTTGGTCGCCGGCCGCTTCCAGTAGCGGCTGGCGACGTCGTCGTAGTACGCGCGGCGAAGAGCGGAGGCGTCGGCCGTGTCGTACGCCTCGGGGGTGAATGTCCAGCCCCGCGCCGTACCCGTCGGGCCTGCCGTATCCGCCGGGCCCGCCACCGTGCTCACTCGGCGGCCGGCTTCGGGGCCGCCTGCTGGACGACCTCGAACGACCACACGGTGGACCCGGTCGCGGCGGGCTTCGGCCGCTCGCCGCCGCCCTCGCCACCATCCTGGCCGCCACCCTGGTGACCGGCCTTCATGGGGCCGTTCATCCAGTTCTGGAAGTCCTCCTCGCTGCGCCACCGGGTGTACACCAGGTAGTTTTCGGTGCCCTCCAGCGGGCGCAGCAGCTCGAACCACTCGAAGCCGTCCGACCCCTCGACCACACCGGCGCGGGACGCGAAGCGCTTCTCCAGCACCTCACGCTGCTCGGCGGGGACGGTCAGGACGTTGATCTTCACCACACTGGCCATACGGCACCTCTCGGGAAATACGGGCAGGGCGCTGTGCCGAGCCTTGATCGCATACCCGCAGTCTCTTACATCCACCGGCGACGTGGGCGTGGACCACGTGCGGCCCCTCTCGGCGGGAGGGCCGGCGGTGACCCCGGCTGGAGCCGGCCCAGCCGCTGACCCGCCTCGCACGAGGGGACCCGCGCCTCGGGCGCGGGCCCCCTCGTGCGAGGTCGAGCTTCCCCCGCTGCGCGGGTGTGGCTGACCGGCCGGTCAGGGCGGGGGCTTCGTGGGGGTGTCCGGCGGTGCCGCGGTCGCCTTCGACGCCCATGACGACGTGGAGGCGGACCAAGCGCTTACCGGATCTCGCCGATACCGCCGGTCATCTCGTGCGTCCGGCGGTTTCGGACGGTCGGTCTCAGGACCACTTCTCCGCGCGGACGAAGGAGCCCTGCTTGCCGTAGATGTGGATCCTCAGCGCGTGGCGGGTGTTGCTGACCGTGCCCGTGGCGACGATGCCCCCGTTGGGGTTGCACCGCTTCAAGCCGCTGTCCGCGATCTTCTTCGTGCGGCCCCCGCCCAGATCCTCGGAGATCCATACGCTCATCCGGGCGTGCGTGTTGTAGCAGCGCAGGACAGCGCGCGTCTTCCTGCTCGGCGACTTGTAGGCCCTGGACGTCCACTTACCGCTCTTCTGCGCGGGGACCCAGGAGTTGCCCCAGATCGTGTGCCAGCCGGCTCGTGCCGTGACGGCCGTGACGTCCGCACTGGGGGCGGCCGTCGCCGGATTCGCCACGGCCATGCCGGAGCCGAGTACCAGCGCGACGGCCGAGAGCGTGAGGGTCTTCTTGAAACTCATGGTCGAGGTTCCTTCCGCATCGCAAAGCGGCGCCGCGGTGCGGTGCCGCGCCGGCCCGGTGATCGGCCCGACGACGACCACTCCAGCCGCCCGCACCGTTGTTCAGCAGGCCCCTTCCGCCACTTTGAACAAACACCGGGGGCCAGTTGAGAGGCCGGGGCGAGCCCTTGCCGGTGCACGCGGCGGGTTCCTATCGTGACCACGAAACGGGTTGCGGGGCGCGAGGGGGCCGGTGGCGATGGGGCGTCGTGAAACACCGCTGGATCCGGCCGCGGGGCCGGTGCAGCGGTTCGCGGACGAGTTGCGCGAGCTGCGGCGCGAGGCGGGCGGGGGGCTGACCTACCGGGAGATGGCGCGCCGGGCCCATTACTCGGTGACCGCGCTCTCACAGGCCGCCGCGGGTGAGCAACTGCCCTCACTGGCGGTCACCCTGGCCTACGTGGCGGCCTGCGGCGGCGATGCGCGGGAGTGGGAGCGGCGGTGGCGTCAGACGGCCGAGGAGTCGGTGGTCCGCGGCCGCGAGGACAGCGGCGAGCAGTCGCCGTATCAGGGGCTGGCCCGGTTCGAAGCCGGGGATCACGAGCGGTTCTTCGGCCGCGGCACGCTGGTGGAGGACGTACGCGAACTGGTGCTGACCCACAGCTTCGCGGCCGTGTTCGGCCCCTCCGGCAGCGGTAAGTCCTCGCTGCTGCGGGCCGGGCTGATCCCCGCGCTGCGCACCGAGGGCGCCTCACTGGCGGAGATCCGGGTTCTCACCCCGGGTGAGCATCCGCTGCGCACCCACGCGAAGGCGCTGAGGCCGAAGGACGCCGACGGCGACACCGTCCTGGTGGTGGACCAGTTCGAGGAGGTCTTCACGCTGTGCCGGGACGTACAGGAGCGCACCGAGTTCATCGAGGCCCTGCTCGCCGCCCGCCGGCCGGACAGCGGGCTGCGCGTCGTGATCGCCGTACGCGCCGATTTCTACGGCCGCTGTGCCGAGTACCGCGAGTTCGCCGACGCGCTGCGGGAGGCCAATCTGCTGGTGGGGCCGATGAATCGCGCCGAGTTGCGCGAGGTGGTCGTCAGACCGGCCCAAGCAGCCGGGCTGATCGTCGAACGCGAACTGACCGCCCGCCTCGTGGCGGAGGTGGACGGCGAGGCCGGCGGCTTGCCGCTGCTGTCCCACGCCCTGCGCGAGACCTGGCGTCGACGCCGGGGCCGTGCGCTGACGATGGAGGCGTACGAGGCGGCGGGCGGCGTCCATGGCGCCATCGCCAAGACCGCCGAGGAGGTCTACACGGCGTTGTCCGCCGACGACGCGGAACTGGCCCGGCTCGTGCTGCTGCGGTTGATCACTCCCGGAGAGGGCTCCCCGGACACCCGCCGCCCCGTCGGCCGTGGAGAACTGGACTTCGCCCCCACCGCCCAAGTGGCGTTGGTCCTCGACCGCTTGGCCCAGGCCCGCCTCATCACCCTCGACGACGACACGGTCGACCTCGCCCACGAGGCCCTCATCACGTCCTGGCCCCGCCTGCGCACCTGGGTCGAGGAGACCCGCGATCGCCTGCGAACCCATCGCCGCCTGACGGAGGCGGCCGCCGAATGGGAGGCCCTGGCCCGTGATCCGGAGGCCCTCTACCGGGGCACGCGCCTGGCCACGGCGGACGAACACCTCTCCGACCAGCCGCTGACCCCTGTGGAACAGGCATTCCTGACCGCCGGCCGTACCACCCGCACCGGGGAACTGCGCCGCCGCCGCACCCTGCTGACCACCCTCGCCACCCTCCTCGCTCTCGCTCTCGTCGCGGGCGCCATCGCCTGGCAGCAGTCCCGCACCAGCGACCGCCGCCACCGGGAGTCCGAGGCACGCCGGATCGCCGCGGTGGCCGACGGCATGCGCGCCACCGACCCGGTCACCGCGGCCCGGCTGAGCGTCGCCTCCTGGCAGCTCGCCGACACCGTGGAGACCCGCTCGGCCGTGCTGTCCGCGCTGAACCGCCACGAACAGGATGTCTTCAGGGTCTCGGAACGCGACGCCCGCTCCACCGTCCGCCGCCTCACCGGCGACGGCCGGGAGTTGGTATCGGCCTCCCGCGACCACGTCCGTGTCTGGGACCTGCGCACCCACCGCCTCACTCACACCTACCCGGGGCCCGGCGAGCGGCTGTCCGGCCCCGAACAGGACGTGATCAGCCCGGACGGCCGGACGATCGCGCTGAGCGGGCCGGAGTCCGTGACGTTGTGGGACATCCGCACCGGACGGCAGACGGGGCACTTGCGAGCGATGCTGCCACTGTTCGTCGCCTTCAGCGGGGACGGGCGCAGCCTCGCGGTCCAAGCCGAGAGCGAGATACAGGTCTGGGACGTGCCGAGTCACCGACTGCGGCTGCGCGTCCCCACCGAAGAGGAAGAGCTGCCGGCCCTGGCCATCAGTGCGGACGGGCGCCGACTGGCGACCTGCGGCACCGGGCAGCCCCTGCGGATCTGGGACGTCGCCCGCCGCGTCCTTCAGCCCATGCGCCGGCCGGCCGGGCACGGCAGGGATTTCTGTTCGCGGACGCGGCTCACCTTCTCGCCGGACGGTACCGCCATCGGCCTCGGTTCCCCTGCCGGAGTCCTCGTCCGGGACATCGCCTCGGGGCGTGACCTCGCCCGACTGGACACGGAGGCGGCGGCCGACGTGCGGTTCAGCCCGGACGGTGCGTTCGTGGCCACGTTCGACGAGGAAGGCCGGGTCCTTCTGTGGCGCCTCGCGTCCCCCGATGCCGGCCCGGTGTTCCGCCACACTCTGGGCAGCGAGGCCGCCGACCAGTACGAAGTCGATTTCACCGCGGGTGTGATCCCATACCTCGACGGCTCGCGTACGGCCGTCCGATCCCTGGCCCTGGGCTCGGCGACCACGCCCGACTGGCGTCGGCAGAGCGTGGACGTCGCCCTGCTGTCCCGGGACGGCCGGACGTCGGCCACCCTGCGCGCCCCGGCGGACGGGAAGGGCGACAACAGTGTCCGCCTCTGGGACACCCGGACCGGCAAGGCATTCCTGACCCTGCCGGACAAGCCGTGTCCCGTCGAGGCCGCCGGCCCTCCGGCGGCGGCCGCCCCGCGTCTGAGATCGCCCGCCGAAAACGGGCCGGCCACGGTCTACGACGAGGAACTGCAAGCGACTTCGGAGCGCTCGTGCCTCGGCCTGATGGCCATGAGCGCCGACGGCCGGTCCTTCGCGTATGCCCAAAGTGACACGGACACGGGACAGTCCATCACCGTCTTGGACACGTCGACACATCGCGGGCGCGCGAACATCACCGTACCTCCCGGCCCGGACGGAACGGCCGGCGTCGACGGACTGGCCCTGAGCCCCGACGGCCGCACGCTGTATGTGTCCCGGAGCACCACGACACGGCAGGTCGTGGATGCCTGGGACGTACCGCGCGGGAAACGTCTGCGGACACTGGACGACGTCTCCGCACAGGACATGGCCATCCGTGACGACCAGCGCCTGCTCGTCACCGCGCAGGACGAGGTGACCGACCTCCGTACAGGGCGGACGGATTACCGTGCCCTCGGGGAGGACGTGTCCGATGTACTGGCCTTCAGCCCGGACGGGGCGTACTTCGCGGCCGGCGACGCCATGGGACACGTCACCGTGTGGGACGGCGATGTGCGCAACCGCGTCGGTGTGGCGGGAACCGGCCCCGGTGAGTCCGTCACCGCCCTCGCCTTCTCCCCGGACGGCCGCACCCTGGCGGTGTCCGGCAGTGGGGGCACCGTCCAGCTCTGGGACGTGGCCGCCAGCCGCCCCCTCGGTTCCGCACTCCCGTCCCCCGGCGACCTCCCCCAGGCGCTCGCCTTCGGCCGGGACGGCACCACGCTGTACGTCGCCGGCTCCCACGTCCGGCTGTGGAGGTACGACATCGCGCCCACCCAGGTGGCCCGCCAGGTCTGTGCGCGTACCGGCTCCGGGCTCTCCCGCGCGGACTGGAAGGCGTACCTGCCCGACATCCCGTACCGCAGGACCTGCTGATCCTTTGCCAGAGGTACATGGACAGGCACTCGAACAGTCCAAGGCGAATCGATTCCTCTTGAGCGAAGAGGTGAAGCCCCGCTCTCCGCCGGCCGCGATCACCGGCGGAGCGCCGCACGGGCATGTGGTCACGTGGCCATGCGGTTCGCGTCACTCGGCCACGTGGTCATGCGGTCACGTGTCACTCGGTCACGCGGGCGATCAGCAGGCCGTCGTAGCCCTTCGTGCCGACGGTCTGGACGGCGGTCGCGTCCAGGCGGGGTTCGCGGGCGATCAGGTCGAACATCTCGCGGGTGCCGGTGATCGCCGGGTCGTCCGGGTGCGGGGTGGCGACCTTGCCGCCGCGGACCACGTTGTCGACGATGATCAGGGAGCCGGGGCGGGTGAGCTTCAGGGCCCAGGCGACGTAGTGCGGGTTGTTGACCTTGTCGGCGTCGATGAAGACGAGGTCGAACGGGCCCGCGCCCTCCGCCTCCAGCTTCGGCAGGGTGTCCAGAGCCGCGCCGGTGCGCACCTCGGCGATCGTGTCGAGGCCGGCGTGGGCGAGGTTGGCGCGGGCGACGTCCGCGTGGGCGGGGGAGTACTCCAGCGTGATCAGCCGGCCGTCGGCGGGCAGCGCGCGGGCCAGCCAGATGGTGCTGTAGCCGCCGAGGGTGCCGATCTCCAGGATGCTGCGGGCGCCCTGGGTGACGGCGAGGAGGTGGAGCAGCTTGCCCTGGTTGGGGGCCACGGCGATGGGCGGAAGTCCGGCCTCCTCGGAGGCGGCGAGGGCGGCGGTCAGGGCGTCGTCCGCGGGGACGAGCAGCTCGGTGACGTACCCGTCGACGGCGTTCCAGCGGTCTTGATCGTTTTCGTATGCGGTGCTCATGCGGCCGAACGTACACCGGGCCGGGCCGGCGCCGGTGTACGTTCGGCCGCGGCGCGGGCGGCGGGAGCGGTGCGGGTGGCTCCGTGGATGGCGCCGCTCGTGGAATGCGTCAACCCACCCTGACCTGAAGCTCCTTGATGCCGTTGAGCCAGGACGCGCGCAGCCGGCGCGGCTCGCCGGCCAGGGTGAGGTCGGGGAGTTCGTCGGCGAGGGCCTCGAAGACGAGGTCGATCTCCTTGACCGCGAGGGACTTGCCGAGGCAGAAGTGCGGGCCGCCGCCGCCGAATCCGAGGTGGGGGTTGGGGTCCCGGGTGATGTCGAAGAGTTCGGGGCGGTCGAAGACCTCGGGGTCGTTGTTGGCGGACGAGTAGAAGATGCCGACCCGGTCGCCCTGCCGGATCCGCTGCCCGCCGAGTTCGGTGTCCTGGGTGGCGGTGCGCTGGAAGGCGGTCACCGGGGTCGCCCAGCGCACGATCTCCTCGGCGGCGGTGGCCGGCCGCTCCCGCTTGTACCGCTCCCACTGGTCGGGATGGGTGAGGAAGGCGTGCATGCCGTGGCTGATGGCGTTGCGCGTGGTCTCGTTGCCCGCGACGGCGAGCAGCAGTACGAAGAATCCGAACTCGTCGGAGGAGAGGTTCCCTTGGCCCTCGGCCGCGACGAGCTGGCTGACGATGTCCTCGGCCGGGCACTTCTTGCGGTCGGCGGCCAGGTTCATCGCGTAGCCGATGAGCTCCATGGCGGCCTCGACGCCGATCTCCTCGGTGATGGCGTACTCGGGATCGTCGTACGCGACCATCTTGTTCGACCAGTCGAAGATCCGGGCCCGGTCCTCCTGCGGTACGCCGATGAGTTCGGCGATGGCCTGGAGCGGCAGTTCGACGGCGACCCGGGTGACGAAGTCGAAGGTGCCGCCCGGTCCCGCGTCCGCCGCCGCTGCCTTGGCCTCGGCGACGATCGCGCGCGCCCGGGAGCGCAGCGCGGACTCCAGACCGCGGATGGCGCGCGGAGTGAAGCCGCGCTGCACGATCTGGCGGACCCGGCTGTGCTCGGGCGGGTCCATGTTGAGCATGATCAGCTTCTGGACCTCGATCTGGTCGGGGCTGATGTGCTCGTTGAAGCGGATGACGGCGGTGTTGGTCCGGGACGAGAACAACTCCGGGTGTGTGGAGACGTACTTGACGTCGGCGTGCCGGGTGACGGCCCAGTAGCCCTCGTCGGCGAAGCCGGTGACCCCGGCCGGCTGGGCGCACCACCAGACGGGCGCGGTCTGCCGCAGCCGGGCGAACTCCGGGTGCGGGATGCGGGCGTGGAGCAGATCGGGGTCGGTGGCGTCGAACCCTTCGGGGAGACGGGGACAGCGCATCGGCACACACTCCAGATATCTGATGGTCCATCAGAAGTTGCCGGGAAAGGTAGTGAGGGGTCCGGTAAGAGGCAAGGCGTACGCGGGGAAGTATTGCGTTCCGGACCCTTGCCTACCGGCGGTAACCCCCATAAGACTGCACTCGTAACTAGAACGCGTACTAGTTCTGCGTGAAGTTGCACATCCTCCGCACATTTCTGCGCGGTCCTGCCCGGTCGTGCGTGTCCTCGTGCCAAGTACGCGGTGAAGCAGGCGCAGTTCGCGCACCGCGCACCGCGCACGGTCCGCACACCTCGCACGCCGCGTACGGCCCGCGCCCCGCGCGCGGTCCGTACAGCCCGCACAGCTCACGCAGTTCGTGAAGC
This sequence comes from Streptomyces sp. NPDC048718, assembly GCF_043198875.1. Lineage (NCBI taxonomy): Bacteria > Bacillati > Actinomycetota > Actinomycetes > Kitasatosporales > Streptomycetaceae > Streptomyces > Streptomyces sp. NPDC048718. The sequence goes on from NZ_JBICVG010000003.1 coordinate 186,526, forward strand.
TCCTGGAGCTCACGCAGTTCCTGGAGCTCGCGCAGTCCGTGCAGTTCCACGTGACCGTCGACCGGTGGGGTGCCGGGAACACCCGCACCGGGCGAGGAGAGGACCAGCTCATGGCCGCGGAACCCGTCATCGTCGAAGCCGTACGCACCCCCATCGGCAAACGCCACGGCGCACTCGCCCACCTCCACCCCGCCTACCTCCTCGGCGAGACCTACCGCGAACTTCTCGGCCGTACCGGCATCCCCGCCGACTGCGTCGAGCAGATCGTCGGCGGCACCGTCACCCACGCCGGCGAACAGTCCATGAACCCCTCCCGTACCGCCTGGCTCGCCATGGGCCTGCCGTACGAGACCGCCGCCACCACCGTCGACTGCCAGTGCGGCTCCTCGCAGCAGGCCGCCCACATGGTGGCCAACATGGTCGCCGCCGGTGTCGTCGACATCGGGATCTCCTGCGGGGTCGAGGCCATGTCCCGGGTCCCGCTCGGCGCCGGCTCCAAGCACGGGCCCGGCAAGCCGTTCCCCGACGAGTGGAACGTCGACCTGCCCAACCAGTTCGAGGCCGCCGAGCGCATCGCCCGCCGCCGCGGTCTCAGCCGCGAGCGGGTCGACGCCTTCGGGCTGCTCTCGCAGGAGCGCGCCGCCGCCGCGTGGGCCGAGGAGCGCTTCAAGCGCGAGACCTTCGCCGTCCAGGTCCCCACCACCGAGGAGGAGCAGCACGCCGGACAGGGCATGTGGCGGCTGGTCGACCGGGACGAGGGGCTGCGCGACACCAGCCTGGAGGCGCTGGCCGGGCTCAAGCCGGTGCTGCCCACCGCCGTGCACACCGCCGGTACCGCCTCGCAGATCTCGGACGGCGCCGCCGCCCTGATGTGGGCCTCCAAGCGGATGGCCCGCGCGCTCAAACTGCGGCCCCGCGCGCGGATCGTCGCCCAGGCCCTGGTCGGCGCCGACCCGCACTATCACCTCGACGGGCCCGTCGACGCGACCCGCGCGGTACTCGGCAAGGCGGGCATGTCCCTGACGGACATCGACCTCGTGGAGATCAACGAGGCGTTCGCGGCGGTGGTGCTGAGCTGGGCGGACGTCTTCGGGCAGGACCTGGAGAAGGTGAACGTCAACGGCGGCGCCATCGCCCTCGGCCATCCCGTGGGCGCCACCGGGGCCCGGCTGATCACCACGGCCCTGCACGAGCTGGAGCGGCGGGACGGGGAATTCGCGCTGATCACGATGTGCGCGGGGGGCGCGCTCGCGACCGGCACCATCATCCAGCGGCTGTCGTAGGCGTACGCGGAGAGGGGCCCGTACGTATATACCCGTACGTATAGAGGGGTGCGGGTGCGGGTGCGGGTGCGGGGACGGGGACGCGCCCCCGCGTACGCGTCCCGACATCCCGCGTGCGCGTCCCGACGCACGGAAACGACGCAGGCCCCGCCCCTCCGGAGGTGGAGGGCGCGGGGCCTTGCGACGTCAGGGTGCCGCTAGCGCGGCGAGGCTACGACCGGGCTGCCGGTGGGGCGGCTCAGTACCAGCCGTGCGACTGCCAGAAGTTCCAGGCGTCGTTCGGGGAGCCGTAGCGCTCGTTCATGTAGTTGAGACCCCACTTGATCTGGGTGGCGGGGTTCGTCTTCCAGTCGGAGCCGGCCGAGGCCATCTTCGAGGCCGGGAGGGCCTGGACCAGGCCGTAGGCGCCGCTGGAGGAGTTGGTGGCGGTGTGGTTCCAGCCGGACTCGTGCTCGACGATCTTGCTGAAGGACGCGTACTGATTCGACGGCACGATCTGGCGGGCGATCTCCTGCGGGGTGCTGGCCGAAGCCGTACCCGTCGTGCCGAGCACCGCGCCGGAAGCGGCGACCAGAACCGCGGCGGAGGCGGCGAAGGTCTTCTTGCGGGCAGAGACACGGGTGGTGATCGAGCGGATCAAAACGTCATACCTAACGTCGGGGACAAAGGGCGCGCCGGGCGATTTCGACAAGCCGGAACCAGAGCCCGGGGAATCCGGGATCCGGGGGGAATCCGGTCTGCCTGCCCCGGTGACGAGCACCGGCTGCCTGGCGACGTCCACCAGAGAAGCAAACCCGGCGGGGGGCTTGCAACGCCCCCCGGTACGAGCCCCGATCGGAGACCGCCACCCGGCGCCCCCACCCCCGCCCCGGACATATCCGCAGGTCGCCGGGACATAGGAGGGGTGGCGAGCGGGGTGCCCGGGCCTACTACCCGGCTTCGGAAGTGATCTGGGCCCTATGAGCGGCCTCACCCGCCGGGGCCTTTTCGGGACCCCCGAAAGTGACCTGGGCCTCGAAGTTCGCGCGCCGCGTGGCCCGCCGGAGCGCCCGCAGAAGCGCCCCGCCGGTCGTGAGCGTGAGGACCACGGTGAGCAGCGCCCGGCCCAGGTCCCAGCCGAGCGAGGTGGCGGCCACGTACGCCAGGAACCGCACCAGGTTGTCCCCGAGCGGCTCCCCGGGCTGGAAGGAGATGCCCTCGCCCATGCCCTGGCCCGTGCCGGCGACCGTCACCCAGCCGTAGAGATTGGTGACCGTGCCGTACGCGAACGCCGCCACGAAGCCGTACGCCGCCAGCATCACCCGCTCCCCCCGGCCCCGGAGCCGCTCCGGGCCCGGCAGCAGCCCGGCGCCCATCGAGAACCAGCCCATGGCCAGCATCTGCGTCGGCAGCCACGGCCCCACCCCGCCCGTGAGCAGGGCCGACGCGAACATCGTGACCGCGCCGAGCACGAAACCGAAGCCCGGTCCGAGCACCCGGCCGCTCAGCACCATCAGGAAGAACATCGGCTCCAGGCCGGCCGTCCCGGCCCCGATCGGCCGCAGCGCCGCCCCCACGGCGGCGAGCACCCCCAGCATCGCCACCGCCTTCGCGTCCATGCCGCAGTCGGCGATCGTCGCGACGACGACGGCGATCAGCAGGGGCAGCAGCAGCGCGAAGAACCAGGGGGCGTCGGCGGCGTGGTCGGTGAGGGCCGAGCCCTTGTCCGCGAAGAGCGGCCAGCCGACCGCGATCAGCCCGACCACGGAGACGAGGACGAGCGCGGCGACGGAGCGCGGGCCCAGCCGGATGGGACGGGAGGAGGCGGTGGCGCGGGCGCGGGCGCGCGCTCGGGCTGCCGGCATCGGCTGCGGTTCCGGTGCCGATCCCGTCGACTGTGCCGGTTCGGTCGTCACCTCAGCGCCTCCTCGACCTGCTCGACCGTGAGCCACGGCTCCGGCGCCAGGATCTTCGCGACCTGGGGCGAGAAGGCCGGGGACGACACCACGACCTCCGCCGTCGGCCCGTCCGCCACCACCTCGCCGCCCGCGACGATCACCACCCGGTCCGCCAGCTCCGCCGCCAGCTCCACATCGTGTGTCGCCAGGACGATCGCGTGGCCCTCGGCCGCCAGCGCCCGCAGATGGGTCACGAGCCGGGCCTTGGCCGCGTAGTCCAGGCCGCGGGTCGGCTCGTCGAGCAGCAGCAGCGGCGGGCGGGCGGTCAGGACGACGGAGAGCGCGAGCGCGAGCCGCTGGCCCTCCGAGAGATCCCGTGGGTGGGTCGAGTCCGCCACCCCCGGCAGCAGCTCGGACACCAGCGTCCGGCAGCTGCCGGGCGCCGCGCCCGCGTCCTCGTCGGCCGCCGCGCACTCGGCCGCGACCGTGTCGGCGTACAGCAGGTCCCGGGGTTCCTGCGGGACGAGACCGACCTGCCGGATCAGCGCGCCCGGGTCCGTCGTGTGCGGGACCAGGCCCGCGACGCGGACCTCCCCGGAGGTCGGGGTGATCATGCCGACGAGGGTGCCGAGCAGGGTGGACTTGCCCGCGCCGTTGCGGCCCATGAGCGCGACCGTCTGCCCGGCCCGGACCTCCAGGTCCACCCGGCGCAGCGCCTCGACCCGGCCGCGGCGGACGGCGAGCCGTTCGATGGAGACGAGCGGGGCGGCGCGATCGGCGGCGGCGGGGCCGGTGCGGGGACGGCGCCGCCCGAAGAGGGAGAAGCCGCCGGTCCGCGCCGGAACGGGAGAGGGGAGAGGGGAAACCGGCCGGGAGGGGGAAACCGGGTCGGAGGGGGAAGCCAGGCCGGGTATACGGCCCGATGCGGGCGTACGGTCGGCCAGCCGGGCCCGCAGGGGCGCCGCGCGGCGGCGGGCGTCACGGACGGTGAGCGGCAGCGGGTCCCAGCCGACGGCGCGCCCGAGCGACACCACCGGCGGATGCACCGGCGACAGCGCCATGATGTCCGCGGGCGGACCCATGGTCGCCTCGGGGAGCAGCAGCACCTGGTCCGCGTACTGTACGACCCGTTCGAGCCGGTGCTCCGCCATCAGGACCGTCGTGCCCAGGTCGTGCACCAGCCGCTGGAGTACGGCGAGGACGTCCTCGGCCGCCGACGGGTCGAGAGCCGACGTCGGCTCGTCGAGCACAAGGACCTTGGGGTGCGGGGTCAGTACCGATCCGATCGCGACCCGCTGCTGCTGCCCGCCCGACAAGGTGGCGATCGGCCGGTCCCGCAGCTCGGCGAGACCCAGCAGATCGAGCGTCTCCTCGACGCGCCGCCGCATCACGGCGGGCGCGAGGCCGAGCGACTCCATCCCGTACGCCAGCTCGTCCTCGACGATGTCGGTGACGAAGTGGGAGAGCGGATCCTGACCCACCGTGCCCACCAGATCGGCCAGCTCGCGCGGCGGATGCGTCCGGGTGTCCCGGCCGCCGACGGTGACCCGGCCGTGCAGCGTGCCGCCGGTGAAGTGCGGGACGAGGCCCGACACCGCGCCGAGCAGCGTCGACTTGCCGACCCCGGACGGGCCGACGAGCAGCACCAGCTCGCCCTCGGGCACGGTCAGGTCGACGTCCTTCAGCGTGGGCTCGGCCTCGCCGTCGTACGTCACCGAGACGTTCTCGAAACAGATCATCGCGACGATTCCTCCGATCCCTCCGCCGCCTCGGCCGCTATGGCGGGCGTAGCTGCCTTGGCTGCCTTGGCCGTCCTGACTGTTCTGGCTGTCCTGGCTGTTCCGGCCGGCTTCGAGCCGGTGCGTGTCTGCCGCCCCGAAGGCTCCCCCGGCCCCTGCGACCCCTGTGCCCCCTGCGACACCCGGGGCCTCACCGGCCCCTTGGACGCCGGCCCGTTCGGCACCGGCGCCACGAACGCGGGCACCAGCCCCACCAGGACGGCCAGCGCCGGCCACAGCGGCAGTCCGGGCGCCTGAAGCGGTACGACCCCGGGGCGCAGCGCCTCCGGCAGCACCGACGCCGCCGCGATCATCGCGGTCGCCACGGCGGCCCCCGACCCCGCCACCAGCCAGGCCCGGACGCCCCACCGGTCCGGCCGGTACCGGGAACGGGTCGCCCGCCGTCCGCCGAGCCGCAGTCCGGCGACGGCCGCGCCGAGCCCGGCGACGAGCAGCGGCAGCCCGTACCCGGCGCCCTGCGCGGCGAGCAGTCCGTACGAGCCGGCGCACACCCCGAGCAGGCCGCCGAGGGTGAGGACGGCGGTGGTCCGCCGGACCGCGCGCGGGACGTGGGCCGTACGGCCGTAGCCGCGCGCGTCCATCGACGCCGCCACCGCGACCGACCGTTCCAGCGCGCCCTCCAGGACCGGCAGCCCGATCTGGGCCAGCGCCCGCAGTCCGCCGGTCGGGCGGCCGCGCAGCCGGCGGGCGGTGCGCAGCCGGGAGACGTCGGCGACCAGGTTCGGCGCGAAGGTCATGGCCACGACGACCGCCACGCCCACCTCGTACAGCGCGCCGGGCAGCGACTTCAGCAGCCGCGCCGGGTTGGCGAGCGCGTTCGCCGCGCCCACGCAGATCAGCAGGGTGGCCAGCTTCAATCCTTCGTACAGGGCGAACACCAGCTGCTCGGCGGTGACCCGGCCGCCGATCCGGATGCCCCGCACCCACTCGGGCAGCGGCAGCTCGGGCAGTGTGAACAGCTCCACCGACCCCGGGATCGGCGTGCCGAGGAGCATCGAGAAGAACACCCGCAGCGCCACCACGAACAGGCCGAGTTTCACGAACGCGCCGTACGAACGGGCCCAGGGCGCGTCCGTACGGCGGGCCGCGACGACATAGCCCGCGACTCCCACGAGCAGGCCGAGCAGCAGCGGATTGGTGGTGCGGGAGGCGGCCACGGCCAGGCCGAGCGCCCAGAGCCACCAGGCTCCGGGGTGCACGGCGTTGGAACGGTTCGCCTCGGGGGCGCGCAGCGGGGTCATCTCGGAGTCATCCCAGAGTCGGGGGCGTCTCGGTCGTTCCAGGGTCGGGGTCGTCCCGGAGCCAGGCCGTCCCGGGGGTCGGGGTCGTCCCGGGGGCGGGGTCGGGGCCGGTCTCAGGGGCGCGTCGGGGGCGCTCCCGAGACCGATCAGGATCAGTCGCGCCGGCGGCGCGCCTGCCAGACGCCGGCGGCGCCGAGCGCGAGCACGGCGGCGCCGCCCGCGACGACACCGACGGACGGGCCGCCGGAGGAACCGCCGTCACCGGCCGCCGAGGACTTCGCGGCGTCCCCGGCGTTCTCCGCCTTCACACCCTTCGCACCCTTCTCACCCTTCGCGCCCTTCTCACCCTTCTCGGCGTCCACCGCCACCTGCTCGCCGCAGCCCTTCGCCGGGTACCCGGCGATGCCGCACAGCATGGCGTTCGCGTCGTACCGCAGCGGCTTCGCGACCTCGGCCAGCGCCTCCGCCGCCGAGGCGTCCTCGCGGAGCACGGGGCAGCCGACCCGGACCCGCGGGCTGGGCGGCCGCTCGCCGGACGGGGCGTCCTGGCCGGTGCCGAAGTCGATCACGACCGCGACCCGCTTGGCGCCCGCCTTCTCCGCCACACCCGAGCAGATCGCCCGGAAGTCGGGGGCCGTGGAGGGCTTCGCGGCGGCGGCGGAGTTCGCGCTGACGGCGAAGCGGAAGCCGACGGAGTCGCCGTCGGCGGGCCGGGAGGTCGCGGGCCCCTGGGTGGCGAAGCCCCAGCCGTTCTCGCCCGACTCCCAAAAGGCCCAGTAGCGGTAGCCGGCGGCCTGGGCGGGCGAGGCGACGGCGATGGCCGAAACGAGGGCGAGGAGGCCCGCGGCGAGCACGGTGAGCAGGGCGCGGGGCGCTCCTGTGAGGGTCGTACCCGTACGGGTCGCCCCCGCGCCGGCCACTCCCGCCCCGGCCGCTCCGGCGCGGGTCACTTCTTGCGACCGCTCAGGAGGAAGCCGACGCCGACACCGACGACCGTGCCGATGCCGATGATCCACCACACGTTGAAGCCGCCCTCGTCGTCGGCGCCGGTGGACGCCTCCGAGTTGTCGGGGGTCTTCGGAGCCGGGCCGGTGGCGTTCAGTGCCTTGATCAGGTCGAGGGTGCCGAAGCTGCGCGGGTCGGTGTCCATGGCGTGCGCGGCGAACACGAGCTGCGCGTACGCGCCCGGGCCACCGGTCTTCGCCCAGTCCCCGGCGTTCTTCTCCAGCCACGCCAGCGCACCGGTGGCCTCCTTCTTCGCCCCGGCGGCGGCCAGCGCGACGACCGCGTCGGCGGTGTTGCCGTAGTCCGGCAGCTCGGCGGCGTCGGTGGCGCCCGGCATCGGCGGCAGATTCAGATGGCCGGTCTTCGCGAGCCGCGCGGCGAGGTGGGCGGCGCCGTTGGCGGCGGCCCGGTCGGGCGTCGGCGGGGTCGTGTCCGCGCAGGTCGGGGACTGCTGCGGCGCGGAGCCGCGCGCGGTCAGGCCCTTGCCGAGGCCGGCCACGGTGGCGGCGGCGGTCGCGTCGTCGTTCGCGACGAGCGTGCCCTTCTTGTCCGGCTGGTACGCGAAGGCGCCCGCGCCGCCGTCCTTGACCGCTTCGCCCGTGCAGGGCAGGGCGAAGGTGACCAGGGCGTCGTACGGCGTCTTGCCGTCGGCCGACTTCGTCATCCCGGGCCGCACCTTCGCGGCGGCGAGCGCGCCGATGACGAGGGAGGTCGAGTTGGCGTCGCTGGGGCTCGCCGGACCGCCCGCGGCGGCCGGGTTGTAGGCCCAGCCGCCGTCGGCGTTCTGCGTGCTCTTCAGCCAGGCGACGCCCGCGTCGGCGGCCTTGGTGGCCTTGTCCGGGTCGGCGGACTGCCGCGCCACGGCGACGAGCGCCTGTACGGCGGCGGCGGTGGCGTTGGAGTCCCGCATCGTCTTCGCGTCACAGGGCTGGGCCGCCGGGTCGGGGCGGAACGAGGTGAAGGCGCCGTCCGCGCACTGCTGGCCGAGCAGCCACTCCACCGCCTTGTCGGCGGGCTGGATACCGGAGGTGCGCTGGGCCAGGAAGGCCAGCGACTGGCGCCAGACACCGTCGTAGGTCGGGTCGCTCTCGCCGTACAGACCGGCCGGGACCTTGACCGGGGACGGCGTCGGCGACGGCGCGGCGGCGGCCACCCCGGCGGCGGTGGTGCTGAGCACGGCACCGGCCGCGAGTGCGGCGGCGGCGCGGCGAACGCTGATCATGGGTCCCTCTCCTCGTGTGCCTGGACACCGGCACACGAGGGCCAGCGCCCGGCCCGTATTCCTCGACGATGCCGGCGCTCACGTCCCGTACAGGGCAATCCGACTCGCCGCCCGATGGGCGGCTCACGGCTGCGGGTCAGTGCCGGACTTCCACCGGCTTCCCCCTGTACGGGCATGACGACAGCCGCCGAGTCTACCGGCCGGGCATCGTGCCGCCAGGGCGTCTTGGGTCACATGTGGCGGCCGTGGCCGGATCGGGAGCCGGGGATCGCCGGGGGCGGCGGCGGATTCCGGGGCGGGGAGCGCCGGGTACGGCACATCCGGATGTACGGCGGGCCCTGGGCGTACGGAGGGCCAGGGCGTACGTCGGGACCCGGCGTATCCGGGCGTACGGCGGGCCTCCGGCGCGGGCCCCCGGTGTCCGGCGCCGGCCCCCGTGCCGGCGGCTACACCGCCACGTACGCGACAGGCTCCGTACCGGCCACCGGCTCCGCGCGGCCGAGCTTCACCAGGCGGCGGAGGTGGGCCTGGGCCTCGCTGACGGCGATGGAACGCGAACCGTGCGGGATCCGGCCCCAGGGGCGGTTCCATTCCATGCGCTCGGCGAGCTGCCAGGGGGTGAGCGGGGTGGCGAGGAGGGCGAGCAGGCCGGCCAGCCGTTCCTCGTGGTGGGCGAGCAGGGCGCGGACGCGGCCGGCCGCGTCGGTGAAGGCGTGCTGATGGGCGGGGAGCACCTCGGCCACGCCGAGCCGGGCGACGCGTGCGAGGGAGTCGAGATAGTCGCCGAGCGGGTCGCCGCCGGTAGCGCCGTCCGTCGCCCCGTCCGCCGTTTTGTCCCCCGCCTCGTCCGGGTCCTCGTACAGCCCGATGTGCGGGCTGATCCCGGGCAACAGGTGGTCGCCGGAGAACAGCCGGCCGTGGCCGGGCAGCCCGGCGGGGTGGTCCTCCTCCAGATGCAGGCAGACATGGCCGGGGGTATGGCCGGGCGTCCACACGGCGCGCAGCCGCCGCCCCGGCAGGGCGAGGAGTTCGCCGGGGACGATCTCGCGGTCGGGCAGCGCGGCGCGTTCCCCGGGCAGGGTCCGGGTCCGCTCCCCGGCGGCCCGCCCGGCGGCCTGGGAGGACCGGCCCGTCCGGCCCGTCCGTCCGGCCAGTGCGGCGCGCAGCGGGGCGAGGTGCTCCTCGGGCGCTCCGGCGGCGACCAGCTTGCGGTCGAGATAGCCGAGCCAACTCCCGGGCGGGGCCTCGCGGGTGCGGCGGACGACGGCGATGTCGGCGGCGTGCATGGCGATCCACGCGCCGGACTCCTGCCGCACCCGGCCGGACAGGCCGTGGTGGTCGGGATGGTGGTGGGTGACGACGACTCCGTGGACGTCGGCAACTCCGATCCCCAACTCAGCCAACCCGGATGTGAGTTCGGCCCACGAGGCGGGATCGTCCCAGCCGGTGTCGATCAGTACGGGGCCGCGGTCGGTGTCGAGGACGTGGACGAGGGTGTGGCCGAGCGGATTGTTCGGGATGGGCACCCGTAGGGACCACACTCCGCCCCCGTGTTCGGTCACCGCTCCGGCCGGGCCGGTCGCCGCCGTCTGCGTCATGGGCGTTCTCGCCTCCGCTCGCCATCTCCGCCTGCCGGTCTGGCCGTTGCTCATCATAACGAGAACTGGTATCAGTTCTGAAACATCGTCAGATTCGTTCGAACGGGGTTCGGCCGGGACGGTCCGCGCGTCCGGCCGGCCGGGGCCCTCGGACGCGCGCGGGTTCCCGGGAGGCGGTCGGTCGTGACCGAGGTTGTGGAGCACGGAGAACTGTTCATCGGCGGCGCGTGGACCGCGCCGCTCGGCGACGGCGTCATCGAGGTGATCTCCCCGCACACCGAGGAGGTCATCGGCCGCGTCCCGCACGCCTCCCCGGCCGACGTCGACCGTGCCGTCGCCGCCGCCCGCCGGGCCTTCGACGAAGGACCCTGGCCGCGGATGAGCCTGGAGGAACGGATCGCGGTGATCGGCCGGATCAAGGACGCCCTCCTGGTCCGCCACGAGGAGATCGCCCGTGTCGTCAGCGCGCAGAACGGCTCGCCGTACTCCTGGTCGCTCCTCGCCCAGGCGCTGGGCGCGATGATGGTCTGGGACTCGGCGATCAAGGTCGCGCGCGCGTACGTGTACGAGGAGCCGCGCGCCGGGGCCCTCGGGCCGCTGCTCGTGCGGCGCGAACCGGTCGGCGTGGTCGCGGCCGTCGTCCCGTGGAACGTCCCGCAGTTCACCGCCGCCGCCAAACTCGCGCCCGCGCTGCTCGCCGGCTGCACCGCGATCCTCAAGCCGGCGCCGGAATCGCCGCTCGACGCGTATGTGCTCGCCGGGATCGCCGCAGAGGCCGGGCTGCCGGAGGGTGTCCTGTCGATCCTTCCCGCCGGCCGGGAGATCGGCGAGTACCTGGTGGGACACTCCGGCGTCGACAAGGTCTCCTTCACCGGTTCGGTCGCCGCCGGCAAGCGCGTCATGGAGGTCGCCGCCCGCCACCTGACCCGGGTCACCCTCGAACTCGGCGGCAAGTCCGCCGCCGTCGTCCTGCCGGACGCCGACGTGGCCACCGCCGTCGCCGGCATCGTGCCCGCCGCCTGGATGAACAACGGCCAGGCCTGCGTCGCCCAGACCCGCGTCCTCGCCCCCCGTTCCCGCTACGAGGAGATCGCCGAGGCCCTCGCGGCCGCGGCCGGCGCCCTCGTCGTCGGCGACCCCCTCGACCCGGCCACCCAGGTCGGCCCGCTCGTCGCGCGCCGCCAGCGTGAACGCTCCCTCGACTACATCGCCCACGGCCAGTTTGAGGGCGCCAAGATCCTGGCCGGCGGCGGCCGTCCGGCGGCCCTGGAACGCGGCTGGTACGTCGAACCGACCCTCTTCGGCGACGTCGACAACTCCATGCGGATCGCCCGCGAGGAGATCTTCGGCCCGGTCGTCTGTCTCATCCCGTACGGGGACGAGGCCGAGGCCCTGCGGATCGCCGACGACTCCGACTACGGCCTCAGCGGCAGCGTGTGGACCGGCGATGTCGAGCACGGCATCGACTTCGCCCGCAAGGTCCGCACCGGCACCTTCAACGTCAACACCTTCAGCCTCGACATGCTCGGCCCCTTCGGCGGATACAAGAACTCCGGTCTGGGCCGCGAGTTCGGCCCCGAGGGCCTGTCCGCCTATCTGGAGCACAAGATGATCCATCTGCCCGCCGGTTACCAGGCCCCGGGGAGTGGTGCCTGATGGGCGACCGCAGGGGTGACCGCTGGCACGTCGAGGTCGACCGCGGTGTCTGCATCGGATCCGGCATGTGCGTGGGTCACGCCCCGGACGCCTTCCGGCTCGACGCCGCCCGCCAGTCCCACCCGCGCGCCGCGGAGACGGACGCGGGCGAGAGCGTCCTCGCGGCGGCCGAGGGCTGCCCGGTCGAGGCCATCCTCCTCACCCTCGCCGACGGCGGCGAACCCGTCTTCCCGCCGGAGGAGTAGAAAGGGGCGACGGGGGCAGGCGCGGACCGGGAAGAACGGGAACGCGGACGGGTACTTCATGCGGGTACCTCGTGCGGGTATCGCGTGCGGGCATGTGCGCGGCGCGTCTCCCCTTGTGTGATCGGCGAGTTGGTTTCCGTATGCAAAACTACTCCCTTGATCACGGGGGCAAGAGGCTTTCGTGCGCGCGAGTTTGGGAGAGTTGTGCGCAAGGCGAAGTGGGTGGCCGCGGCTGCCGGTGTGGTGCTGCTGGCCGCGGGTTGTGGCAGCAACGACAGCTCGGACAAGGCCGGTTCGAACGCGAAGGAGAGCGGCTCGACGGCCGGGTCCGAGGCGGGCGGCGGCGCGGAGGCGGGCAGCGCGGAGCTGACCGCCGAAGCGGTGCGGAAGGAAATCGAGACCGCGGCGACCGGTGCCGGCTTCACCAAGAGCGACCGGCCCGAGAACGTGCCGGCGGGCCTGGAGCGGTGCATGGTCTCCTGGACCCCGGATGCCCAGAAGGCCGCCGACCCGAAGAAGTCCGCCGCGGACACGGTCACGGCGCTCGGCAAGGGCGGCTGGAAGACGGAGAAGACCTTCTCGCAGTCCGGATCGACGATCACCTCGCTCGCCAAGGGCACCTGGCAGCTGAAGTCCAGCGACCACAGCGCGGGCCCGGTGAAGCTCGTCATGTTCGTCGCCACGGACACCACGCCCGCGTGCGAGGCGCTGTTCAAGGCCGACCTGGAGAAGAACAAGAAGCCGTAGCGACGCGCGCCGGCCGCGCCCGCGCCCCTGACCGGGGGCCGGGCGCGGCCCCATGCCCCGTACCCGCGCCTACGGCAGTAGTGGGGGTTGGCCGCCTTTCGCCTGGTCACAGGCCCCGTGCGACACTTCACGCGCCCGCCGGACGATCGTGTCCGGCGGCCTGTGGAGGGGTGGGAAAGAGCATGCGCGGGGCAAGGGGACTCAAGGTTGTGGCGAGCTCCATGGCGGTGGCCGCGGTGCTCGGTGCCGGAGGATGCGGCGCCGACGGCGCCTCCCCGGAGGCGGCCTCGGCCTCGGGTCGGGCCTCCGTTTCCGCGTCGGCCGCGCCTCGGGCCGGGGAATCCGGGCCGTTCGGGAAGAAGCAGGTGCGGACCGACCTCGACGCCTCGGCCTCCGCCGCCGGTGCTCCGCCCGCCGACCCGGACTGGGCGGCGAGGGAGAAGAAGGCTCCGGCCGGCTCGCTCGGGGCCTGCGGGGTCTCCTACCGGGGCTACGGCACACAGTCCGACCCGGTCGATCTGCGCCGCTACGACGCGGTGATCGGTGAACTGCGCGGGCGCGGCTGGCAGGAGATCACGAAGCGCCGTGAACGCGAGGCCGCGGACGGGTCCGTCGGAGGGGTCGTCCTGATGCTCAAGAAGCGCGATTGGACCATGACGACGGAGTTCCTCGGCCACCGCGAAGGCGGATGGATCAATTTGTCGGCCTTCCAGGAGGACTGCGTCAAGAAGAACGGTTCCGACGCCGACATCGCCGAACGGCTGGGGCAGCAGCCCGGACAGTGAGGGCTCCCGCCCCGGGCGGCCGTTCCGCGCCGCTCAGTCGCGGGCCGGCTCCTTGGAGGCCTCGGACCCGGACCCGGACCCGGACCCGGCTTCGTTCCCGCCACCCGCGCCACCCGCGCCACCCGCGCCACCCGCGCCCGTGTCCGGCCCCGCCGTCTCCTGGGCCGTCAGGTCGATCAGCCGGCAGGCCATCTCGATGTCGATCTTCACCTGGGCGATCGACGCCCGCCCCGACAGCCAGGTGATCAGTGCCGAGTGCCAGGTGTGCTCGATCACCCGGACGGCCGAGAGCTGCTCCGGCGTCGGGTGCTCCGTGCCCATCGCGTCCAGGATGATCGCGGTCGTCAGCCGCGAGACGGTGTCGACCTCCGGGCTCACGCTCCGGTCGGCGAACGTCAGCGCCCGCACCATCGCGTCCGCGAGCTGCGGCTCGCGCTGCAGCGCCCGGAAGGCCCGCATCAGCGTCTGGGCGACCCGCTCCGCCGGGTCCTCGCCCGCCGGCGGGCGTCTGCGCAGGGTCGTGTGCATGCGCTGGAGCTGGTCCTGCATCGTGGCGACGAGCAGGTGCACCTTCGAGGGGAAGTAGCGGTAGAGCGTGCCCAGGGCCACCCCGGCCACCTCCGCGACCTCCCGCATCTGCACGGCGTCGAACCCGCCTCGCCCGGCGAGCTCCGCGCTGGCGTGCAGGATGCGCCGCCGACGGGCTTCCTGGCGTTCCGTCAGGGCTGGTGACGCAGGTCTTTCTGCCGCGGTCATGGGTCTCGTTCCGTGCGGTGGGAGAGGCGTGACGAGAAGCGGTGCAAGGGTGGCGCGAGGGTCGTACGCGGGTGGTGCGGGGGCCGGCGCCGGGCGGCGCGGGGGCCGGTGGAGAGCGCTGAGGGAGCGACAGTATGACGGGTCGGCGGCCGTGGCGGGAATCACCTGGTCCGCCTCTCTCCGCCCAGCTACCTGCCGGTAGATTCAGTGCTCCTCGGAGGACCAGAGGGTTCAAGTCTGTAACTTGTTCTAGATTAGCGCGGGCGGTTACGCTCCCGGGAAAAGCACGCTCGAAGGGGGTCCCAGTTGACCGCGGAGGCCATAGAGGCAAGCCCCCGGCAGGGTGGTGCCGCGGACGGTGACCGTCCGTTGCGGATCGCTCTCCTCACGTACAAGGGCAATCCGTTCTGCGGCGGCCAGGGCGTCTACGTCCGCCACCTCTCGCGTGAACTCGCCCGGCTCGGCCACAGCGTGGAGGTCATCGGCTCGCAGCCGTACCCCACCCTCGACGAGGGCGTCCCGCTCACCGAGATCGCGAGCCTCGACCTCTACCGTCAGCCCGACCCGTTCCGCACCCCGAAGCGCGACGAGTACCGGGACTGGATCGACCGCCTCGAAGTGGCCACCATGCGCACCGGCGGCTTCCCCGAGCCGCTCACCTTCTCCCTGCGGGCCCGGCGCATGCTCGCCGCCCGCAGCGGCTCGTTCGACGTCGTGCACGACAACCAGACCCTCGGGTACGGACTCCTCGGTGGCCCCCGCGCCCTCGGCGCGCCGCTCGTCACCACGATCCACCACCCCATCACCGTGGACCGGCAGCTCGAACTCGACGCCGCCGCCGACTGGAAGCGCCGCGCCTCCGTCCGCCGCTGGTACGGCTTCACCCGGATGCAGAGACGGGTCTCGCGCCGCCTGCCGTCCGTCCTCACCGTCTCCGGCACCTCCCGCCAGGAGATAGTCGAGCACCTCGGCGTCCGCCCCGACCGCATCAGCGTCGTCCACATCGGTGCCGACACCGACCTGTGGTCCCCGGACCCGGCCGTCGCCGAGGTCCCGGGCCGGATCGTCACCACCTCCAGCGCCGACGTCCCCCTCAAGGGCCTCGTCTACCTGATCGAGGCGCTCGCCAAGCTCCGCACCGAGCGGCCCGACGCCCATCTCGTCGTCGTCGGCAAGCGCGCCGAGGACGGCCCGGTCGCCCAGACCATCGAGCGGTTCGGGCTCGACGACGCCGTCCGCTTCGTCAAGGGCATCACCGACGCCGAACTGGTCGACCTCGTACGGTCGGCCGAGGTCGCCTGCGTCCCCTCCCTCTACGAGGGCTTCTCGCTGCCCGCCGCCGAGGCCATGGCCACCGGCACCCCGCTCGTCGCCACCGACGGCGGCGCCATCCCCGAGGTCGCCGGACCCGACGGCGAGACCTGTCTGTCGGTCCCGACCGGCGACGCGGGCGCCCTCGCCGCCGCCCTCGGCCGGCTGCTCGGCGACCCGGAGCTCCGCGCCCGCCTCGGCGCCGCCGGCCGCGCCCGCGTACTGGAACGTTTCACCTGGGCCCGCGCGGCCCAGGGCACCGCCGACCTGTACCGCGCCGCCATCGCCGCCCAAGGGGCCGGTCGCAGGGGCAGCGCCACGGCCCCCCGCCGCTGAACCGCCGCCCCTCGCCCGTACCGCATCCCCACCCGTAGCCCACCCGCACCGCACCCTCGCACGATCCAAGCGGCCCGCCCCGAGACGAGTCCCGAGACGAGCCACGAGACGCGTCCTGGGGGCGAACCCAGGGGTGAGGACCGGGGCGAACCCCGAGACGAACCCCGGGACGCGCCCCGAGCCGAACCCTGAGACCGGAGGCCCGAAGCCTCCCGGTCCCCGGAGTTTTCGACGCTTCGAAGCCTGAGCGCCCCGAAGCCCGAAAGCCCCCGAAGTCCCCGAAGCCCCTGAAAGGCAGACCCCCGTGCTGACCGTCGACTTCACCCGCTTCCCGCTCGCCCCCGGCGACCGCGTACTCGACCTGGGCTGCGGCGGGGGCCGGCACGCCTTCGAGTGCTACAAGCGCGGCGCCCAGGTCGTCGCCCTCGACCAGAACGCCGAGGAGATCCGCGAGGTCGCCAAGTGGTTCGCCGCCATCAAGGAGGGCGGCGAGGCCCCGGCCGGCGCCACCGCCACCGCGATGGAGGGCGACGCGCTCAACCTGCCGTTCCCCGACGAGTCCTTCGACGTCGTCATCATCTCCGAGGTCATGGAGCACATCCCGGACGACAAGGCCGTCCTCGCCGAGATGGTCCGCGTCCTCAAGCCGGGCGGCCGTATCGCCGTCACCGTGCCCCGCTACGGCCCCGAGAAGATCTGCTGGACGCTCTCCGACGCGTACCACGAGGTCGAGGGCGGCCACATCCGCATCTACAAGGCCGACGAACTCCTCGCCAAGATGCGCCAGGCCGGCCTCAAGCCGTACGGCACCCACCACGCCCACGCCCTCCACGCCCCGTACTGGTGGCTGAAGTGCGCCTTCGGTGTCGACAACGACAAGGCGCTGCCGGTCCGCGCGTTCCACAAGCTCCTGGTCTGGGACATCATGAAGAAGCCCGCCGCGACCCGGATCACCGAGCAGCTGCTCAACCCGGTCATCGGCAAGAGCTTCGTCGCCTACGCCACCAAGCCCCACCTCCCGAAGGCCGACGCCCAGTGACCTCACCCGAGCGGATCGCGGAGCACCTGGTCCTGCCGGGCGTCCTCACCGCCGAGCAGGCCGCGAAGACCGTGGCCGGCATCCTCGCCGTCCAGTGCGAGGACGGCGCCATCCCCTGGTTCCGGGGCCACCACCTCGACCCCTGGGACCACATCGAGGCCGCCATGGCCCTGGACACCGCCGGCGAGTACGAGGCCGCCGCCCGCGCCTACGCGTGGCTGGCCCGGCACCAGAACTCCGACGGCTCCTGGTACGCCGCCTACCGGGACGGCGACCCCGACGACGTCACCGACCGGGGCCGCGAGTCCAACTTCGTCGCGTACATCGCCGTCGGCGTCTGGCACCACTACCTGTCGACGGGCGACGACGTCTTCCTCGACCGCATGTGGCCCGTCGTCTACGCGGCCGTCGAGTTCGTGCTCGGCCTCCAGCAGGCCGGCGGACAGATCGGCTGGAAGCGGGAGTCGGACGGTACGGCGGTCGACGACGCGCTGCTGACCGGCAGTTCCTCCATCCACCAGGCGCTGCGCTGCGCCCTCGCCATCGCCGACGAACGCGAGGAGCCCCAGCCCGACTGGGAACTCGCGGCCGGAGCGCTCGGCCACGCGATCCGCAGCCACCCCGAGCGTTTCCTCGACAAGTCCCGCTACTCCATGGACTGGTACTACCCGGTCCTCGGCGGCGCGATCACCGGCCCCGAGGCCGCCGCGCGCATCGACGCCCAGTGGGACGCCTTCGTTGTCCCGGGGCTGGGTGTGCGGTGCGTGCTGCCCAATCCGTGGGTCACGGGCGGCGAGAGCTGTGAACTCGCCCTCACGCTCTGGGCGATGGGGGAGTCGGACCGCGCGCTCGACATCCTCAAGTCCATCGGCCATCTGCGGGCGGACAACGGCAACTACTGGACCGGTTACGTCTTCGAGGGCAACCAGGCCGTCTGGCCGGACGAACAGACGACGTGGACGGCCGGCTCGCTGCTGCTCGCGGTGGCGGCGCTGGGCGGCGACGAGGCGACGGTGGCGGTGTTCGGCGGCGAGCGGCTGCCGCGGGGGCTGGAACCGGACTGCTGCGACTGAACGATCAGCCGTTCGATTCGCGGGCGAGGGGCGTGAATCGGGCGCTGGGGTCGCTCGGGAGGGGCGCACCGCTGCGCGCGGAGCGGTGCGCTCAGCCCGCGATCCAGGCGGCGTTCGCCGTGCCGCCCGCCGCCGGCCACCGCCCCGGTGGCATCCCCGCCAGTTCCCTGAACTCCCGTCCCAGAGGGGACTGGTCGTAGAAGCCGCACACCGTCGCGGTGTCCGCCGCCCCGCGTCCCGCCGTCGGCTCCTCGACGGCGTGCCGCAGACGCGGCACTCGGGCGAGCCGCTTGGGCGAGAGCCCGATCTGCTCCCGGAACCGGCTCTCCAGGTGCCGAAGGCTCCAGCCGGTCCGGTCCGCGACCTCGCGGATCCGCATATGGCCCTGGGCCTGGTGGAGCAGCCGCCATGCCTCCAGGACCGCGGGGGCGACCGTGTGCTCGGGCGCCGCGTCGGCCGTCCACGCGAGCAGGCTCTCGTCGAGCAGGGCGAACCGCTCGTCCCAGCCCGGCGCGGGATGGCGTACGTCGTACCCGGGCACCCCTGAGCCGGGGCCCTGGGGAGACCTCCCCCAGGTGTTCAGGCCCGCGTTCAGGCCCGTGCTCAGGCCCGTGCTCAGGCCCGGTTCAGGTCCGCCAGGGTACGGAGTGTCACCGGGTCCGGCGCCGTGACCAGCAGGTCCGTCACCGGGCCCTCGCGCCACTCCTCCAGCCGTGCGGCGATCCGTTCCCTCGGTCCGACGAGCGAGATCTCGTCGGCGAAGGCGTCCGGTACGGCGAGGACCGCCTCGTCCCGTCGCCCGGCCGCGAAGAGGTCCCGGACGCGTCGGGCCTCGGCCCCGTATCCCATGCGTGTCATGAGGTCGGCGTGGAAGTTGCGGGCCGCGTGCCCCATGCCGCCGATGTAGAAGCCGAGCATCGTTTTGACGGGCAGCAGCCCCTCCGCCACGTCCGCGCAGACCCGGGCCCGCACCAGCGGCGCGACGAGGAAGCCGTCCCGGACGTCCGAGCCGTCCGCCGCCAGGCCGTAGACCTCGGCCCAGCGGGTGGGCGACCAGTACAGCGGCAGCCAGCCGTCGGCGAGGGCGAGGGTCTGGGCGACGTTCTTGGGGCCCTCGGCGCCGAGGAGGACGGGCAGGTCGGGCCGGAGCGGGTGGGTGATCGACTTGAGGGGCTTACCGAGTCCGAGTCCGGGGCCGGGGCCGGCTCCGGCAGTGGGGCCAGGTCCGGGGTACGGGTGCGGGTGGTAGCGCCCGTCTAGCGTGACGGGCCCTTCGCGGCGCAGTACCTGCCGGACCACGTCGATGTACTCGCGGGTCGCGGTCAGCGGTGAGCGCGGGAACGGCCGGCCGTACCAGCCCTCCACCACCTGCGGCCCCGAGAGCCCGAGCCCGAGCAGCATCCGTCCGCCGGAGAGGTGGTCGAGGGTGAGCGCGTGCATCGCGGTGGCGGTCGGGGCGCGGGCGGCCATCTGCGCGACCGCCGTGCCGAGCCGGATCCGGGAGGTGTGCGCGGCGATCCAGGTGAGCGCGGTGAACGCGTCGGATCCCCAGGCCTCCGCCGTCCACACGGAGTGGTAGCCGAGTCGTTCGGCCTCGCGGGCCAGTTCGAGGTGGGTGGGGGAGGGGCCGCGTCCCCAGTAGCCGAGGGCGAGTCCGAGACGCATGCCGGGCAACCTTTCTGACGTAACGTCAGTTCGCTTGCGTCCGGCGACTGTACGACAACGGCCCCCCACCCGGAAGAGATCCGGATGAGGGGCCGTCGACGAAGGCGGGCCCGGTGGTGGGACGGGGCGGCGAGCCGCGCCCGCCCCACCCCGCGATCGCTCGGGCGGGTTCAGCCGCGCTGGATGCCGGTGGTGTCCTGGAGCACGCCGCGCCGCCCGTCCTGCGTCTGGGCGACGAGCGCCTGACCGCGCTGCTCGACGGCCAGGTACCAGGTGCCGGGGGCCAGTTCGGCGAGCGGGGCCGAGCCGCCGTCCTCGCCGTACAGCGGGCGGGCGACGGGGACCGCGAACCAGAACGGCGCGAAGTCCGCCGCCGGAGCCTGCGCGTGGGCCGGAGTGGCCTGCTCCTGGGCCTGCGGCTGCGGCTGGGGCTGGGAGTGCTGCTGGGCCGCGGCGCCGTAGGACTGGCCGCCGCCGAGCGAGGGGTCGGGCTGCGCGGCGTACGGCTGCTGCTGGGCGCCCGGGTAGCCGTAGCCGCCGGGCGCGCCCTGCTGGCCGCCGAGGTGACCGGGCATGCCGGCCTGACCGGGCTGGGCCGCGTACGGCTGCGGGGTGCTCGGCCCGGCGGCCGGGAGCAGCGGGGCCTGCAGGGCCGGGACGAGCGGGCCCGCGATGGCGCCGCCGGCGAGGACGAGCGAGGCGATGAGACCGAGGATCAGACCGGCACCGGCGCTGTTCGCCTCGAACACCCACATCAGCAGGGTCCAGGCGGAGGCGATGGCGAGGGAGACGCCGACCTGGCCGAGTTCCAGACCGGCCACCTTGCGCTGCCGCATCTGGGGCACGGTCCGCGAGGCGACCACGAGGGCGGCGCCGGCGATGCCGAGGAGGAAGGAGCCCCAGCCGAGCGGGGACACCTCCCACGAGTACGCCGAGTCGAACGCGTCGCACGCGTTGCCCGGCAGGTCGCAGCCGGAGATGCCGAGGAACGAGGCGATGAACAGCACCACCGCTGCGCCGATCAGCACGCCATCGCCTCGGGTGAGGGAGCGGATATTCACGTAAAAGAATCCTTCGTCGGGTCGTCTCGTCGGGGTGGTGCGAAGCACGGGGGCGCCCCCGCCGCCGGGGCGAATCTATCGTCCGGCCGTCCGCCTGGCGGTTCTACCCCTGGAGGTAGGCCTCGATGCCGTCGGCGATCCCCCGCGCCGCCTTCTGACGCCAGCCGGCGTCCGTCAGCAGGGCGGCGTCCTTCGGATCGCGCATGTTGCCGCATTCGAGGAAGACCTTGGGCACGGTGGAGAGGTTGAGCCCCCCGAGGTCGTCGCGTACGTCCAAACCGGTACCGGAACCGATGTAGTTGGCGGGCCTGGTGCCGGTGGTCCGGGCGAAGTGCGTGACGAGCTTCTCACCGAGGGTACGGGACGGTGCCACGATCGCACCGGTGTCGGCGGCCCCGTCCTTCACGCGTGCGGGGAGGATCACATGGAACCCGCGGTTGCCGGTCGCCGATCCGTCGGCGTGGACGGAGACGACGGCGTCGGCCTTCGCGGTGTTGCCGATGCGGGCGCGTTCGTCGATGCAGGGGCCGTAGGGGCGCTCGGCGTCGTGGACGAGAACGACCTTGGCGCCCCCCTCTTCGAGGAGATCGCGCAGACGGTGTGAAACGTCCAGGGTGAAGGTGGCCTCGGTGTAACCGGCGTTGGTGGAGGTCCCCGTGGTGTCGCATTCCTTGCGAGTCGTCCCGATATCCACCTTCTTGTTGATTTCAGTGGAATGCCGGAAGTTCCCTGGGTTGTGGCCCGGGTCGACGACGATCACGCGACCGGCGAGCGGCCGGTCGGCCGTCGGCGTGGCACCGCCGGAGCGGGCGGGCCCGGACTGGCTCGGATTGGCCGATTCCCGCGCGCCGGCGGACTCGGTGCCCTGGGATCCGGCGGCTCCGGCCGGGCTCCCGGCCGGGGAGTCCTTGGCGTCGGAGGTCGTGGCGCCGGCGGCATCCGAGGACTGTGGCACCGGGGTCGCGGCGCCGCCGCACGCGGTCAGGGCGAACGGGAGTGCGAGCGGCAGGGCGAGGGCGAGGAGCTTGCGATGGTGGTACGGCACCTCGCGACCGTAGCGGTTTCCGGCCAGGAATGCCCGTAGCGGAACCAAGCCGGTGGAAGGTATGTGAGGGGAAAGTGAAGGATGCGCGGCACGTACCGGTGCGACGAACTAGCGTGACCGGACAGTGTGATGAACAGAGGGGGGACCGGTGGCCGGGGACCAGCACGACCACGGCGGCGACGGAACGACAGGGCGGGACGGGCGTACGGGCGACGGTGGGGCCGCCCCGGCGCCGCGGCCGCCCGCACAGCCTTCAGGGCAACCGCCCGTGCACGACGCGATTCCGCCCGGGTACGAGCCCGCGCGGTCGGGGGAGCGCGCGGCGGACGAGGTGAAGGACGCGGTGCCGAACGACGCGGTTCCGAACGACGCGGTTCCGAACGACGCGGTACCGGAGGCGAAGGATGCCGTGCCGGGGGCGGCGGGGGCGGCGGAAGCGGCTCAGGCGCCGGAGGCCCCGGAGGTGAACGACGCCGTGCCGCCGGGCTACGAGCCGGTGCGGCCCGCGAGCGGCGCGCCGCCGGAGGCGGGCGAGGCGCCCGTGTCCACCCCCGCGCCTGCCCCCACCCCCGCGCAGCCGGTGACACCTCCGCCGCCGGCGCCCTCCCTGCCTCCCGCGCCGCCCGTTCCTCCCGTCCAGAGGGAGAACGGAGCACCCGCGCCCGGGTTCGGGCCGCCGATGGCGGCACCGGGCGGATTCGGCGCGCCGGGGGCACCCGGGGTTCCTGGCGCACCCGGCCAGGGCGCGGTCCCGCCGGGGTTTGGAGCGCCCCAGCCCGGTTACGGCGGCTACGGCGGTGCCCCTCAGCCCGGCTACGGCGCGATACCCCAGGCGTACGGCGCGGTCCCGCCCGGCCAGGGCGGCCCGCCCCAGGGCCCCGGCGGGTTCCCGCTGCCGCCCATGGCCCCCGGACCGTCCGTCCCGCCCCCGCCGCCCGGCCCCGCGAACCCCGCGCAGGCCGCCGCCGTGGCCCTCCTCAACCTCTCCTGCCTGGGCCTCGGTTACGTGCTGCTCAAGCAGTGGGTGTTCGCCGTCGTCTGCTGGGCGGTCACCGTCGCGCTGCTCGTGGTGGCCCTGCCCGCCGACCCTGACGGCATCCCGCTGGGCGTCCTCGTCGCGTTCGGCGCCGTCCACCTCCTCGCGGCTGCCGACGGCGCCCGCCGCGCCCTGCGCGCCCGCCCGGAGGACCTGGCTCTGCCGGGCCGGCGCAAGCTCGTCCTGCCGGTCGCGATCGCCCTGCTGCTGGCCGTTCCTGGCGGGGGGACCTTCGCGTACGGCATGGCTCACGACGCGGCCGTCGAACAGCAGCTCCTCGACCGGCTGGCCGTCGCCGACAAGAAGGTGAAGGACAGCGCCGACGAGCCCTTCGAGTCGGTCAGGACCACCTACCGCGAGGCCCTCGACACGTACCAGGAGATCGGTACCAAGCACCCCGGTACGCAGGCGGCGGAGAAGGTCCCGATGCGGATCCAGACGTACTACAAGACCGTCTCCGCCCCGTACGACCGCGAGGACTTCTGCGGCTCCATCGCCGCCCTCAAGCACCTGCGGGCCCTGCCCGACCTGGTGGACGACAAGCTGATCGGCAACCTCGCCGGCAAGGCCGACGACCCGCTGGCCCACTCGCTGTACGAGTGCGGGACCCGCTCGATCGGCGCCTTTGGCACCGAGCAGACGGCGGCCGACCAGCTCAACGAGGTGATCAGCACCTTCCCGAAGTCGCCCTACCCCGCGCGCATCGAACCGGCCCTCCGCGCGAACCTGGCCGCCCGCGAGAACAACGGCGGCTCCACGCCCTGCGAGACGGCCGAGGAACTCCGGCGCTTCGGCACCACGGTGGGCCGGCTGCCCAGCGAGACGTACGGAGCGCTCGGCAAGGACGTGAGCCGGTCCACCTGGCGCAGTGAATTCGGCTGCGGACTCGACCAGTTCAAGAAGAAGGAGTACGACGAGGCGATCTCCACCATGGACGCCTACGTCAAGAACAACGCGTCCAGCCCGAAGGCCGACCAGGCCCGCAGCGTCTCCATCGCGGCGGAGATCGCCAAGGAGACCCCGGCCGCCGGCAAGAAGGTCCCGTCCGGCGCGACGGAGGGCTCGGGCCAGACGATGGTCGTCAGCAACGACGGCCCCGGCGAGGTCCAGCTCCTCTTCACCGGCCCGGTCACCGGCCGCGTCACCATCCCGTCCTGCGGCTCCTGCAAGTCCTACCCGGCCATCGTCGTCCCCAAGGGAGGCATCAAGCCCTGCTCCGGCTCCTCCTCGAAGTACCCGAAGCGGACGCTGCACCTGCCGGCGGGCAACTACCAGTTCCTGCAGAAGCGCAACAGCACGCGCACGTCGGCCGAGGTGAAGAAGGCGAGCAGCGACAAGATCGAGGCGGGGTACTCGTACACGAACTGTCTGTACGTGACGTCGTTGTACTAAAGGCCGTCGCCCGCCTCACCCCGCTTGGTTGGTGCGGGGTGGGGCGGGCGACGGTCGGCCTCGGGGGAGTGCGGGGAACCGGGGGCTGGAGGGGAGAAGGCGGCAGGTCGCGAAGCCCGCGCCCCGCCCGAGCGGGGATGGGCCCGACGAGTGGATGGGCCACCATGCGTTCAGCGAGTGCGCCCCGCCCGAGCGGGGACTTCCCTCAACCCCTCCGGCGCAGCACCCGCAGCGAGTCCGTCACCGAGATCTCCTCGAAGTCCCCGGACTCCAGAGCCCGGAGGTAGATCCGGTACGGCGCCTGGCCGCCGTCCGCCGGGTCCGGGAAGACGTCGTGGATGACGAGCAGACCGCCGGCCGCGACCTTGGGGGCCCAGCCCTCGTAGTCGTTGGTGGCGTGCTCGTCGGTGTGGCCGCCGTCGATGAAGACGAAGCCGAGCGGGCCCGCCCACACGGCCGCGACCTGCGGCGAGCGGCCCACGAGGGCGACGACGTGGTCCTCCAGGCCGGCCTTGCGCAGGGTGCGCCGGAAGGTCGGGAGGGTGTCCATGAGGCCGACCTCGGGGTCGACGACGGTCGGGTCGTGGTACTCCCAGCCCGGCTGCTGCTCCTCGCTGCCCCGGTGGTGGTCGACGGTCAGCGCGACCGTGCCCGCCGCCCGCGCCACGTCCGCGAGCAGGATCGTCGACCGCCCGCAGTAGGTGCCGACCTCAAGGAGGGGCAGCCCGAGCCGCGCCGCCTCGGCTGCCGCCGCGTACAGGGCGAGCCCTTCCTTGACCGGCATGAAGCCCTTCGCGGCCTCGAAGGCGGCGAGGATCTCGGGGGTGGGCTCGGCGGCGGGCATGGGCGGGTCCTCCTACTGGCGAGTACGCGGTACGAGCGCCCATCGTGCCTTACGCGTCGCACCCGAACCACACCCTCCCCCTCTCCCCTCCCTCCTTCCCCTCCCTTCTCACCCACGGTGAACCCCATCCGTCAGCTTGTGCCGGTATCCACTGGAAAGGGTTCTGCTGTGTGATTCACGCCATCGGAGCTGATTACCGCCACTACGCTCGGCGACGAACCAGAAGTAACGCTTGCGAGCGTGAGCTTGGGGGTGCCTCGGCATGGCCAACATCCGTAGCCTCGATCCCAGTGCGTCACCGCTGGACTACTACGGTTTCGAACTGCGGCGCCTGCGGGAGGAGGCAAAGCTCAGCCAACAGCAGTTGGGGGACGTCCTCTTCTGCACGGCTTCTCTCATCGGCCAGATCGAGACGGCGAAGAAGGTGCCCACCCGCCGTTTCTCGGAACAGCTCGACGCCGCGCTGATGACGGGTGGCCAGTTCACCCGCCTCATCGGCCTGGTCCTGCGCAGCCAGCTCCCGAACTGGTTCCAGCCCTACGCGGACATGGAAGCGCGGGCGATGTACATCCAGTCGTTCCAGACCACGTTGATCGACGGGCTGCTCCAGACTCCGGAGTACGCGCGGGAGATCCTGAGCGCCCGCCACGAGGGCGAGGACCTGGACACCAAGGTCGCGGCCCGGCTGGAACGGCAGCGGATCCTGGAGCGCGACACCCCACCGGTGCTCTGGGTGGTCATGAGCGAGGCCGTGCTCTGCCAGGAGGTCGGCGGGCGCGAGGTGATGCGGGGCCAACTCGCCCGTCTGCTGGAGATGCAGAGGCGGGAGTGGGTGAAGATCCAGATCCTTCCGTTCTCGGCGGGGGCCCACACGGGCATGCTGGGGGCCTTCAACATCCTGCGCTTCGAGGACGACCCCGACGTGGTCTACACGGAGGACTTCACGCAGGGGCGCATGACCGCCGATCCGGCGGCCGTCCGAGAGGGCCTGATCCGCTACGACCTTCTCCAGGCCGCCGCCCTCTCCGTGGAGAGTTCAGCCGCACTGATCGCCCGGGTGATGGAGGAGCGCTATGGCGGCCGAGCCGCACCTCGCGGGAGCGAATCGGCGTGAGTTTTCGCACCGCGCCGTGTGCGTGCCGTCCGGAGGGGCCCTCTGGCGCAAGTCGTCGCACAGCGGTGACACGGGTGGCCAGTGCGTCGAAGTCGCCTTTCTCACAGGGAAGATCGCCGTCCGGGACTCGAAGGATCTGCCGGGCCCGGTCATTCGCGCCTCTCCGGGTGTGTTCGCGGCATTCGTGACGGCGGTCGCCGGGGGCGCCGTCGGCTGAATCCTTCCTGCCGGCCCCGGGGCCCATGCCGGCCGGGTGCCCGCGTGTGACTCCGCCCCGCCCCTCTGTCGAGACCCCTGCGATGTCCCGCTGCCCGGATCCCTTACTTCACACCGCATCTGACCTTCCATCAGATTGGAACGTGTTCTAATCTGCGGCCATGGGCATCGCCATCACGCAGGAACAGCGGGAGCTCGCCCGATCCGTCCGCGGCTGGCTCGCCCGTGCCGTCCCCCGCGAAGAAGTCCGCAGGCACCTCGACGATCCCGCCCTCGCCTTCGGTCGCCCCGCCTACTGGGACGGCGCCGCCGCGCAGGGGCTGCTCGGCATTCATCTGCCCGAGGAGTACGGGGGAGGGGGCGGCGGCGACCTGGTCGATCTCGCCGTCGTCCTGGAAGAGGCCGGGCGGGCGCTGCTGCCCGGGCCCTACACCGGGACCGTGCTCGCCGCCGAGCTGCTGCACCGGGCCGGGCGCGGCGAGGAGGTGGCCGCACTCGCCGCCGGGGAGCGGATCGGGGCCGTCGCCTTCGGCCCCGGCAGTCTGGTCGCCGCGCCCTCCCGCACCGCCGACGGCCTGCTCCTCGGTGGTGTTGCCCCACCCGTGCTCGGCGCGGCCCACGCCGATCTGCTGGTCCTCGCGGCCCGCACACCGCGCGGCCGAACGGTCTGGCTCGCGGTGGACGCCGACACGCTCGCCGTACGGCCGCACGACAGCGCCGATCCGGTCCGGCCGACCGGTGAAGTCGCCGCCGACGGGGTGTTCGTGCCGAACGGGCGGGTGCTCGGAGCCGTCGATACCGCGCTCGTGCGCGACCTCGCCGGCGTCCTCCTCGCGGCCGAAGCGTGCGGGGTGGCCGCCCGAGCCCTCGACACCGCAGTCGAACACGCCCGCACGCGCGTGCAGTTCGGGCGGCTCATCGGGAAGTTCCAGGGGATCAAGCACTTATGCGCCGACATGCTCGTCCGGCTCGAACAGGCCCGCGCGCTGGTGTGGGACGCGGCCCGGGCCGCCCGGGGCGAGGGGGCCGACGTCCGCGCGTACACCGCCGCGCTCGCCGCCGGGGCCGCGCTGGACACCGCGTACGGCTGCGCCAAGGACTGTATCCAGGTGCTCGGCGGCATCGGCTTCACCTGGGAACACGACGCCCATCTGGCCCTGCGGCGCGCCCTGGTCGCCCGCCAGCTCCTCGGCCCGGGCGACACCCACCGCCTCGCCGCCGTACGCCACGCCGTGACCAAGGGAACGCGGCGCGATCTGCGTATCGAACTGCCGCCAGCGGCCCAGGAGTTCAGAAAGCAGGCCAGAGTGGCGCTCTCCGTCGCCGTCGGATCGGATCCGCGCGAGGCGCGCCGGCTGCTGGCCGGGACCGGGTACGCCGCGCCCCATCTGCCCCCGCCGTACGGGCTCGGCGCCGGGCCGGTCCGACAGCTCGCCGTACAGCGGGAGATGGCGGAACTCGGCGTCACCCTCAGTTCGCTGTCCATCGCGACCTGGGTGGTGCCCTCGCTCCTCGCGTACGGCACGCCCGCCCAGCGGGAACAGCACCTCGGGCCCACCCTGCGCGGCGAACGGCAGTGGTGCCAGCTCTTCTCCGAACCCGAGGCCGGCTCCGACCTGGCCTCGCTGCGCACCCGCGCCGAACGGGCCGAGGACGGATCATGGCGGATCACCGGGCAGAAGGTGTGGACGAGCAACGCCCGGGAAGCCGACTTCGGCATCCTCCTCGCCCGGACCGACCCCGAGGCGCCCAAGCACCGGGGGCTCGGCTACTTCCTCGTCGATATGCGCCGCACCCCCGGCATCACGATCCGCCCGCTGACCGAGATCACCGGGGACGCACTGTTCAACGAGGTGTGGTTCGACGGCGCCGTCCTGCCCGCCGACGCCGTCGTCGGCGGGGTGACCGACGGCTGGCGGGTCGCCCTCCACACCCTCGGCGACGAACGCGTCCACATGGCCGACCAGGCCACCTTCGACCTGGGCCTCGAAGCGCTGATCGCCGCCGCCGCAGGCGCCGACGACGCCGTACGGGCCCGGATCGGCGCCCTCGTCGCCGAGGCGCACGCCCTCGCCTGCATCGGGCTGCGGACCACCCTGAGCCGGGTCTCCGGCCTGGAACCCGGGCCGGGCGCGAGCGTCCGCAAGCTCGTCCAGACCGGGCACCAGCAGAAGGTCGCCGAACTCGCCCTCGAACTCCTCGGTCCCGACGGTGCGCTGACGGAAGGGCCCGGGAAGCGGGCGGTGCGCCAGCTGCTGATGTCGCGCTGCCTGACGATCGCGGGCGGTACGACCCAGGTGCAGCTCAATGTCATCGCCGAGCGACTGCTCGGCCTGCCCAGGGACTGATGCCGGGCACCCCGCGCCCAGCGCCGCCACCCGCCGTGCGCCGGGGCCCGGAGCCGAGAACCGACGACCGCGACCGAGTCGAGAGGAAACGCCGTGAAGACGTACATCGTGGGTGTCGGCATGACGAAGTTCGAGAAGCCGGAGACCCGGGACTGGAGCTACGGGGACATGGCGAAGGAGGCCGGCGGCGCCGCGCTGGCCGACGCGGGCATCCCGTACGAGCGGGTCCAGCAGGTCGCGGCCGGCTACTGCTTCCAGCCCTCCACGGCCGGGCAGCGCGCCGTCTACGGGCTCGGGCTCACCGGCGTTCCCGTCTACAACGTCAACAACAACTGCGCGACCGGCTCGACCGCGCTGATGATGGCCCGGCAGTTCGTGGCGGGCGGAGCGGCCGACTGCGTCCTCGCGCTCGGCTTCGAGAAGATGAGCCGGGGAGCGCTGGGCGGCGGGAGCGCGGGCGGCGCGGACCTCAAGTCCTCTCCCGTGGCCCGGCATTACGGCGTCATGGCCGCCCGCCACGGCTTCGCGGCGACCCCGCCCACCGCCCAGATCTTCGGCAACGCGGCCCGCGAACACATGGAGCGGTACGGCACGACCGAGGCCCAACTCGCCGCCGTCGCGGCCAAGAACCACCGGCACTCCGCCCGCAACCCCCGCGCCCAGTTCCGGGACGTCCACACGGCCGAGGAGATCCTGGCGGCCAAGACCGTCCACGCCCCTCTCACCCGCCTCCAGTGCTCCCCGACCTCCGACGGCGCCGCCGCCGCGCTCGTCGTCTCCGAACGCTTCGTGGAAGCACACGGTTTGGGCGAGCGGTCCGTGGAGATCGTCGCCCAGGCGATGACCACCGACACGGAGGAGTCCTTTGCCTCGGGCTCCTGTATCGACGTCGTCGGCCGCCCCATGTCGCGGGAGGCGGCCCTCCAGGTGTACGAGACGTCCGGGCTCGGCATCGAGGACGTCGACGTCGTCGAACTCCACGACTGCTTCTCCATCAACGAGCTTCTGACATATGAGGCGTTGGGCATGTGCGAGGACGGCGCCTCCGGCAAGCTCGTGGAGTCGGGCGCGACGACGTACGGCGGCCGCTGGGTCGTGAACCCGTCGGGCGGACTCATCTCCAAGGGCCACCCTCTGGGTGCCACCGGCCTCGCGCAGGCGGCCGAACTGGTCTGGCAGCTCCGGGGCGAAGCGGGCGAACGCCAGGTCGCCGGGGCGTCGGTGGGACTCGCGCACAACATCGGCCTCGGCGGTGCCGCCGTGGTGACCCTGCTCCGGCGGTAGGTGCTGTCCGGGGCCACCCTCACCTGGCCCGGATAAGCGATGTACGGGCCCGTATACGGATGCGACCATGACGGTCATGCCGCATTCGCCGCGAACAGGCTCCGACACCGGCCCCGAGTCCCCCACCGGCCCCGACTCCGCAGCCTCCGCCCCCATATCCGCCCTGCCCGCGCCCCTCAGCCTCTGGCTGGTGGTTCTCGTCTCCAGTGCGGGCCAGTTCCTCGTCACCCTCGACGTGTCCGTGGTGAACGTGGCGCTCCCGTCGATGCGGGAGACGCTGGGGCTGTCCGCGAGCGGACTGCAATGGGTCGTGAACGTGTACTCGATCGCGTTGGCCGGCTTCATGCTGCTCGGCGGGCGCGCGGCCGACCTCTTCGGCCGCAAACGCATGTTCCTGATCGGGCTCGCGCTCTTCACCGTCGCCTCGCTGGCGGGCGGACTCGCCCAGGAGGGCGGCCAGTTGCTCGCCGCGCGCGCCGTGCAGGGCCTCGGGGCGGCCGTCCTGTCCCCGGCCTCCCTCACCCTCGTCACCGGCGCCGTCCCGGCCGGACCCGCCCGCACCCGCGCCGTCGGCACCTGGACGGCGGTCGGCGCGGCGGGCGGCGCGGCGGGCGGCTTCGTGGGCGGGGTCCTGGTGGACCTGCTGTCCTGGCGCTGGGTGCTCCTCATCAACGTGCCCGTCGGCGTCCTCGTCCTCGCCGGCGCGCTGCGCTGGCTCACCGAGGGCCGGGCCGCAGCCGGCCGGCGCCGGCTCGACCTGCCGGGCGCGGTGCTCGTCACGGCGGGCCTCGCGACCCTCGCGTACGGCATCGTCCAGACCGGGGAGTCCGGCTGGACGGCCTCCGCGACCCTGGGCCCGCTCGCCGCCGGACTGCTGCTGCTCGCGGTCTTCGTCGCCGTCGAGGCGCGCACGGCCGAGCCGCTGATGCCGCTGCGGATCTTCCGTACGCGTGTGGTGTCGGCCGCCAACACCGCGATCCTGATGTGCGGCTTGTCCTCCTTCAGCACCTGGTTCTTCATGACGCTCTACGCCCAGAACGTCCTCGGCTACCCGCCGCTGATCGCCGGACTCGCCTTCCTCCCCAGCTCCGTCAGCGTCATCGCCGGCTCCAAACTGGCCCCGCGCCTGCTGCCTCGCTTCGGCGCCCGCAAGGTCGCCGCGCTCGGCGTGCTGATCGCCACGGTCGGCTACGGCTGGCAGTCGACGATGACGGCCGGCGGCACGTACGTCACGGCGATCCTGCTGCCCGGCATCCTCATGATGTTCGGCATGGGCCTCGGTACGACGTCCCTCGTCGTCCTCGCCACCGGCAACGTCCCGGCGGTCGACGCCGGCCTCGCCTCCGGCCTCATGAACACCTCCCGCACCATGGGCGGCGCCCTCGGCCTCGCGGCCCTCTCCACGGTCGCGGCCTCGGTCACCCAGGGCTCCACCACCCCCGAGGCCCTCACCGCCGGCTACGCCACCGCCTTCCGCGTGGCGGTCGGTGTCCTGCTGACGACGGCCGTGGTGATGGCGGTCTGGCTGCCCAAGTCGGACCACAAGGCGTAAGCGGGCAGGCGGCGTCGTGAAGAGCATGGGCCCGAATGAGGAGGCTGGAGAGATGGGCTTCTCCGTGTCGTTCGATCCGGCCGTTTCATCGGGGGCTATGGCTCCTGCCGTAGCGAGCCTGGAGCCGGGTGACGATGACGAGACCCTCGTCATGGAGGCGTGCGGCGCCCTCTCCGACGCCGGCGGCAGCACATTTCACATGGGCGGCTTCGGGAGCGGTGAGTGGCCGGTCGATGTCGCGTATGACCTGTCCGTCTTCATGGAGCAGCTTCCGACGCTTCTGGCGGGAATGCGCAACCGTCGCGAAGTGGAGGTGGACCTCTACTCGCAGGGAATCGAGAGGACCTTGACCTTCCGGCCCAGCGGAGATCTCGTCGTGATCCACTGCGAATCGCGGACCAACTGGGTCCCCAGCCCCGAGCGCGAGATCATCGCGCGAAGTGAGCTGGTCGCGATGCTCACTAAATTGGCCGTGGACTTCGCCGGAGGGTTGAAGGCGATCGGCTCCGAACTGTCGGAGGTCGCACCATTCGAACGTTGGCTGGAGGGTGAGGCGTAGCCTCACGGTCCCATCCCGCGACCTCCCCGGATGGCGGCGGCAGAGCTCAGAGCCAGCCCTGGCGGCGGGCCGCCCGGACCGCCTCCATGCGGTTGCGGGTGCCCGTCTTGCCGATGGCCGAGGAGAGGTAGTTGCGGACCGTCGACTCCGAGAGGTAGAGCTTCGCCGCGATGTCCGCGATCGTCGCGCCGTCCACGGAGGCGCCGAGGGCGTCGCGTTCGCGGGCCGTCAGGGGGTTGGGGCCCGCGCTGAGGGCCGCGGCGGCGAGGGCCGGGTCGACGACCGTCTCGCCGCGCAGGGCCTTGCGGATCGCTTCGGCCAGCTCCTCCACCGGCCCGTCCTTCACCAGGAAGCCGACCGCCCCCGCCTCCATCGCGCGGCGCAGATAGCCGGGCCGGCCGAAGGTGGTGAGGATGAGGACCCGGCAGTCGGGCACTTCGTCCCGCAGGTCCGCCGCCGCGTCCAGGCCCGAGCGGCCCGGCAGTTCGATGTCGAGCAGCGCGACGTCCGGCCGGGCGGTCAGTGCCGCCTCCACGATCTCGTCGCCCCGCCCCACCTGGGCGACCACCTCGATGTCCGGCTCCATCCCGAGCAGCAGCGCGAGCGCCCCGCGCATCATGCCCTGGTCCTCGGCGAGGAGGACTCTCGTGCAGCGCGCCGGGCGCTGGTCCTGCGGCATCTCGTTCACGGGCACCAGGGTAGGACGAAGGCGCGGCGGCGCCCCGTTCTCACTCCCGTCCCGCGTCCCAGTCGAGCTGCCGTCCTTGGCGCAGCAGCCTGAACAGCGAGACCAGCGCGCTCCCGGCAAGCTCCCTGCCCGCAGGCTGCCGGGCGTCCCCTACGGGCAGTCGTCCGGCCCGGACCGGGAGCAGGGGGCGGACACGGGGGCGGATCGAGAGCCGGTGCCGGGCCCTTCGTCCTCGGCGGGTTCCGCCGGCTCCACCGGAAGTTCGGCCGTCACCCGGAACCCCCGCTGCGGAAGCGGACCCGAGGTGAAGGTGCCACCGGCCGCGGCGAGACGTTCGCGCAGGCCCTTCAGGCCGCTGCCGGAGGTGTCCATGCCCGTCGCCCGGCCGGTGCCGTTGTCGGTGACGGTCAGCCGGACGCGTTCCGGGCCGCCGCCGATCTCTATCGCGCAGCGGGTCGCGCCACTGTGCCGCACGGCGTTGGTGGACGACTCGCGGACCACCCACCCCAGCAGCGCCTCGGTCTGCGGCTCCAGTGGCGGGCCCGATTGACGGACGACCGGCTCGATGCCGGCCGACGACAACAGGTCGCGGGCGCGGTCCAGTTCGGTGGTCAGGCTGCCCTCGCGGTAGCCGGTGACGGCCTCGCGGATCTCGGTCAGTGCCTGCCGGCCGACCGACTCGATGTCCGTGATCTGCGCCAGCGCCGCGTCCAGGTCGCGCGGGGCGAGCCGCCGGGCCGCCTCCGACTTCACGACGATCACGGACAGGGTGTGGCCCAGCAGATCGTGCAAGTCGCGGGAGAAGCGCAGCCGTTCCTTCTCGACGGCC
This sequence comes from Streptomyces sp. NPDC048718, assembly GCF_043198875.1. Taxonomy (NCBI): domain Bacteria; kingdom Bacillati; phylum Actinomycetota; class Actinomycetes; order Kitasatosporales; family Streptomycetaceae; genus Streptomyces; species Streptomyces sp. NPDC048718. The sequence goes on from NZ_JBICVG010000003.1 coordinate 220,132, forward strand.
GAACGGGCCAGTTCCTCACGGGTCTTGCGCAGTTGGTCGACCGTCTCGTCCAGCGTGAGGATGGCCGACGTCACCAGGATCGAGATGAAGGTGCCGTACACGATCCCGATCGAGCCCCAGTCCGCCTTCGCGAACGTCGCGCCCGCCACCGCCGCGAGCAGCGGGATGACGATCAGCCGGAGCTTGCGTCCGCGTCGTACGACCGCCCCGACCGCGAGGCCGAGCAGCGGGAAGAGCAGCAGCCAGGACTCGCCGTACCCGAGGACGAGCCCGAAGGTGAGGGCGCCGAGAGCGGTGAGCAGCCACCAGGTGAGCGGCTTCTCGCGGGTGCGCGCGTCGAAGGCGCGGATGACGACCGCGATGTAGAGGGAGTTGAAGGCCAGCAGACCGAGGCCGCCGATCCAGGGGTTCGGCGCCTCGCCCGAGACCAGGTGGGACAGCGCGCCGAGACCCAGCAACAGCCAGGGGATCAGACTGAGTCCGGTCGGACGGCCGCCGCGCCTGCTCGCGGCGCGGCGCCGCCGGAATTCTCCTCGTGCCATCGAATGTCCCCGTCCCTCGCCCCTCGTTTCCCCGACCGCCCCTCAGACGGTCCGTGCCGAACGACGGTACGAGACCGCCGCGTACAGGCCGAACAGCGCGGCCCACGCCACCAGGATCGCGACGGTCGCGAGGCCGGGCGCCGAGCCCTCGGTGATCGCGCGGCCCAGTTCGGAGAAGCGGTAGGTGGGGGTGTACGCGGAGAGGGAGCGCAGCCAGCCGGGGAACAGGTCGACCGGGAACCACAGACCGCCGACGACCGCGAGCCCCAGGTTGCAGGCCACGTTGACGGCTCCGGCCGACTGGCTGGTGAGCCGGTAGCCGTTGCCGAGTCCGAGCAGGGTGAAGGGCAGCGAGCCCGCCCACAGGGTGAGGGCGACGACGGCCCACTGCCAGGCGTCCAGGCGTACGCCGTTGACGGTGGCGCCCGCGAGCAGGACGGCGACGATGGCCGGCAGGACGATGACGCCGCCGGTCAGGGTCCGGCCGACGACGACCTGGCGCGGCGTCATCGGGGTGACTCTCAACTGGCGGAGCCAGCCGGTGGACTTGTCCTCGGCGACGCCGGTGCCGAGCGACAGGGCGGCGCCGAGCGCGCCGTACGCCGCCATGCCGATCATCGCGGCGGTCTTGAACGCGGAGTCGTTCTGGCCGCCGAGGTTGGTGAAGAGGAGGTACATCATGACCGGCACGCCGATGGACGAGATGACGAAACCGACATCGCGCAGGGTGCGGCGGACTTCGAGGCGGATGTACGCGGTGATCATCGGTTCGTCTCCAGGGATGCGGCGTCCTGGGCGGTGCCCTGGGCGGACGCGCGGGTGAGGGCGAGGAAGGCGTCGTTGAGGGAGACCGGGGCGACCTGGAGGCCGCGTACGGCGCCTTGCGCCGCGAGGGCGAGGACGGTCGCGTCGGAGTCGGCGCTGCGCAGATGGGCGCGGTCGCCGCGGATCTCGACGGAGGTGACGCCGGGGAGTGTGGCCAGGCCCTTGGAGGGGCCGCCGGCCAGGTCGAAGGAGACCGTGGTGCCGCCGGCGGCCCGCTTCAGGTCCTCGGCGGTGCCGTCGGCCACGATCCGGCCGGAGTCGACCACGACGATGCGGTCGGCGTGCTCGTCGGCCTCCTCCAGGTAGTGGGTGGAGAACAGGACCGTGTTGCCGCGCCGGGCGTAGCCGCGCATCGAGTCCCAGAAGGCCTCGCGGGCCTCGACGTCGAGGGCGGCGGTCGGTTCGTCGAGGATGATCAGCTCGGGGTTGCCGGCCAGCGCGACGGCGAAGCGGACGCGCTGGGCCTGGCCGCCGGAGAGCCGGTCGGCGCGGCGGTGGGCCAGGTCGGTGAGACCGGCCAGTTCCAGGGCCTCGTCGACGGGCAGCGGCTTCGGATAGGTGCGGGTGACGAAGTCGACCAGCTCGCGGATGGTGACCCGGGGGACGGGACGGCCGTCCTGGAGCATGGCGCCCACCCGGCCCGCGCCGACCGCGCGCTCGGGAACGTCCTCGAAGAGGCGCACCCGGCCGCTGTCGGGGGTGTCGAGGCCCAGGAGCAGATTGATGGTGGTGGACTTCCCGGCGCCATTGCGGCCGAGGAGGGCGACGGTCTCGCCGCGGTCGATGCGCAGATCGATGCCGTCCACGGCGCGGACCTCGCCGAAGGACTTGGTGACGGTGGTGAAGGCGACCGCGGTGCCGGCACGGCCGGCCCGGTCGGCGCTGGGGATGCTGGACGCTTGCTCGTTCGTCATGACAAGGACGCTACGGAGCGGCGGGAGACACCGGCAGGCGCTGGTGTACGGACCTGGCCGTGACAAATGTCCTGGGTGGCGGGCGGTCCGGCGGAGCACGCGGGTCCGGTACGGGTCCGCGTCCGTGCCCGTGGGGCCGTACGATACGGCTCCCCGCCCGCCCATGGGAGCATCCGACCCGTATCTGACGTGGCGTCAGGAGGGTTCCCCTCGTCAACTCCCTCCGCTATACATGGGATCGCCGCCCTAGAACGCGTTCTAGAACGGGAACGCGGTCAGGACCGGCTCCCGCACGGCCTCGGCGCGGTCGACGGTGCGGACGACCGCGCCGAGGTCCCCATCGCCACAAGGAGTAGCGACCCGATGCCCATTGACGCCGCCAAGGCCGTCGCCGCCGAGCCCGGCCGCTCGGAAATCGCCTGGGATCACAAGGACGTTCAGCTCTACCACCTCGGCCTCGGCGCGGGCGTCCCCGCGAACGACCCCGACGAGCTGCGCTACACCCTGGAATCCCGGCTCCACGTCCTGCCGAGCTTCGCCACCGTCGCGGGCGCGGGCATGGGCGTCGTCGGCGGACTGGGCGCCCCGGGTATCGACATCGACCTGGCCGCCGTGCTGCACGGCGGCCAGTCGATCACCCTGCACCGCCCGCTGCCCGTCGCCGGCCGGGCCGTCACCACCTCCCGGGTCGCCGCCGTCTACGACAAGGGCAAGGCCGCCGTCCTCGTGCTGCGCTCCGAGGCCGCCGACGAGGACGGGCCGCTGTGGACCAGCGACGCCCAGATCTTCGTCCGCGGCGAGGGCGGCTGGGGCGGTGACCGAGGCCCCTCCGAACGCCTCGACGTCCCGGGCCGTGCGCCGGACGCCACCGTGGAGCGGCCCATCCGCGAGGAGCAGGCCCTGCTCTACCGGCTGTCCGGCGACTGGAACCCGCTGCACGCCGACCCCGAGTTCGCCAAGCTCGCGGGCTTCGACCGGCCGATCCTGCACGGGCTCTGCTCGTACGGCATGACCCTCAAGGCCGTCGTCGACACCCTCCTCGGCGGCGACGTCACCCGCGTCCGCGGCTACCGCACCCGCTTCGCCGGCGTCGTCTTCCCCGGCGAGACCCTCCGCATCCGGATGTGGCGCCTGGCGGGTACGGGCACGGGCACGGAATCGGCTACGGACCCGGCCGGCGGCCGGGTTCAGGTGACCGTCACCGCCGTGGAACGCGATGACGCCCCCGTGCTCGCCGACACCGTCGTGACCATCGCCGACCCCTCCTGACCCCGGCGGTCGGACCACCCCTCCGCCCCGCACCGTCCGCCATCCGTCGTTCGCCGTTCGCCGTTCGCCGTTCGCCGTTCGCCGTCTCCAGTGTCTCGGGCCCGCCACGGGCCGATGGGAGCCGCACCATGCGCGCAGCCGTACTGCACGAGATAGGACAGGACAAACTCGAAGTCCTCGACGGCATCGAGGCGGTGGGGTTCGGCCCCGGGAAGGTGCGGATCCGGATCCGGGCCACCGGGCTGTGCCACTCCGACGTCTCCGCCATGAGCGGCGTCCTGCCGCAGCCCGCGCCCTTCGTCCCCGGGCACGAGGGCGCCGGCGAGATCCTGGAGGTCGGCGACGGCGTCACCGGACTCGCCGCCGGGCAGCGGGTAGTGCTGTGCTGGCTGCCCGCGTGCGGGAACTGCCCCGCGTGCAAGCGGGGGCAGACCCAGCTCTGCCTCGCCGGATTCATGAACGCCGGAACCCCCAACTTCCGGCGTTCGGACGTTGGTTCGTCCACCGGGGTGGGTGACGTCTTCGGCTTCGCCGGTACCGGTACGTTCGCCGAGGAGGTCGTCGTCGACGCGCGCTGCGCCGTGCCGATCCCCGACGACGTGCCCTTCGACATCGCCGCGCTCATCGGCTGCGGGGTCACCACCGGACTTGGCGCCGCGATCAACACCGCGAAGGTGGAAGCCGGTTCGTCGGTCGCGGTCATCGGCTGCGGCGGCGTCGGTATCTCGGCCGTCCAGGGGGCCCGGCTCCAGGGGGCGGCGCGGATCGTCGCCGTCGACCCCGTCGCGTCGCGCCGCGAGGCCGCCCTCGGCTTCGGCGCCACCGAGGCCGTCGCCCCCGACGGTCTTGCCGACGCCCGGCAGCGCCTCACCGGCGGCGAGGGTTTCGACTACGTCTTCGAGGTCGTCGGCAAGTCCGCCACCGCGCGCACCGCGTACGAGACCACCCGGCGCGGCGGCACCCTCTGCGTCGTCGGTGCGGGCGCCCTCGACGACTTCCTCCAGCTCAACATGTTCGAGCTGTTCTTCGACGAGAAGCGGATCCTGCCGTCGATGTACGGCGGCGGCGACGTGATCCGCTCGTACGAACGAACCATCGCGCTCTGGCGGGCCGGCCGGATCGACCTGGCCTCGATGATCACCCACCGGGTGCCGCTCAGCGGGATCAACGACGCGCTGGAGCAGATGCGGACGGGCGTGGCGCTGCGCACCTGCGTCGAGATCTGACCCGGCGGCGCGGTGGCGATCCGGTACGGCCCGGGACTGCCCGGTGCGGCCGGCACGGCCGTACCGGCACCGCACACGATCCGGACCGGCACCCGGGCGGACCCGCGCAGTGTCCGAAGCGAGAGCGCACGCGTTGATATCCGCGGGATCGACCGCGGACCCGCAAGCGCCTGTTCGCAGCGCGTGCAACGCATGAAACGCCTGCCATACCCGCAGCGGCCCGCGCCGGTGCCCGAGTGGTTCCGCAGCGGATCCGAAGTGGTTCCGAGGCTTCACCGGAGAGGACGCGAACCATGTCACTGCCCACTGTGTCCCCGCCCCCGGCGTCCCGGCCGCTGGCGGGGCTGAGCGCGATCGTCACCGGCGCCGGCCGAGGCCTCGGCCGGGCCGAGGCGCTCGAACTGGCCCGGCTCGGCGCGGCCGTCGTCGTCAACGACTACGGTCAGCCCGGCCGCGACGGCTCGGGCGAGGCGTCCGCCGCGCCCGCCGAGGAGGTCGCCGCCGAGATCCGCGCGGCGGGCGGCCGGGCCGTCGCCCACCTCGGCGACGTCGCCGACTTCGAGACCGCGCGCGCCCTGGTCGGCCTGGCCGTGCGCGAGTTCGGCAAGCTGGACGTCCTGGTCAACAACGCGGGCATCCTGCGCGACCGGATGGTCTTCTCGATGAGCGAGGACGAGTGGGACTCGGTCGTTCGGGTCCACCTCAAGGGCCACTTCAACACCACGCGCTTCGCCGCCGCGCACTGGCGCGAGCGCGCCAAGGCGGGTGAGGACGGTGTCTCCGGGCGGATCGTCAACACCTCCTCCGAGGCGTATCTCGCGGGTTCGGCCGGACAGCCCAACTACGCCGCCGCCAAGGGCGGCATCGTCGGCCTGACCACCTCCAGTGCCCTCGCCCTCGCCCGGTACGGCGTGACGGTCAACGCCATCTGCCCGCGGGCCCGCACCCGGATGACCGAGGACGTCTTCGCCGGGTTCGCCGAACCGGCGTCCGAGGACGCACTGGACCCGCTGGCCCCGGAGCACGTGGCGCCGCTCGTCGGCTATCTCGCCGCACCGGCCGCCGCCGGGGTCAACGGACAGCTGTTCGTCGTCCACGGTGGGATGGTCGCGATCGTCGACCGGCCCCGGGTGGCGGCCAAGTTCGACACGGCCAAGGACGTGTTCACGTACGAGGAGCTGGACGCCCTGCTCACCCCGCACTACGCGTCCCGGCCGGCGGGGGAGACCTTCGGGGCGGCGGAGGTCCTGAGCCTGAAGAGGGGCTGACCGGGGCCGGCGAGGGCGGACCGCGGCAGACGCGGAGCCGCCCGGGTCCGGGTGAGGGGCCGACCGGGCCCGGACGGGGAACAGGACGGGGCGGTGGCCGGAAACAACCCTGTTCCCCTGGCCTTCGAGGGCCCTTGGACCTCTGGACTTCCGGGGCCGCCCGCCGCACGGCCGACCGCGACCGGAGACACGGGAGAGGCCCTGGGGCCGGTCGTCCGACCGGCCCCAGGGCCCCTTTCCCCGTTGGTCGCGAGGACCGTCGGCAGTGCCTCTACTGCGTTTCGGGTTCGCGCCGGTGGCGGCCGTTCCCGGAGGACGAGGAGTCCTCCATCGGTGCGGCCGGGCCGCGGTGCTTGCCCGAGCCGTTCGGCTCCTGCGCGTCCGTGTTGCTCATGGTGGAACTCACCCCGTATGCGTCGCTCTTGCTGGTGCGGCCCGTGAGTCTAGCCAGCGGGTTCGCGGTCCGTCAGCGGCGCATCGCGGAGTGGAACCGGACGGCACACCTTCGCTTCGCCCACCCCGGTCCCCACCCCCGTTCCCGGCCCGGGTCCCCGCCACGGACCGGATCCGGGGCCCGCTCCGGGACCCGTTCCCGGGCCCGTCGTCGTCCCCGGCTCCCCGCCCGCGCGACGCTCCGGAACCGTTTCTCCGTCCGGCCCGGCACCCGGCTGCCCGCCCGCCCCGGCCCCGGGTCCCGACGGGGGCGCGGGAGGAGCGGCCGGCTCCGCCAGGGAGGCGAGGCCGCAGGGCGAGTCGTCCGTCATGTACGGCAGACGCAGTACTCCGTCCGCCGTCCACAGGCCCGATCCGGCCAGCCAGCCCCGAGGGGCGGCCGCGTGCCGCAACCGCCGCTCGCTCGGCCGCCACAGACCGACCCAGCTGCCCGCCGCCGCGTCGATCCGCAGCGCGACCCCGCACTCCTCCGGGAGCAGCGCCTGCCCCGGCCTCAGCGCGAACGGCGTCACGGCCGCGTCGTCGAGCCGCAGGCACTCCGGGAACCGCGCCGGCAGCGCGCTGCCGAGCACCCCCCAGGCCAGCCGGTCGTGCCCCGGTGACGGCGCGTCGGAGCGCAGGACGAGCAGTCCGCTGTCGACGTCCGCGAGCAGCAGCCGGTCATTGCTCTCCGGGGTGATCTCCAGCAGCCGGGTGACCTCGCCGCCGCGCTCCAGATCGACCGTGACCGTCTTCACCGGCCCGTCGCCCAGGCGTCGGTCGAGCGCCAGCATCCGGCCCGTACGGTCCAGCCACACCCCGCCCGTACAGCGGCCCCTGAGCTCGGCGACCCGCTCGGGCCCGAACGTCCCGCCCGCCACCAGCCACAGTGTCGTCGTGTCCGGGCCGGTGTGCGTCGCGTACGCGCGGACGCCGTCCGGCGACGGCGGCAGCAGGGCAAGGGCGCCCGGCGCGGGCACCTCGACCGCGCCGAGCGGCAGCTCGCCGGTCCCCGGCCCGGTCGGGTACAGCAGCGAGAACGTGTACCGCCTCCCGTCCACCCGGCGCTGCACGAGCACCCGGCCGTCCGCGAGCGGCTGCAGGGGCGTGCCCGGCGCCTCGGGCCGGGCGAGCGGCAGCGGGACCGCGTACGGCTCGGGCCCGTCCAGCGTCCACCGCTCCGCGTACAGGGAGCCCTCCGCGCCGCCGAGCCGTGCCGCGTAGGCGCCGTTCGCGGTGATCGCGAACCCTCGCGCGGGCGGCCCGGCGGTGCGGGCCGCCATCGGGTCCGCCGCCGTCTGCGCCGCTGTCTGCGCCGCCGTCACCCCGGCCCTCACCGGCATCGCTGCCGTCGCCGCTGTCGCTGTCGTCGCCGTCGGTGTGGTCATCGAGTCGTCACCTCCGGCCCACGAAGCTAGTTTTCGCACTTCCAGCCGAACAACACGCGGCGGGCCACTTCACCTCAAAGGATGACCGCGGGCGGATTCGGCTGAGGGATGCGGGTGGGTTGTGCAGACGCGAGGGGAGGTGGGTAAGGTAAGGCGAACCTAAGTTGAGTTGACGGGCTCGGTGAGGGGGCGTCGATGGTACCGGGCAAGCCGAGTCGGTCATTTCAGCCGTTTCGGCCCCTCGGGCCCGTCCCTCCCGCCCTCCGTCTTTCCGCCCGCACGTGACAGGAGACCCGTCATGTCCCTCCGCCGTCGCGGCACCGCTGCCGCCGCCCTCGCTCTCGCCGCCGCGCTCACCCTCGCGGCCTGTGGCGGAGGCGGTGACGGCGCCCAGGGCGCCGGCGCGGGGAAGAGCGGCGAGAGCGACAAGAAGAAGGACGTCGCCGTCGGCGGCAAGGACTTCGGCGACGCCGCCGCCAAGACGGCCGCCATGGGGACAGGCGCCAAGGCCGGCCAGTTCCCGCGGACCGTCACCCACGCCCTCGGCAGCACCGAGATCCCGGCCGCGCCCAAGCGGGTCGTCGTCCTCGACGTCGGCGAACTCGACAACGTCGTCTCCCTCGGCGTCAAGCCCGTTGGCTACGCCCCCTCCGAAGGCGACGAGGGCATCCCGGGCTACCTGAAGAAGGACGCCGGCACCCCGAAGTCCGTCGGCACCATCAACAACCTCAACCTGGAGGCCATCGCCAACCTCCAGCCCGACCTCATCCTCGGCAGCCAGTTGCGAGCCGCCGACAAGTACGAGGCGCTGTCGAAGATCGCGCCGACCGTGTTCTCCATCCGTCCGGGCTTCACCTGGAAGGAGAACTACCTGCTCAACGCCGCCGCCCTCGACAAGACCGCCCAGGCGAAGTCCCTGCTCTCCTCGTACGAGACCAAGGCGCGTGAGCTCGGCGAGGACATCGGCCCGAACAAGCCGACCATCTCGATGGTCCGCTACCTCCCGGGCAAGATCCGCCTCTACGCGAAGGCGTCCTTCATCGGCACCATCCTCCAGGACGCCGGCCTGCCCCGGCCGGCCAACCAGCAGGTGGACGATCTGGCGGTCGAGGTCAGCCCGGAGAAGATCGACGAGGCCGACGGCGACTGGATCTTCACCGGCGTGTACGGCGACGCCAAGGCGACCAAGCGCGACACCGCCCAGGCCAACCCGCTCTGGAAGAACCTCAAGGCGGTCAAGGCCGGCCAGGCCAAGGACGTCCCGGACGAGACCTGGTACCTGGGCCTCGGTGTCACGGCGGCGTTCTCCGTCCTCGACGACCTGCGGGCGGACCTGGTCAAGAAGTAGCGAGCGGGGGTACGGTCCCGGGCGCTGTCGTACGACGTAGGGGGCGCGCCCTACGTCGTACGGGTCGCGGCGTACGCCGTACAGCGCGAGGCGTACGGTGTACGAGCCTCGTACGCGGCCCCCGGCGGGTGTGTCGTCCCCAGGCCGGAGCGCGGCGCCCCGCCCACTTGTCCACAGGCCAGGACGGCGGAGCGCGGCGGGCAGGTAGCCTTTCCTCCGTGCCCCGTCTGTCTGAAGTCATCGCCGCGCTCGACGCCCTCTGGCCGCCCGAGCGGGCCGAGCAGTGGGATGCCGTCGGCACTGTCTGCGGCGACCCCGACGCCGAGGTCCGCCGTGTCCTGTTCGCCGTCGACCCCGTTCAGGAGATCGCCGACGAGGCGATCCGGCTCGGCGCCGACCTCCTCGTCACCCACCACCCGCTCTATCTGCGGGGGACGACGACCGTCGCCGCCTCCCACTTCAAGGGCCGCGTCGTGCACACGCTGATCAAGCACGACATCGCCCTGCACGTGGCGCACACCAACGCCGACACCGCCGACCCCGGCGTCTCCGACGCCCTGGCCGGCGCGCTCGACCTGCGCGTCACCGGTCCGCTCGTCCCCGAGAACAACCTCGGCCGGATCTGCGAACTGGACCAGCCCGAGACCCTCGCCGAGTTCGCCGCCCGCGCCGCCAAGCGGCTGCCCGCCACCGCGCAGGGCATCCGGGTGGCCGGCGACCCCGGCATGACCCTGCGCCGGGTCGCCGTCAGCGGCGGCTCCGGCGACAGCCTCTTCGACGCCGTGCGGGCCGCCGGTGTGGACGCGTTCCTCACCGCCGACCTGCGCCACCACCCCGTCTCCGAGGCCACCCAGCACTCCCCCCTCGGGCTCGTCGACGCCGCCCACTGGGCCACCGAATGGCCCTGGTGCGAGCAGGCCGCCGCCCAGCTCGACACGATCTCCGACCGTCACGGCTGGGACCTGCGCGTCCACGTCTCGAAGACGGTCACCGACCCCTGGTCCTCCCACCACACTTCTTCTGGAGCCCCCAACTGAACGCCGCGCCCGCCGACCAGATCCGACTCCTCGACGTCCAGGCCCTGGACGTGCGCCTCCAGCAGCTCGCGCACAAGCGCAAGTCGCTGCCCGAGCACGCCGAGATCGAGTCGATGAACAAGGACCTCACCCAGCTGCGCGACCTGCTCGTCGCCGCGCAGACCGAGGACAGCGACTGCGCCCGCGAGCAGACCAAGGCCGAGCAGGACGTCGACCAGGTGCGCCAGCGCGCCGCCCGCGACCAGCAGCGCCTCGACTCCGGTGCCGTCTCCTCCCCGAAGGACCTGGAGAGCCTTCAGCGCGAGATCGCCTCTCTCGCCCGCCGCCAGGGCGACCTGGAGGAGATCGTCCTGGAGGTCATGGAGCGCCGCGAGTCCGCCCAGGAGCGGGTCGCCGAGCTGACCGACCGGGTCTCCGCCGTCCAGGCCAAGGCCGACGACGCCACCGCGCGCCGCGACGCCGCCCTGGGCGCGCTCGACGCCGACGCCGCCTCCGTCACCAAGGAGCGCGAGCTCGTCGCCGGTTCCGTCCCGGCCGACCTGATGAAGCTCTACGAGAAGCTGCGCGCCCAGCAGGGCGGCGTCGGCGCGGCCCGGCTCTACCAGCGCCGCTGCGAGGGCTGCCACATCGAGTTCAACATCGCCGAGCTCAACGAGGTCCGGTCCGCCGCGACCAACGAGGTCGTCCGCTGCGAGAACTGCGGCCGGATCCTCGTCCGCACCTCCGAGTCCGGCCTGTAGTCCGGCCCGCCCGGCTCGGAGAATACGGGGACTGCCTGCGATGACCACGCCACGCGAGCTGATCGTGGAGGCCGACGGTGGCTCCCGGGGCAACCCGGGACCCGCCGGATACGGCGCCGTCGTCCTCGACCCGGCGACGGGCGAGACGCTCGCGGAGCGCGCCGAGTTCATCGGCGTCGCGACCAACAACGTGGCCGAGTACAAGGGCCTCGTCGCCGGGCTGCGGGCCGCGATCGACCTGTTCCCCGACGCCGACGTCCACGTCCGCATGGACTCCAAGCTGGTCGTCGAGCAGATGTCGGGGCGCTGGAAGATCAAGCACCCCGACATGAAGCCGCTCGCCGCCGAGGCCGCGCGGATCTACCCGCCCGGCCGGGTCCGCTACGAGTGGATCCCGCGCGAGCGCAACAAGCACGCCGACCGGCTCGCCAACGAGGCGATGGACGCGGGCCGGCGCGGCGAGCAGTGGAGCCCCGCCGGGTCGAGCGCCGCCATCGACCACACCGCCGACCTGGCCGCGGCCCGCAAGGCCGCGGGCGACGCGACCGCCGGCGCGGCGAAGGCGCGCGCGGCGCTGGCGGGTGCGGGGGCGCCTGGCGCCGGCTCGTCGGGTGCGGGCTTGTCGGGTGCGGGCTCGTCTCGTGCGGGCGCGGGGTCGTCCACCGCCCGCTCCACCGGCCCTGCCGGCCCCGCCGATGACGGGCTGTTCCCGCCCGACGAAGCCCTCGCCGCGCAGGCCCGCGCCTCCCTCGCCACCGCGGCCACCAGGGACCGTGAGACGGCCGCGGGCGACTTCGAAGCCGAGGCCGCCCATCCCGAGAGCACCCCCCTCACCTCCGAGCCCGCTCCCGCCGCCGGGGCCTCCGGTGCCCGGGGCTGGGCCGGTCCCGACATGGGCGCGCCCGCCACCTTCGTCCTGCTGCGCCACGGCGAAACCGCGCTCACCCCCGAGAAGCGGTTCTCCGGGAGCGGCGGCGCCGACCCCGAACTCTCGCCCGCCGGACTCCGCCAAGCGGAAGCCGTGGCCACCGCACTCGCCGCACGCGGCACCATCCAGGCCATCGTCAGCTCCCCGCTGACCCGCTGCCTCCAGACCGCCCAGGCCGTCGCCACCCGCCTCGGCCTCGACGTCCACGTCGACCACGGACTCCGCGAAACCGACTTCGGCGCCTGGGAAGGCCTCACCTTCGCCGAAGTCCGCGAACGCCACCCCGACGACCTCGACGCCTGGCTCGCCTCCCCGAAAGCCGCGCCCACCGGCGGCGGCGAAAGCTTCGCCACCGTCGCTCGCCGCGTCGCCACCACCCGCGACCGGCTCACCGCCGCGTACGCGGGCCGCACGGTCCTGCTCGTCACCCACGTGACCCCCATCAAGACCCTGATCCGACTCGCCCTCGGAGCACCGCCCGAGTCCCTGTTCCGGATGGAACTCTCCGCGGCGTCGATCTCGGCCGTGGCGTACTACGCGGACGGCAACGCGTCGGTGCGGCTGCTGAACGACACGTCGCACTTGCGTTAGCGCGGGGCGCTGCGCGCTGCTGTGCGGGTGGTGGTGCGGGTGACGCTGCGCTGTGCGGGCGGGCGGGGCGGGGCGTGGGGGCGCGTTCGGGGTTGCGGGGTGGTGCGCTGGGGTTCGTGGTGGGTGCGCGGGGGCCGGTCCGGGGGTCGTGTTCTGCACTGCATGATTTACGGCGCGGTCGCCTGACTTGTGCGTGAGGCGTTGCTGGTTCCGCGCCACAAATCACGCTTTACGTTTCGAACACGACCCCCTTCCCGGCCCCCGCTCCCGTCCGCGTCGTGGCGCACCGCCCCGCACCCCTCCCGCTTGAGTGGAGGGGGAGGAGACGGGTGCGGCGCGTGGGTGGGGAGGGGTGGGTGGGGGTGATGATGGGGATTCTTTAAAACAGCTGGCGTTCCGGGGTGGTCCGGCTCAGCATCAGCGGATGAGCTGGCACTTCACCGACGATCACACCGCCTTCCGGCGTACCGTCCACCCCCACCTCTCCTCCGATCCCGTACGGAACACCGCGCTCCTCACCCTCATCGACACCCCCGGGCAGATCACCGGCCCGCGCGGCTGGTGGCGCGATCCCGTCGACGGGCGCGTGGCCGGGGTCGTGGTGGTCCTGCCGGGGCGGGTGGTGCAGCTCGGGATGACGGGGGACGAGGCGGCGCGGGCGCTGGCCGAGGTGCTGCCCGGGGTGGGCGAGGTCGCGGCGGTACGGGGGGAGGCCGGCACCGCCGAGGCCACCGGGCGGGCGTGGGCGGCGGAGCGGGGGGTGCGGCTGTTCCGCCTCGGGGAGCTCGCACCGCCGGAGCCCGCCCCGGTGGGTGCCGTGCGGCTCGCGAAGCCCGCCGATGTGCCGTCGGCCGTCGGGTGGACGCGGGAGTTCGCGCGGGTCATCGGGGAGGACCCGGACGCCGACTACACGGCCGCCGTCGAGGGCCGGGTCGCGGCCGGCCGGCTGTGGCTGTGGGAGGTGGCCGGCGAGCCCGTCGCGATGGCGAGCGTGTCCCCGGTGGTGGCCGGTCAGGCGCGGGTCTCGCTCGTCTACACGCCGCCCGCCCACCGGGGCCGGGGGTACGCGGGCGGGGTGACCGGCGCGGCGAGCCGGGCCGCGCTCGACGCGGGCGCCGCGCATGTGGTGCTCTTCACCGACCGTGCGAACCCGACGAGCAACGCCCTCTACCAGCGGCTCGGCTTCCGGCCGGTCGTCGACCACACCGCCGTCGCGTTCACCTGACGGCGGCGGCGCCGCGCAGGGCCGCCGCCTCGCGGGCCAGGGGTACGGGCGTTGCGCACAGCGCAACGCCCGGCGAGGGTCTCAGTGGATCTCGTCCACCAGGACGTCCAGGGCCCCGGCCTTGCCGGTCTCCTCCACGACGTATCCCAGGTCCCGCAGCGCCTCGGTCAGCTCCGCGGGCCCGGCCGGCTCCGCGCCCGACTCCAGGAGCGCCCGGACGACGCGGCCCTTCGTCGCCTTGTTGAAGTGGCTGACGACCTTCCGCGTCGGCGCGTGCAGCACCCGTACGGTCGCCGTGCGCGCCGCGACCTCGCCCTTCGGCTTCCACGCTGTCGCGTACGCCGACGAGCGCAGATCCAGGACCATGCCGTCGCCCGCCGCCTCCGGCAGGACGGAGGCCATCGCGCCGCGCCAGTGCGCGCCCAGCGCGCCGAGTTCCGGCAGCTTCACACCCATCGAGCAGCGGTACGACGGGATGTGGTCGGTCACCCGCACCGCGCCCCACAGTCCGGAGAACACGAGCAGCGAACGGCCCGCCCGCTCCCGGGCCGCCGCGTCGAGCGTCGCCAGGCCGAGCGCGTCGTACAGCACCCCGGTGTAGATCTCCCCGGCGGGCCGCGCCCCTGCCGTGCGCAGCCCGGCGTTCTTCGCCACCTCGCCGCGCAGCCCCTCGCTCAGGCCCAGCACCGCGCGCGCGTTCTCCTCGTCGGCGACGCACAGCTCCACCAGCTCGTCCAGGACCGCCGACCGCGCCTGCGTGAGACCGGGCAGCGCCAGCGACTCCAGCTTGAGCGGCGCCCCGTCCCCCGAGGCGGCCTTTCCTTCGGAGGGCGGCAACAGGACGAGCACGGTGGTTCTCCTTCACGTATACGGAGGCTCAAGCCTAGGGGGTGCCGCACCATCGGCCATTCGAAAAGTTTCGGCGACTTGGTCGAGTGGAGTCGGATCTTCGGCAGCCTGCTATTCGGCAGGAAAATGCAGGTGGGGTAGGTGAGCTGGGGAATTGGCGCCGAAGGGTCAATTTCCTCGATTCGAAAGTTTCGGGGCTGTTGTCGAAAGTATTGACATCGAGTGAGCAGGGTCGCATATTCCTGGCTGGCGGATCCCGCCACAGCATCCGGATGACCTTCACCCCGTGTACGAGGAGGAAGCACCGCCATGCAACGAACCGGAACCGACGGATTCGGCGCGCTCGTCCGAGCCGCCTGCATCGCCGTCCTCGCGCTCCTGACAGCGCTCCTGGTGCCCGCGACCGCCCTTGCGGGCACCATCGTCAACACCAACCAGACCGGCACCAACAACGGCTACTACTACTCCTTCTGGACCGACACCCAGGGCTCCGTGTCCATGGACATGGGCAGCGGCGGTCAGTACAGCACCCAGTGGAGCAACACCAACAACTTCGTGTCCGGCAAGGGTTGGTCCACCGGTGGCCGCAAGGCGGTGACCTACTCGGGCACCTTCAACACCTCCGGCAACGCCTATCTGGCGCTCTACGGCTGGTCCACCAACCCGCTCGTCGAGTACTACATCGTCGACAACTGGGGCTCCTACCGGCCCACCGGTACGTTCAAGGGCACGGTCACCTCGGACGGCGGGACGTACGACATCTACAAGACGACCCGCTACAACGCCCCCTCGATCGAGGGCAACAAGACCTTCGACCAGTACTGGAGCGTGCGCCAGTCGAAGCGGACCGGCGGCACCATCACCACCGGCAACCACTTCGACGCCTGGGCCAACGCCGGGATGAATCTCGGCACGATGAACTACATGATCATGGCGACCGAGGGCTACCAGAGCAGCGGCAGCTCCAACATCACCGTGGGCGGCACCGACAGCGGCGGTGGCAACGGCGGCGGTGGCGGCGGTGGTACGAGCTGTTCGGCGACCCTGTCGGCCGGGGATTCGTGGAGCGACCGCTACAACCTGAACGTCGCGGTGAGCGGTTCCAGCAACTGGACCGTCACGGTCAACGTGCCGTCCCCGGCGAAGGTCCTGTCCACCTGGAACATCACCGCCTCGTACCCGACCAGTCAGACCCTGGTGGCCAAACCCAACGGCAGCGGCAACAACTGGGGCATGACCATCCAGCACAACGGCAACCAGACCTGGCCCACCGTCTCGTGTGCCGCCTCCTGACCTGGCCGACCGGCTGACCGGCTGATCGGTCGGCCGCCTCGGGGCTGTCCGGCGGATCAGGGTCGGACAGCCATCAAGACCGTACGAACAACGGCTCCGCCGCCCGTACCCACCTGGGTACGGGCGGCGGAGCCGACCGGTGTTCCGGGCGGAAGGCCCGAGCGGGTCGTCAGCCGATCTCGACGTCCGCGTGCAGCCGCCGCCGGTGGTCCAGCTCCCGCACCGGACCGGTGAGGGTCACCCGGGCGGTCAGCCGCGCGTCCGTGCTGGAGGCGCCGAAGCGCAGTTCCAGCTCGCCCGGCTCCACGATCCGCCGCCCCGACCGACCGGTGAACGAGGAGAGATCCGCCGGGACGGTCATCCGGACCCGCCGGCTCTCCCCGGGCTCCAGGCCATCGAGCCGCGCGTACGCGACGAGCCGCCGCACGGGCTGGACCACGGAGGCCACCGGGTCGTGCAGATACAGCTGGACGACCTCCGTGCCGGTCCGCTCGCCCGTGTTGGCGACCGTGAGGGCGAGCCGGAACGCGCCG
Organism: Streptomyces sp. NPDC048718; assembly: GCF_043198875.1. NCBI lineage: Bacteria > Bacillati > Actinomycetota > Actinomycetes > Kitasatosporales > Streptomycetaceae > Streptomyces > Streptomyces sp. NPDC048718. Next base: position 236,540 of record NZ_JBICVG010000003.1, read on the forward strand.
TCCGTGGGCGCCTCGGCGTTCTCGACCGTGAGGTCGCTCCACGCGAAGGTGGTGTACGTCAGACCGTGCCCGAAACCGAACGCCGGGGACGGGTCGATGCTGGAGACCTCCGCCGCGTGGCCCAGTCGCGCGGCCAGATACGTGGACGGCTGGGCGCCCCCGCGGCGCGGCACGCTCACCGGCAGCCGGCCGCTCGGCGCGGTCCGCCCGCTGAGGACGGCGGCCAGCGCGGCCGTGCCCGACTCGCCCGGGAAGAACGACTGCACGACGGCCGCGGACTCCTCGGCCGCGCGCCCGAGGGTGTACGGCCGGCCGGCCAGCAGGACCGTCACCACCGGCGTACCGCTGTCCAGCAGCTCGTCCAGCAACCGGCCCTGCGCGCCGGGCAGTTCGAGGGACTCGGCGTCGCATCCCTCGCCGCTGGTGCCGCGCCCGAAGAGCCCGGCGCGGTCGCCGAGGGCGGCGATCACCAGATCCGCGCCCCGGGCCAGCGCGACGGCCTCGGCGAAGCCCTCGGTGCTGTCGTCGTCGATTCCGGTGCCCGGTGCGACGACGATCTCGACGGCCGGGAACTCCTTCCGCAACGCCTCGGCGAGGGTGGGCAGTTCGATGCCGAGCGGCATGTCCGGGTGCTGCCCGCCGACATGGACAGGGAAGGAGTAGCAGCCGAGGACGGCCGTGGGCGCCTCGGCGGTGGGGCCGATCAAAGCGATCCGCCGCACGGCCCCGGCCCCGCTCTCGGCCCCCGAATCGGTGCCGGATCCGCCGTCCAGGGGCAGGACGCCGTCGTTGCGCAGGAGGACGATCGCCCGTTCGGCGACCCGTCCGGCCAGCTCCCGGTTGGCGGCCGGGTCCAGGTCGACCGTGCCCCGCAGGGCGTCGGGTCCGGCCTCCGTGTCGACGCCCCGCAGTGCGGCCGGAACGGGACTCCAGTCGGGGTCGAGCAGACCCAGTTCGGCCTTCTGCGCGAGGACTCGCCGGAGCGCGCGGTCCACCAGCTCTTCGGATACGCGGCCGTCCCGGATCGCTTCGAGCAGCGGGGGGCCGAAGGTCTTCACGGTGGGCAGTTCCACGTCGACGCCGGCGGCCAGCGCGAGGCCCGCGGCCTCGGCGTCCGTGCCGGCCACACCGTGCAGGATCCGCAGGAACGCGATGCCGAAGTAGTCGGCCACCACCGTGCCGTCGAAGCCCCAGGTGTCCCGGAGCAGCCCGGTGAGCAACTCCTCGTCGGCGGCCGAGGGGACGCCGTCGGTGTCGGTGTACGCGTGCATCACCGACCGCACCCCGCTCTCCCGCACCGCCATCTCGAACGGCGGCAGGATCACGTCCGCGCGCTCCCGGGTGCCCATGCCGACCGGGGCGAGGTTGCGGCCCGCCCGGGAGGCGGAGTACCCGGCGAAGTGCTTGAGCGTGGCGACGACGCCGGCCGACTCCAGACCGCGTACGTACGCGGTGGCGATCGTGCCGACGAGATACGGGTCCTCGCCGATGGTCTCCTCGACCCGCCCCCAGCGCGCGTCACGGACGACGTCGAGGACGGGCGCGAGACCCTGGTGCACGCCGACCGCGCGCATGTCGCGGCCGATGGCCTCGGCCATCTCCCGGATCAGGGCGGGGTCGAAGGTGGCGCCCCAGGACAGCGGGACGGGATACGCGGTGGCGCCCCAGGCGGCGAAGCCCGCGAGACACTCCTCGTGAGCGACCGCCGGGATGCCGAACCGGTTGGCGGCGGCGATCCGCGCCTGCGTCCGCATCAGGGACAGGGCGCCGAGGGCGGGGTCGACGGGGAGCGTGCCGAAGGAGCGGGTGAGCTGGCCGAGCCCGTTCGGCAGCAGCGCGTCGAGGTCGACCGCCTCCTCCATGTCGTGCTGGTGCGGGGCGACTTCGGCGCCCTCGGCGGAGGCGCCCACCCAGACGCCGACGAGCTGGGCGGTCTTCTCCTCCAGCGTCATCTCGCCGATCAGAGCCTCGGCGCGGGCGGCCGCGCTCAGCGTGCGGTCGCGCCAGGCGGGCAACGGCCCGTCGGCGGACGGTGATTGGTGCGGGACTCGGGGCTGCGGCCGGGAGGCCGTGTCGTCGGTCATTTCCCTCCGACTCCCATCAGGCCCTGGACCAGGGCGCGTCGGGCGAACAGGTAGACGAGCAGGACGGGGAGCATGGACAGGACGACGGCGGCGAGCAGTGCGGGCATGTCGACGCCGTGTTCCGTCTGGAAGTCGTACAGGCCCATGGTGATGACCTTGTTCTCCGAGGACTGCGTGAGGACGAGCGGGAACAGGAAGCCGTTCCACGCCTGGAGCGAGGAGAACACCACGATGGTGGACAGACCGCTCTTGGACAGCGGCAGGACCAGCTGGCGGAAGATCCGCCAGGGACTGGCCCCGTCGAGGGTCATGGCCTCGTACAGCTCGGGGGAGATGTCCCGCATGACGCCGGTCAGGATGAGGGCGCAGACGGGCATCGCGAAGGCCGCGGTGGGCAGCACGACACCGATGAGGCTGTCGTACAGGCCGGCCCGGTCGATCAGGTAGAAGACGGGGACGATCACCGCCTGGGACGGGATCGCGAGGCCCAGCAGGAACAGCCGGAAGATCCGGCCGGTGGCCTTGCCGTCGCCTCGCACGATGGCGTACGCGAGCGGCGGGACGAGCAGGACGACGATGCCGACGACCGAGGCCGTGACGAGCACCGTGTTCAGGAAGTACTGGGCGAAACCCTCGCTCAGGTCGTTCACGTAGTTGTCGAGTGTGAAGCGCTCGGGGAAGGAGAGCGGGCCGTTCGAGGCGTAGTCGGCACGGGTCTGGAAGGTGGCGACCAGCATCACGTACAGCGGCAGGCCGACCACGAACAGCCAGATCAACGAGCCGAATCCGGCCAGGTAGTTGGGGCGGGACCGCATCACACGCCCTCCATGGTGCTGCGCATCTTGTCGTATCCCGTCAGACGGACCATGACCAGCGAGACGGCCGTCGCGACCAGGATGAGGAGCAGGGCGATGGCGGACGCGGCGCCGAAGTCGAAGCCCTTGAAGCCCTTTTGGTACATGTAGTAGGCGCTGTTCGTGGTGTCGGTGCCGGGGCCGCCCTGGGTGAGGATCAGGATCGTGTCGAAGGTCGTGAGCCCGCCGACCACCATGAGGATCATCGACGTCACGATGCTGTTGCGCAGCTGCGGCAGGGTGATGTGGAAGAACTGGCGGACCGTGCCGGCGCCGTCGATCTGGGCGGCCTGGTAGAGGACCTGGGGGATGGCGCGGGCGGCGCCCTGGTAGATCAGGGTGTGCAGCGGGGTGAACTGCCAGGTGCTGACGAAGACGAGGACGCCGATGGCGCCCGCCTGCACACCGAGCAGATTGCCGTCGCCGAACAGCCACTTCGCCTGGGAGGGCACGCCGAAGTTCGGGTCGAGCACGGCCCGCCACAGGACGGAGACCGCGGTGATGGACAGCAGGAGCGGGACGAAGTAGATCGCGGACAGCACGGCCCGGTTGCGCTGGTGCCCGGCGGCCCAGACCCCGAGCAGGATGCTGATCGGGGTCTGGACGGCGACGCCGAGGACGGTGAGCAGCAGACTCAGCCAGAGGCTGTCCATCATCACGGGGTCGGCGAGGAGCTTGTCCCAGTTCTCCAGGCCGGCGAACTCCGGGTCGCCGAGGCCGCTCCAGCGGGTGAAGGAGAGGACGAGGACCAGGAGCAGGGGGACGAGGGCGAACAGGCCGAAGAAGACGGCGGCGGGCACCGCCCAGACGAAGCCCGGGCGGCCCACCCCGCCGGGGCGGGCGCGGCGGCCCGTCCCGGCGGGGGTGTGCCCGGTCTTGCCGGGCTTCGCGGTCTTCCTCGTACGGTCCGCGCGGCGCGCGGACCGGGTGCCGTCCGCGGCGGTGGCTGAGGTAGGGGTCATGTCTGGCGCCTCGGAGGTCAGGCCGCGGGCAGGCTCTGCATGGCGGCGATGAAGGCGTCCGCGTCCGTCTTGCCGTTGAAGAACTGCTGGACGGCCTGGTAGATCGTGGTGGCCGCGGCGGGCGGGTACGCCTGGTCCCAGGAGAGCTGGAAGCCGGGGGCCTTGGCCACCAGGTCGTACTGGTACTTCGAGTACTCGGGGTTGTCCGAGTCACCGAGGAACCGGGGAGTGTTGACGGTGGTGGGCAGGTTGCCGATGGCCAGCTGAGCTTTGGCGAAGTCGTCCGAGTACATGAGCTTCAGGAACGCGGCGACGGCCTCGGGGTGCTTGGTCGACTTCAGCACCGAGTAGTAGTTGTTGGTGTTGCCGGCGAGGTTGGCCGGGTCGCCCTTGCCGCCCTTGACGCTCGGGAAGGTGCCGTAGCCCAGGTTCGTCTTCACGAAGTCCGGGTGGCCGTCCTTCAGCGTGGAGTACTCCCAGGAGCCCATGAGCTCGAAGCCCGCCTTGCCGGTGGCGAGGAGGGCGGGGGAGCCGCCGTCGGTGAACTTCACCGAGTCGTAGTTGGTGCCGAAGGCGCCGGCGTCGACCAGCTGCCGGATCATGCCGAGCGCCTTCTTGCTGTCGGCGCTCGCCCAGGCGCTCTTGTCGCCGCCCTGGGCCTTCGCGAACAGCTCGGGGCCGGCCACCCGGTCGTAGACGTACTGGAACCACATCTGGGTGGGCCACTTGTCGCCGCCGCCGAGGGCGATCGGGGTGATCCCCTTGTCCTTGAGCTTCTTGACGGCGGTCAGCAGCTCGTCCCAGGTCTTCGGCTCGGAGACGCCGGCGTCCGCGAGGACCTTCTTGTTGTGGAACATCAGCACGGGCTGGGTGCCGCGCATGGGGATGCCGTAGGCCTTGCCGTCGACGACCGCGGTGTTGAAGACCGACGGGAGGAAGTCGGACTTCAGGTGTTCGTCCTTGGCGATGAAGTCGTCGAGCGGCATCAGCAGCCCGGCGTCGACGTACGGCTTGATGCTGCCGCCGCCCCAGTTGAAGAACACGTCCGGCGCCTGCTTGCCGCTGATGACGGTCTGCAGCTTGGTCTGGTAGTCGGCGCCGGGGATGGTGTCGAGGACGGCCTTGACATCGGACGTCTTGTTGAACGTCTCGACGAGCTGCTTCTCGACCTTGTTGGTCGCGTCGCCGTACACCAGGATGTGGATTTTGTCCTGGCCCTTTCCGGCCGATGTTCCGGACCCGCCACAGGCTGCCAGGGACAGGGCCATGGCCAGGGACGCCCCGCCCACGACCGCGGTTCGCAGGAGCTGTGTATGACGCTTCATCGCTCGCCTCACCTTTCGAAAGTGTTTCGGCTCAGGTAGCGAAATTTCATGTGGCCGGACGCTATGGTCGGGCCGGTGAGTGGGTCAACCCTTCGGTGACGCGTTATCAAAGCGTGACTATGTAGGGGAGTTGCGCGGTGCTTTATGCTGCTCGGATGCGAGATGGCGAGGCGAACCGGCGAATCACGCTGGCGGAAGTGGCGCAGCAGGCCGGGGTGTCGCTTTCGACAGTTTCGAAAGTTCTCAACGGCCGGCAGGACGTGTCACCGGCCACGCGCGGCAGAGTGGAGCGCCTCCTGGAGGCCCACTCGTACCGCCGCACCACCCGTGCCGCCCGTGAGGCGCCGCTGATCGAACTCGTCTTCCACGAGCTGGACAGCGTGTGGTCGATGGAGCTGATCCGGGGCGTCGAGAACCTGGCCAAGGCCCACCAGGCGAGCGTGGTGCTGACCGAGAGCGGCACCCGCCACGCCCCCGCGGCGGACTGGATCGAAGGCGTGCTCCAGCGCCGTCCGATCGGCGTGATCCTGGTCTTCTCCTCGCTCCCCGATGTCGTCAAGCGGCAGCTCGGCGCGCGGTCGATCCCCTTCGTGATCATCGACCCGGCGGGGGACCCGGAGCCGGACGTCCCGTCCGTCGGATCCGCGAACTGGTCGGGCGGCGTCGCCGCGACCCGCCACCTCATCGACCTCGGCCACCGGCGCATCGGGATCGTCACCGGCCCCGAGGACGTGCTCTGCTCCCTGGCCCGGCTGGACGGCTATCGCTCGGCCATGAACATGGCCGGTCTCGACCACGACACGTCCCTCGTACGGTTCGGCGACTTCCATGTCGAGGGCGGCTACGCGCGGGCGATGGAACTCCTCCGGCTGCCCGACCGGCCCACCGCGATCTTCGCCGGGAGCGACCTCCAGGCGCTCGGCGTGATGGAGGCGGCCCGGGTCTGCGGGCTGCGGGTGCCCGAGGATCTGTCCGTTGTCGGGTACGACGATGTGATGATCGCCCGCTGGTCGAGCCCGGGGCTCACCACCGTCCACCAGCCCCTGCGCGAGATGGGCGAGGAAGCGGTGCAGATGTTGCTCCGGCTTCGGGCCGGCGAACCCTCGGTGACCCGTATGGAACTGGCCACCAGCCTCGTCGTCCGCAAGAGCACCGCCCCGCCGCCGGACCGCGTGGCGCCGGTGTCACCGCCCCCGGCGCACAGCACGCTGTGAGGGGTGGGGTGGGCGGGGCGCTTGAGGAGGGTCGCGTGGGGCGGCTCGGGCCTCGGGTCTCGGGTCTCGGGTCTCGGGCCTCAGTCCTCAGGCCGAGGCGGGTGGGCCCGGTACGGGCAAGGGTGCTGGGATCGCCGCTCCCGTGCGGATGACCCCTTCCGCCCCGGCCCCCGAGAACGGCCTCGGCCTGCGCCGGCGCGAGATCCGCGAACAGCGCGTCGGCGAGGCCGGCGTCCGGCACCCCCACCGCGAACTCGTCGGGGACGAGGGCGGCGAGGGCGGCGAGGGCGGCGGCCACCCGGGCGACCCGGGGATCACCGGGCTCGGCGTCGGCGAGCGCGTCGAGGCGGGCGTAGAGCGCGGCGGCGTCGCCGGCGGTGGCCCGCAGTAGCTCCACCATCCGGGCCCGCTCCCCGTGTGGTACGACCGTGTCGAGCAGCGTGAGCATCTCCCGGTCCAAGGCGGCCGTCGGCGACCCGGCGGCGACCGCCCCGAAACCGCCCGGCTCCGCCAGCCATCCGGCCAGCTCCGGCGACACGGGCCCGTTGGCCGGCAGCCGCCCCGCCCGGGCCTCGGCCAGCAGTTCCGCGAGCCGCGCCCGCCATTCCCGGACCACCCGCTCCTGCCGGGCCAGGTCGGCGTCCAGCTCCTCCAGTACGTCCACCAGCTCCCGCCCCTCGTCGCCCGCCAGCACGTCCCCGACCTCGTCGAGGCCGAGCCCCAGCTCCGTCAGCCGCCGTATCCGCGCGAGCAGGACGGCGTCCCGTATCCCGTACTCCCGGTATCCGTTCGCCCGCCGCGCCGGCTCGGGCAGCAGCCCCAGCCGGTGGTAGTGCCGCACGGCTCGCGGGGTCACCCCGATGAGCGCGGCGATCTCGCCGATCCGCATGACCCCAGTAGAAACGTTGACGCCGCGACAAGGTCAAGCGCGCGTTCCGGGGCCGCCGCCTCCCGGCCGTGTGCCACGATCGGGGCAAAGCGGGGCGATCCCAGGGACGGCGGTAGAACGATGTCCGATGATCACGGCATGACTGCCATGCCGCACGAACCACTCACGCAGGAAGACGTCCTGCTGGAGGGCTTTCTGGCGCTGGAGACGCCAGAGGGCTTCAGGGCGGAGCTGATCGAAGGGGAGATCGTCGTGACGCCGCCGCCGGACGGGGACCATGAGGACTGCATCGGCCTGATCGTTGAACAGATGATCGAGCGATCCCGTACGAGGATGCAGTACGCGCCGAACAAGGGGCTGACTCTCAAGGACGTCCCCGGCGCCCCGAGAGACCGTGTCATCCCGGACGGCACCTTCGCTCCCCGGGAACGCCGGCTCTTCCGGGGCGCCGACTCATGGATGCCGTGCGACGGGGTCTCCATGGTCCTGGAGGTCACCTCGACCCGCGCGCACCGGGACCGCGACACCAAACGCCGCTGCTACGCCCGCGGCGGCATCCCCTTCTACCTCCTGGTGGACCGGGACGACTCCACGGTGACGCTGTTCGCCGAACCGGAGGACGGCGACTACCGGGCGCGGCAGACGGTCCCCTTCGGCAAGCCCCTCACCCTCCCCGACCCCTTCGGCTTCGACCTGGTCACCGCCGACTTCCTGTGAGGGGCGCCCGTGGCGCCAGGTAGCATGGTCGGCACGGCAGACGAGCCGGGCGGACGGCCGCGTGGGTATCTTCGGATCCTCCCGAGGAACGTCCGGGCTCCACAGGGCAGGGTGGTGGCTAACGGCCACCCGGGGTGACCCGCGGGACAGTGCCACAGAAAACAGACCGCCGGGGACCTCGGTCCTCGGTAAGGGTGAAACGGTGGTGTAAGAGACCACCAGCGCCTGAGGTGACTCAGGCGGCTAGGTAAACCCCACCTGGAGCAAGGTCAAAAGGGGACACTCCGGTGTCCCTGCGCGAACGTTCGAGGGCTGCCCGCCCGAGTTCGCGGGTAGACCGCACGAGGCCGGCGGCAACGTCGGTCCTAGATGGATGGCCGTCGCCCCGACGACCGCGAGGTCCCGGGGTACAAAACCCGGCGTATAGCCCAGCTCGTCTGTCGCTCAACCATTCACACCCCCGCGAGGGGGTGTGGAGTGTCGCCATTACTGGAAAACTCCGTGACCGACCTCGGCGGCGGCCTTTTGGTGCCGACCGGACGTCCTGACGGCTGCTTTCTCACGTGACGAACGCGAAGCTGACCCTGAAGGGGAGATTGCCCGGCCAGGGATTCACCGCGTCCCGCATGATCGCAACATGGAAGGCGACTTGGCCGTTCAGCGGGACCACGTTCTGGATGCTCATGATGGCATCGCCGGTCTTGGGATTGCCGTTGGCGTCGAGCTCGCAAATCGAGGCTGTGACACGAGAACCTGGCTCGATGCCGCCATTCTGTAGATTGATCCAGAATGGGCCGGTGCCCGCGTGATCTGCGAAGCCGAGTTGTGTGTCCATCGCTCCTCCCGGTCATTCGGTGAGCAGCTCGCTCCGGAGTGCGGAAGCCCCTTTTCAACGGTACTCTCCGGCGGAATTCGCGCCTGTTGAGTGCAGCGAACGCGCCGCGACCCGGCGCAGGTGGCGGGCGAAGACCTCCCGGGCGTCCGGGGTGAGGGTGCGCAGCGCGACCATCGCCGTGATGACGACGTCGCAGAGTTCGGCCTCGACGTCCTCCCAGGTGTGACTGTGGCCCTTGCGCGGGTTCTGGCCGGTCGCGCCGATCACCGCCTGCGCCGTCTCGCCGACCTCCTCGGACAGCTTCAGGACGCGCAGCAGGACCTCCTGCCCCGGCGGCAGGGCCTGATGAGCCGTCAGCCAGGCGTGCAGGCCCGCGACGGTGTCCCAGGTGTCCAGGTCCGTCGGTTTCCTCGCATCGGCCGCATCGGCCGCATCGGTCGCGTCGGCTGCGTCGGTCACGTCGGTCGTACGGCTCGTGTCCGTCGGGTGGGGATCGGTCATGGAGGAAGCCTGCCGGCCCGCCGCCGTCACCCGCACCCGCCGGGTGGCGATCCACGGCGTCGCCGACACCTCGCCGACACTCCGCCGACGCCCCGCCGTCAACGCGCCACAGGCGTCGACCACACGATCGAGTGAGGCGTGGTGCGGGTGCGGAGAACGAGGTCGTCGGCGATGCCCCGACCGCCCCGCGAGCCCCACCCCTTCCCCCGCCTGCGACGCGGCCCGCGCGCGGAGCCGACGGCCCCGCGCCGGGAACTCATTAGCCCGACACGTGGAAGTAGCGCGTCCAACAACACGAGGTCGCCATGCATGGCTGCAATATCGGAAGGACAGCATCCGTCAGGGGAGGGGAACATGACCGACCATCAGTCCCACACCGACGTCTTTCGCCGCGCCGTCCGCGACCTCGGGCGCCGCCGCTTTCTCACGACCACCGGTGCCGCCGTCGCGCTGGCCTTCGCCGTCAACCTGCCGGCCACCGGTACGGCCGCCGCCGCCGAACTCGACCCGCGCCGCATCCGCGACAACCCGTTCACGCTGGGGGTGGCCTCCGGCGATCCGCTGCCCGGCTCCGTGCTGCTGTGGACGAAGCTCGCCCCGCGCCCGTACGAGACGGGCGGCGGCCTGCCGTCCGGCACCCGGGTCCCGGTGCGCTGGGAACTCGCCCGGGACCGGCGCTTCACCAAGTCCGTACGGCGCGGCACCACGCTCGCGCACCCCGAGTTCGACCACACCGTCCACGTCGAGGTCACGGGCCTGGCCTCCGGCTGCGACTACTTCTACCGCTTCCTCGCCGGCTCCTGGACCAGCCCCGTGGGCCGCACCCGCACCGCGCCCTCGGCAGGGGCCCAGAACAGCCGGCTCAAGATCGCCGCCGTGTCCTGCCAGGCGTACCAGGACGGCTACTACACGGCTTACGGCCATCTCGCGGACGAGGACGTCGACGCCGTGTTCCACCTCGGCGACTACCTCTACGAGTACGCGGTCAACGCCACCGGCGGCAACCGCCACTACACCGACCGCAGACTGCCGGACGTCTTCAACCGGGAGACCGTCAGCCTGGAGGACTACCGGCTGCGGTACGCGCTCTACAAGAGCGACCCCGACCTCATGGCCGCGCACGCCGCGCATCCCTTCGCCATGACCTGGGACGACCACGAGACCGAGAACAACTACGCGGGCGACGTCCCCGAGGACAACGGCCCGTCCGACGCGTTCCTGATCCGCCGCGCCGCCGCCTACCGCGCGTACTGGGAGAACCAGCCGCTGCGCCGGCCGCAGCGGCCCAGCGGCCCCGACATGAAGCTCTACCGGCGGCTCCGGTTCGGGACGCTCGCGCAGTTCGACATCCTCGACACGCGCCAGTACCGCTCCGACCAGGCGTACGGGGACGGGTGGCAGACGCCCGGGCCCGAGTCCGAGAACCCGGCGCGCACCATGACCGGCGCCACCCAGGAACGCTGGCTGATCAACGGCTGGCGCGACTCCCGGGCCCTGTGGAACGTCGTGTCCCAGCAGGTGCTCTTCTCCGAGCGGCGCAGCGTGCCGGGCGCCGACTTCAAGCTCTCCATGGACTGCTGGGACGGCTACCCGGCCTCCCGGCAGCGGGTCCTGGCCGGGGTGGCGGCCACCGGCATCGACAACCTGCTGGTGCTCACCGGGGACGTGCACGTCGCCTACGCCCTCGACATCAAGGAGGACTTCCGCGTCCCGTCCTCCCGGACCATCGGCTCCGAGATCGTCGCCACCTCCATCAGCAGCGGACACGACGGGACCGACCGGCCCGCCAACGCCGACACCTTCACCCAAGCCAACCCGCATCTTCGCTTCGCCCACGGGCGGCGCGGCTATGTGACGGTCGCGCTGGGGAAGCACGAGGCCCGCGCCGACTTCCGGGCGGTTTCCGCCGTGTCCACCCCGGGAGCGCCGGTCAGCACGGTCGCGTCCTTCGTGACCGAGGCGGGCCGGCCCGGTCTGAAGCGGGTCTAAGGGGGCCGGTCCGAAGCAGGTCCGCCCGAACCCGCTGCCCGGTCGGGCGTTCCCGGTGCATGCCTACGATAGGGAAGGTTTCAACAAAACGAGCGGATGAGCGGACGGGCGGGGGAGCGGTGGAACAGCGCGCACCGGGGAGCGACGGCTCCATAGGCAAGGGGTCCGCGGGCAAGGGGGCCATGGGCGGGTCCACGGGCAAGGGGTGCATAGCCGACAGGGCCGAGGCCGAGGGGCCCGCGTCCAAGAAGTCGACGGCCCCGGGCCTCGCCGGAACGACCGCCGCCGGAACGGCTCCCGCCACCCCCGCCGCACGGCGGGCCGGACTCCTCCTGGTTCTCGTCCTGGGCGGGCTCACCGCCCTCCCGCCGCTCTCCATGGACATGTACCTCCCGGCCCTGCCGGAGGTCACCGACATGCTGCGGGCCCCCGCCGCCACCGTCCAGCTCACCCTGACCGCCTGTCTGGCCGGCATGGCCGCCGGCCAGCTCGTCGTCGGCCCCATGAGCGACAAGTGGGGCCGCCGCCGGCCGCTGCTCATCGGCATGGTGCTGTACGTCCTCGCCACCGCCGTCTGCGCGTTCGCCCCCACCGTCGGACTGCTTATCGCCTTCCGGCTGCTCCAGGGACTCGCGGGCGCCGCCGGCATCGTGATCGCCCGGGCCGTCGTCCGTGACCTGTACGACGGCGTGGAGATGGCCCGGTTCTTCTCCACTCTCATGCTCGTCTCCGGCGCCGCGCCGATCGCCGCCCCGCTCATCGGCGGCCAGATCCTGCGGATCACCGACTGGCGGGGCGTCTTCCACGTCCTCACCGCCGTCGGACTGCTGCTCACTTTCGTCGTCTGGCGCTTCCTCGACGAGACCCTGCCGCCGGGCCGCCGTCACACGGGCGGTATCGGCGAGGCCCTGCGCACGATGCGCGGACTGTTCGCGGACCGTGTCTTCGCCGGCTACACGCTGGCCGGCGGACTCGCCTTCGCCGTGCTCTTCGCGTACATCTCCGCGTCGCCGTTCGTCATCCAGGAGATCTACGGGGCCTCGCCGCAGACCTTCAGCCTGCTCTTCGGGATCAACTCGGTCGGGCTGGTCGTCGTCGGCCAGATCAACGGCAAGCTGCTCGTCGGCCGGGTCAGCCTCGACAAGGTCCTGGGCATCGGTCTCACCGTCATGCTCTGCGGCGCGCTCGCGCTGCTCGTCATGACCAGCGGCGTGTTCGGCGACCCGGGGCTCGTCCCGGTCTCCGCTGGACTGTTCGTCCTGATGTCCTCGATGGGTCTCGTCATGCCCAACACCAACGCCCAGGCCCTGATGCGCGCCCCGCACGCAGCCGGGTCCGCCTCCGCGCTGCTCGGTACCTCCTCCTTCCTCATCGGCGCCGTCGCCTCCCCGCTGGTCGGCATCGCGGGCGAGGGCACCGCCGTCCCCATGGCTCTCGTCCAGGTCTGCTGCGCGCTCGGCGCCCTCGGCTGCTTCCTGCTGCTGTGCCGCCCGTGGTCCCGCTCGGAGGCCGCGCGCTGAGTCCGCCGCTCCGGGCCCGGGCCCCGGAGTCGGTCCCGAAGCCGGTCCCGCTCCGGGCGCGCCGCCACGGCGGGCCGGGCCGCGCGGTGTGACGATCGACGGCATGTGCCACTACTGCGGCTGCCGTGAGATCCCCCTGATCAAGGAGTTCATCGCCGAGCACGAGGCGGTCACCGACCTCGCCGGGGACGCCGTCCGGGCCCTCGGCGCCGGGGAACGGGACCGCGCCCGGACCCTCGTGGCGGAGATGGCCGCCCGGCTGCACACCCACTGGGCGGGCGAGGAGCAGGGCCTTTTCATGGTGATGGGGGAAGCACGATGAGTACGCCGCGTACGTGGGGTACATCGGCAACCTCGTCCGCGAACACCGCGAACTCGCCGTGTTCCTCGCCTCCCTCGACCTGGACACCGCCGAGCAGCGGTCCGCCTTCGTCCGCGCCGTGGGCGAACTTCACGAGCACATCGCCAAGGAGGAGGACGGTCTCTTCCCCGCCTCCCTCACCGAGCTGACCGGCGACCAGTGGGACCGCTCCATGGCCGCCTGGCGCGCCGTCCGCGCCGCCGACCCGGGCCACCCCGGCCCGCTCACCCCGCCGGGCCCGGGATCAGGCCCCGGCCCGGGACCCACCCCCGGCCCCGGACCCACCCCCGGCCCCGGACCCACCCCCGGCGGCGGACCGGCCGGCGCCCCCGGCACGTAGTGGCCGGTCCGCCGCGCAGGAGGTGGCGAGGACGGTCCCGCCTAGACTGTTGCGGTGAACGTCTCCGCCCCCACCGCCGACACCCTGCGCGCCGCGCTCGCCGCCGTCCTCGACGGCCTGCCGCCCCGGCAGGCCGCGCAGGCCGTCGACCGGCTGATCGCCAACTACCGGGGCACCACCCCGACCGACGTGCCCGTGCTGCGCGACCGGTCCGACGTCGCCGCCTACGCCGCGTACCGGATGCCCGCCACTTTCGAGGCGGTACGGGCCGCGCTCGGCGCCCTCGCCGACGCCGCGCCCGACTGGGCCCCGCGTACCCACATCGACCTCGGCGGCGGCACCGGCGCGGCGAGCTGGGCCGTCGCGGAGACCTGGGAGGGCGCCGCCCGCACCACCGTCCTCGACTGGGCCGAGCCGGCGCTGAAGCTCGGTGCGGAACTCGCCCGGGGCGTGTTCGAGGCCGAGTGGCGGCGCGAGCGGATCGGCATGTCGCTGAAGCTCGCCGACGACACGGACCTGGTGACCGTCTCGTACGTCCTCAACGAGCTCACCGAGGCCGACCGTGCCACCCTCGTCGCCGAGGCGGCCCGGGCGGCCCGCGCCGTCGTGATCGTCGAGCCCGGCACCCCCGACGGCTACGAGCGGATCATCGCCGCCCGCACCCTCCTCGTCGAGGCGGGGTTCACCGTCGCCGCGCCCTGTCCGCACAGCGGCGCCTGCCCGATCGTGCCGGGCACGGACTGGTGCCACTTCGCCGCCCGGGTCAGCCGTTCCTCGCTGCACCGGAAGGTCAAGGGCGGGTCGCTGCCGTACGAGGACGAGAAGTACGCGTACGTCGCCGCCACCCGGTTCCCCGTGACCCCGGCCCCCGCCCGGATCACCCGCAGGCCGCAGATCCGCAAGGGCCAGGTCCTGCTGGACCTGTGCGGCCCCGACGGCCTCGGCCGGGAGACCGTCACCAAGCGGCACGGCCCCCTGTACAAGCAGGCCCGGGACATCGACTGGGGCGACGCCTGGCCGCCGGAGCCGGACGAGGACTGACCGGCGGCGAGGACGGTCAAGGACGGCACGGGCCGGCGTCAGTTCGGTCTGGTCTCTTCGGCCACCCAGGACAGATACGACTCCGACCCGCCCGTCACGGGCAGGACGATCCACTGGGGAACGGCGTACGCGTGGTTCTCGCCCACCCACGCTTCCAGCTCGGGGAGCCGGTCCTCGGTCGTCTTGTACGAGACACGCCACTCCTGGGCGCTCTCGACGCGCCCCTGCCACCGGTAGACGGCCGTGAGCGCCGGGTCGATGTGCGCGCACGCCGCCAGCCTGTTCTCGACGGCACCGCGCGCCAGGGCCGCCGCCCCGTCCTCGTCGTCGACGGTCGTCTGCGCGATCACGATCGCGTGCTTCATGCGAGGACTCCTCCTGTTCGGTGTGGTGCGGACCCTACCCGCGTGGTCCAGGCCGGCCGGGTCCGTGTTCCGTGCGAGCCCGTGCCCCGGACCGGCCGAGAGGGGAGCGGGCAGAGGGAAGAGGAAGGCCGACGGGCCACGCGTCCTCACCGGCCTTCTTCCCCTGGGGGCGTCGCCCTGCGCCCCCTGGGCCAGGGCTCCTAGACGCGCAGCTCCTGCGTGCAGCACTTCACGCTGCCGCCGCCCTTGAGCAGCTCGCCCAGATCCATCCCGATCGGCTCGAACCCGCGCGCCCGCAGCGGTGCGTACAGCCCCACCGCCGCCTGCGGGAGGATCACGTGCCGCCCGTCGCTGACCGCGTTCAGACCGAGGACGGCGGCGTCCTCGTCCGTCACGGTCAGGGCGTCCGGGAACAGCCGCTCCAGGACGGCCCGGCTGCCGGCCGAGAACGCCTCGGGGAAGTACATGATCTCGTCGCGCGCGTCGTCGAGCACGCACAGCGCCGTGTCCAGGTGGTAGTAGCGCGGGTCCACCAGCTCCAGGCCGATCACGGGTCTGCCGAAGAACTCCTGGGCCTCGTCGCGCGCCAGCGGACTGGAGCGGAAGCCCCGGCCCGCCAGGACCCACGAGGCGGTGACGGCGAAGTCCCCCTCGCCCTCGTTGACATGCTCGGGCAGCCGGATGTCCAGGTCCGCCCAGCCGTGCTCACGGAACCAGTCCAGATGCGCCGACGCCTCCCCGGAGCGCTCCGGATGGGCGAACTTGGCGCCGAGCACCCGGCCGTCCACCACGGTCGCGCCGTTCGCGGCGAAGACCATGTCCGGCAGGCCCGGGGACGGTTCGAGGATCTCGACGGTGTGGCCGAGCGCGAGGTAGCGGTCGCGGAGGTCTTCCCACTGCGCGATGGCGAGGGGGACGTCGACCGGCTTCGTGGGGTCCATCCAGGGGTTGATGGAGTACGTCACCTTGAAGTGCGCGGGTGGGCACATCAGATAACGGCGGGGCGAGGCCTCGCGCGGAGTGTGGCGCAAAGAGGGCTCCTCTACGGTCGCTGAGCGCTGATCGTTTGAGCCCATGGTCCGCTTTCCGGGCGGCGAACGCAGTGGGCCGTTCGGGTGGTTCGCGCGAGGGGCCGGAAGACGGATGGCGAACGGAAGGAGCGAGGGCGAGGGACGCGAAGGCGGGGCCGGCGCGGGACCGGCGCGGGGCCCGGGAAGGGCCCGGCAAAGGGTGTGGGCGCGAGGTGCGGGGGAGCCGTCGGCCACGGTTCGGCGAGACGAGGCGTCTCGGCGCTGGTACGTTGACCCCATGCCCGACACCAAAGCCGCCCCCGACGCCTCCCGCCGCAGCGAGCGCTCGCGCCGCGCCATCTACGACGCCGCCCTCGCCCTGGTCGCCGAGAACGGCTACGCCCGGACCACCGTCGAGGGCATCGCCGCCCGCGCGGGTGTCGGAAAGCAGACGATCTACCGCTGGTGGCCCACGGGCACCAAGGCGGCCGTCCTCCTGGAGGCGTTTCTCGACCTCGCCACCCATACGGCCGAGGAGGCGGGCGGCGTGGCGGACGTCGACTTCCCCGACACCGGGGACCTGGCCGCCGATCTCAAGACCGTCCTGCGGGCCACCGTCGACGAGCTGACGGACTCGGCCTTCGAGCGGGCCACCCGCGCCCTGACCGCCGAGGGGATCCTCGACGCGACCCTGGGCGCCGAGTTCACCGCCCGGCTGCTGGAACCCCAGCTCCAGGCCTACATCCGCCGGATCGAGGCCGCGCAGGCCACGGGCGCCGTGGACCCGGCCGTCGATCCCCGTATCGCCGTCGAACTCTTCGTCGGCCCGCTGCATCACCGCTGGCTGCACCGTACGCAGCCGCTCACCCACGACTACGCCGACGCCCTCGTCGATCACGCCCTGCTCGGTCTCGCCCCGCGGCGCTGAGACGGCGCCGGGGGCGGCCCCAGGCCGGACCGGGACCGCCCCCGGGACCGGCCCCGGCGCGCTGCCCCGACGTCCCGAGCCCGCCCTCGGACACCTGCCCGCGCACGTCCGCGCCCCGTCCGCGCCCCGTCCGCGCCCCGCCCCGGTTCCCCGCTCCGTTCACCCGGGGCGCAGGATGGTGGGACCATGGATCCGTACGGGCGGGCATGGCGACGTTGAGGTGTGAGGGGATAGATGGGCGACGGGATCGGCCGCAACCGCGGCACGGAGAGCAGACTCGCGCAGTGGCTGCGCAAGCGCCCCCGGCGGAACGCCGCCGAGGCGGGGAACGACCGCGCGCGTGACCGCGAGACGATGCTCCTGGCCGCCGCGGCGGCGGGACTGCCGCTGGCCCCGGCCGCGCACCCCGTCGGCTACCGCTGTTCCTGTGAGCGGATCGGCTGCCCCACCCCCGGCCGCCACCCCGTCTCCTTCGCCTGGCAGACCCAGTCGACCACCGACCGCGCGCAGATCGAGCGCTGGGCGCAGGGCTCGCCCGAGGCGAACTTCATCACCGCCACCGGCATGGTCCACGACGTGCTCGACGTCCCCCTGCGGGCCGGCCGCGCCGCGCTGGAGCGGCTGCTCGCCGAGGGCGTCGAGGTCGGTCCGGTCGTCGTCTCCGACGCCGCCGACGACCGGCCGGACGAGGGCCGCATGCTCTTCTTCACCGCCACCCGGGGTACTCCCGAGGACGAGGACGAGTGGTGGCCGTGCGAGCTGGACTGCCATCCGGAGACCATGGACGAGCATCCGGGGCTGCGCTGGCACTGCCGCGGCTCGTACGTGCTGGTCCCGCCGTCCCGGCTGCCCGGCGACGAGGACAGCCAGCCGGTGCTCACCTGGGTTCGCGGCCCCGAGCACCCGCTGCCGGACCCGCTGAACCTGCTGGAGTCCCTCACCGACGCCTGCGCCCGGCACGCGGCCGAGCAGGAGGCCCAGGGCGCGGCCCCCGAGGTCGCCTGGCCGCTGACCCACTGACCCGCTGACCCGGTGCCTGCCCGCCGGGCCCGCACCGCGCCCGACAGCCCGGCGGCTCGCGCCGCCGGCACGCCCGTACACGACCCGCCCTGTCCGTACGCGCCTCAACCCCGCGCCCTGCGCCCCCTCGCCCTGCGCCCTGCGCCTACGAGCCTTCCGCCGCCGTCACGCCCTGGAGCCGGGTCAGCACCGTGACGGCGTTCCGCTCCGTGCCGGCGGGCTTGAGCAGAGCCGTCTGGCTGGACACCCACCGCTTGGTGACGGTGTTCTTGACCTCGCCGGTCATCAGCGCCTTGACGTCCGCGCCGACCTTGGGCCGGTAACCCGCCGCCGCCGTCTGCCGCTCGTAGTAGCGGGTGGCGAAGAAGACCAGCGTGCCGCCGTCCTCGGTGGCGAACGCGAGCGGGGCGAAGTCGCCGCGGCTCTCGGCCTGGTCGACGTACTGCGTGACGAGCCCGGTCCGAGCGGCCGCCTTCTTCCGCTGCTCCCGCCACACGGTGGTGTGCGTGCCGGGCGTGAACGGCCCCTGCTGCCCGTCCTTGAGGAACGACACGTACCGCTCGCCCAGGACGCCCGGCGCGATCACCGGCGTGGTCGAGCCGGCGGCGACCGGCACCGCGTACCCCTGCTCCCGCTTGAAGACGGGCACCCGGGAGGCGCTCATGACCGACAGATAGGCGGCCTTCCACGGCTCGGTGGCGCCGCCGCGGACGAAGACGAGGAGCCAGCGGGTGTCGCCGGGACCCTGGTCGGTGTCCCGGTTGGAGTCGGTGTCCGCGAGGAAGAAGCGCGGCCAGCCGGCCTTGCGCGGGATGACGAACTTCGTGTCGGTGAGTTCGAGCGGCCGGTGGTCCGGGTTGCCGTGGGGATTGGTGATCTTGCGCGAGCGCAGGCCCGCCTGGTTGATCTCCCCGAACGGACCAGTGACCCGGCCCGCGTCGCGGGCCGGGTCGTAGGTCTTGTTCGCCTCGTTGAAGGCGGTGGTGAAGTCCTTGAGCGCCTGCTCGGCCTCGGCGGCCGTGGCCGCCGGGACCAGCGCGCTCTCGCCGTGCACCGTCACACAGCCGCTCGCGGTCAGCGTGAGCAGGGCCGCCGCGGCCGCCGCGAGCACCGTGCCCGCCGGACGCCGGCCCTGCGGACCCCGCCGCCCCGCTGCCGCGTGCCGGACAGGTTCGACGGGTCGGACGGGTCCTGTGAGCGTGTCAGCCGGCCGCCTCGGCCGCCCGGTTCGCCTCAGCCTTCTCATCGGTCTCGGTCGTCGCCTTCTGCTTCGCCACCCGCTTGGACGTCCCCGACCCTATCGGGGCGAGGAAGAAGAGGAGCGTCGGGACCAGATACAGCGCCCACACCGTGACCTGGAGGACCGTCGGGTCCGGCTGGAAGTTGAACACGCCCTTCAGGAGCGTGCCGTACCAGCTGTCCGGCGGGATCGTCTCGGAGATGTCGAACGCCTTGTTCTGCAGCCCGCCGAGGAAGCCGCCCTCCTGGAGGTCGTGCACGCCGTACGCGAGGACGCCCGCGGCCACCACGACCAGCATGCCGCCGGTCCAGGTGAAGAACTTCGCCAGGTTGATCTTGAGCGCGCCCCGGTAGAACAGCCAGCCGAGCAGGACCGCCGTGAGCAGACCGAGGATCGCGCCGAGCAGCGGCTCGTACGAACCGTTCGTGGAGGTCCGCACGGACGTCCACATGAACAGCGCCGTCTCCAGGCCCTCCCGGCCGACGGCCAGGAACGCGGTCGCGACGAGCGCGCCCGTGCCCATCTGGAGCGCCGCGTCCAGCTTGCCGTGCAGTTCCGTCTTCAGGTGCCGCGCGGTGCGCCGCATCCAGAAGACCATCCATGTCACCAGGCCGACGGCGATGATCGACAGCGAACCGCCGAGCAGCTCCTGCGCCTCGAAGGTCAGCTCCTGCGAGCCGAACTCGAGCCCGGCGCCGAAGGCGAGCGCGACCGTGACCGCGACGGCGATGCCGGCCCAGACCGGCTTGAGGGCGTCGCGGCGGCCGGTCTTCACCAGGTAGGCGATGAGGATGCAGACCACCAGGCTGGCCTCAAGGCCCTCCCGCAGGCCGATCAGATAGTTGCCGAGCACGTCGGTGTCCTTTCCGAGTGACGAGAGTGACGAGAGATACGGGAGTTACGAGTTACGAGTTACGAGTGACGGGTCGACGGGTGACGACCAGAGGGAGCGGCCGGGCAGGACCCGACGGACCCGGCTAGGCCTGCGCGAAGAGCGCCCGCCCCCACCAGTCGTTCTTGTCCCGGACACCCGGGGGAATCGCGAACACGGCCGACCCCACGTGCTGGATGTACTGATTGAGCGCGTCGTGCCGGGCCAGCCGGGTCTGCACCGGTATGAAGCCGGTTCGCACGTCCCGCTGGTACGCCAGGAAGAACAGGCCCGCGTCGAGCCGGCCGAGGCCGTCCGTGCCGTCCGTGAAGGAGTAGCCGCGGCGCAGCAGCGTCGCCCCGTCGTTGGAGTCGGGGTGCGCGAGGCGGACGTGCGCGGACGGCTTCATGGCCTTGAGGAACGGCTCGTCGTGCTCCTTGGCCTTGCCCGGCGCCGCGCCTTCCTTCTTGTCGCGGCCGAACACGTCCTCCTGCTCGGACAGCGGGGCCCGGTCCCAGGTCTCGATGTTCATCCGGATCCGGCGGGCGACGAGGTACGAGCCGCCGGCCATCCAGCCGTCGGCGCCCTTGCCGTCCTGGACGTCCTTGCCGGACACCCAGACGTGCTTGGCGAGCCGGTCGGTCTCGGTGCCCGCGATGTTGCGGGTGCCGTCCTTGAAGCCGAAGAGGTTGCGCGGGGTCTGGGCGTCCGGGGTCGTCGAGGACGTCTTGCCGAAGCCGAGCTGGGACCAGCGCACCGCGACCTTGCCGAAGCCGATGCGGGCCAGGTTGCGGATGGCGTGCACGGCGACCTGGGGGTCGTCCGCGCAGGCCTGGACGCACAGGTCGCCGCCGCTGCGGGCCGGGTCCAGGTTGTCGCCGGGGAACTTGGGCAGATCGGTCAGGGCCGCCGGGCGGCGGCCGGCGAGTCCGAAGCGGCCGTCGAAGAGGGAGGGGCCGAAGCCGATGGTGAGGGTGAGCCGGGAGGCCGGGAGGCCGAGCGCCTCGCCGGTGTCGTCCGGCGGGGCCTCCGGCAGACCGCCGTACGCGCCCTCGCCGACCTCGTGGCCCGCGGTCATCCGCTCGGCGGCCCGGGTCCAGTCCTTGAGCAGCTGGATCAGCTCCTCGCGGTCCTTCGTCTTCACGTCGAAGGCGGCGAAGTGCAGCCGGTCCTGGACGGCGGTGGCGATACCGGCCTGGTGGGTGCCGTGGAAGGGGATGGCGGAGCCGGTGTCGGCGACGGGGGCGGTGGCGTCCTCCCGGCCCCGGGCCAGGACGACGGCCCCGCCCGCGGCGGCGGCGCCGAGCGCGAGCCCGGCCCCGCCCCAGCCGATGACCGAGCGGCGGGACGGCGTGGTGCCGTCCTTGTCCGCCTTGTTCGCCTTGTCCGCCGGATCGTTTTTCCCGGGGGTCTCGCTCGTGGAGGTCTGCTCGCTCATGCCTGGTCCCTCATTTCCCGACTGCCGTCCGCCGCCGTCTGTCGCCGCTGTCCGTCACTGCCGTCCGTGGCCGTCCGCGCCGCTGTGCGCAGTGTCCGGAGCGGCGTGTGCGGACGGCGTGTTCGCGGGCGGCTACTTCACGACCGCGGCGGCGAGCTTGGAGAGCGGCTCGGCCAGCGCGTTGACGCCGTCCGACAGCTCCTTGCGCTGCTCCTTGGTGACCTTCTCGTACGAGACGAAGTCGTAGCCGGTCTTGTCCGCGCGGTACTTGTCGAGCAGCGTGTTCAGGGCGGCGAACTGCTTGTCCAGCTCGGCGACCAGCTTGGCGTCGTTCTTCCGCGCGACCGGCTTCAGCAGCTCGAAGGACTTCTGGGCGCCCTCGACGTTGCCCTTGAAGTCGACGAGGTCGGTGTGCGAGTAGCGCTCCTCCTCGCCGGTGACCTTGCCGGTGGCGACCTCGTCGAGCAGTTCCTTGGCGCCGTTGGCCATGGAGGTCGGCGTGATGTCGGCGGTGCCGACCCGCTTCACCCAGTCGGCGACGTCCTTGTCGAGGAGGTCGGCGAGCTGCTTCTCACGGGCGGTGATCTTCTTGTCGTGCCACAGCGCCTTCTCCAGGCGGTGCCAGCCGGTCCAGTCCTTCACCGGGTCCTGGCCGTCCTCCAGGCCGTCCTCGCGGACGTCGACCTTCGGGTCGATGTCACCGAAGGACTCGGCGACCGGCTCGGTGCGCTCCCAGCCGATCCGGGACTCGGCGTACGCCTTCTTGGCGGCCTCGACGTCACCGGCGCGGACGGCGTCGGTGAACACCTTCACCTTGGGCAGCGTCGCGTCGGCCTGGGCCTGCACGTACTGGCGGTAGCCGGCGACGGCGGCGTCCATCTCGGGGGAGCGCTTGGCGGCGGCGGCGGCCTTGCCCCCGGTGACGGTGACCTTCTGGCGGATGCCGTTGCCCTTCATGCCGGGCTTGCAGGCGATCTCGTAGTCGCCCGCCTTGATCTCCGCGGTGATGGTGGTCTTGGTGCCGGGGCCGATGTTCTCGCGCTCGGCGACGATGCGGTCGTCCGGGTAGAGGACGTAGACCTCGGTGATCTTGCTGCCGCGGTTCTCCACGTTCAGCGTGACGTGACCGGCCGGGATGTCCTTCGTGCCGACCTCGCACGAGTCGTCCTTCGCGATCACCTGGATCGCGCCCTCCCCGCCCTTGGCGTCGCTCTTCTGGGCGCAGCCGGTGACGGCGGCCAGGGTCGCCGCGGTCGCGGCGGCGGTGACGACGGAAAGACGGACGGCTCGCATGCGGGGCTCCACTCGGGGACGGCTCTGCTGGATACGGCGGAAATAGTGAGGCAGACCTAACTTAACCGAGGCTTACCTGAGTAGAACCCCCCTGGGTCGTGATTCAGCTCTCAGGGCGGGCGGAGGGCTCCCGCCCTTGTCACGACTGGCTTACGGCCTGGTCAATGAACGGTCAAGAGAGAGGTGAAAGATGCCGATTGAGCGATTCGCCCCCTTTGAGGTCGACGGGGGGCAACGGGGGGCGGTGGGGGCGGTGGGGGATCGACGGGGGTGGCGGACCCCGGGCCGGGTGGTTCAATGCCGGGCAGGACCACGGCCGCGACGGCGACCGGACGCGCGCCCGTGCCCGTGCCCGCGCCCGGACGCGCGAGGGCGGCCGTGACCGTGAAGTGATCGTGACCGGAGAGGGGACGGGGAACGTGAACAGAGGCGAGGTCCGGCCGGAGCCGGCCGGCGCTATGACCGACATCGACGTCGTACGGGTCTTCTGCTCGGGCGACGGCCGGTACGGCAACCGGCTCGGTGTCGTACGCGAGGGGCGGGCGTACCGCGACGAGGCGTCCCGGCAGGCGCTCGCCAAGGAGCTGGGCTTCAGCGAGACCGTGTTCGTGGACGACCCGGAGCGCGGGTTCGTCGACATCTACACCCCGGGGACCCGGCTGCCCTTCGCCGGATATCCGCTCGTCGGCGTGGCCTGGCTGCTCGACCTGGAGGTGGTCCGCCCGCCCGCCGGAGAGGTGTGGGTCCGCGGGGACGGCGAGTTCACCTGGATCGAGGCCCGCGCGGAGTGGGCGCCGCCGCGCACGCTCCGGCGGTACGCGACGGCCGAGGAGGTCGAGGGGCTCGCCGTCCCGGAGCCGGGGGAGTGGATCTACGCCTGGGCCTGGGAGGACGAGTCCGCCGGACGGATCCGCGCCCGGGGCTTCCCGGGGCGCGGGGACGGCATCGACGAGGACGAGGCCACCGGCGCGGCGGCGCTGCTGCTCACCGCCGAACTGGGCCGCGCGCTCAACATCACCCAGGGGCGGGGCTCGCAGATGCTCACCGCCCCCGGTCCGGACGGCATCGTCGAGCTGGGCGGCCGGGTCCGCCTCGAATCCACGCCGACCCGCTGATCGGTCGATCCGGCGGCCTGGCGGTTTCGTACGCCCGTACGGGAGTGCCTGAGCGCTCCCGTACGGCGCCCGCCCAGAGGGTCGGGCGCCCGGCCCTCAAGCCCTCAAGCCCTCAAGCCCTCAAGTCCTCAGGCGCTCAGTGAGAACTCACCCGCCAGCTCCCGGAACACCGCCCCGTTGAAGTCGAAGGCCCGCTTGCACTCGTCGACGATCCGCCGCTTCTCCAGCTCGTCGGCGGCCACGGCGTCCAGCAGCCCCCGGTAGTCCCGCTTGAAGGCGGCCGGGTTCCCGATCGCGTCGAAGACGTAGAACCGCACCCCGTCGCCCTTCCGCGCGAAGCCCCAGGTGCGCTCCGCCCGGTCGCGGATGATCTGGCCGCCCGAGAGATCGCCCAGGTAGCGCGTGTAGTGGTGCGCCACGTATCCGCCCGGCCAGGTGCGGGCGCACTCCGCGATCCGCTCCGCGTACGCCTGGGTGGACGGGAGGGCCGAGACCCCGGCCCGCCAGTCGGGCCCCCGCAGATGCGCGAGATCACGTTCCAGGGCCTCGGTGCGGAAGAGCTCCGGCCGTATGAAGGGCCCCGCGACCGGGTCGGACCGCAGGGCCCCCGGGCCGCCCTCCAAGGCGCGGTAGACGAACCAGAGCTGCTCCGTGTAGCGGGCGTACGCGTCGACACCGAGGCGTCCGCCGAGGAGGTCGGTCATGAAGCCCGACGTCTCCGCCTCGGTGTGCCGCTCGTGCGAGGCCGTGCGGATGAGCGTCGAGAAGGGCGTGGTCAAGACGTGCCTCCGGGACCGTAGGGGTCGTAGAACCACGGTGATCGTGCCGACCCGGGCCGACCCCGGTCAACCGGTTCCCGACATCCTGTCGGTAAAAACGCTACCCCTCGGCCGGATCACGGCAACGTGAGGATCTCCGCCCCGGTCTCGGTCACCACCAGCGTGTGCTCGAACTGCGCGGTCCGCTTGCGGTCCTTGGTGACCACGGTCCAGCCGTCGTCCCACATGTCGTACTCGTGCGTGCCGAGCGTCAGCATCGGCTCGATCGTGAACGTCATGCCGGGCCGGATCAGCGTGGTGTGGTGCGGCGAGTCGTAGTGCGGCACGATCAGGCCGGAGTGGAACGCCGTGCTGATGCCGTGCCCGGTGAAGTCCCGTACGACGCCGTAGCCGAAGCGCTTGGCGTACGACTCGATGACCCGCCCGATGATGTTGATCTGGCGGCCCGGGCGTACGGCCTTGATGGCCCGGTTCAGCGACTCCCGGGTCCGCTCGACGAGCAGCCGCGACTCCTCGTCGACGTCGCCGCACAGATAGGTCGCGTTGTTGTCGCCGTGGACGCCGTGGATGTACGCGGTCACGTCCAGGTTGACGATGTCGCCGTCGTTCAGGACGGTGGAGTCGGGGATGCCGTGGCAGATGACCTCGTTGACCGAGGTGCACAGCGACTTCGGGAAGCCGCGGTAGTCGAGCGTCGACGGATAGGCCCCGTGGTCGCACAGGAACTCGTGCGCCACCCGGTCCAGCTCGTCGGTGGTGACACCCGGCGCGATGATCTTGGCGGCCTCCTCCATCGCCTGCGCGGCGAGGCGGCCGGCGATCCGCATCCGCTCGATGGTGTCGGCGTCCTGCACCTCGGGCCCCGTGTACGGGGCGGGCGCGGGCTTGCCGACGTACTCGGGGCGGCGGATGGACCCCGGAACGGCACGGTGGGGGGACATCTCCCCCGGTACGAGAAGCGACTGGCCAGACATGTCAGCGAGTCTAACTACCGTGTCCGGGGCAGCATGGTGACGAAGGAAGGAGCCGGGAGATGGCCCTGTTCAAGAAGCGTACGGCCGGCAAGCCGGGCGAGTGGTACTACTGCCTGGAGCACAAGAAGGTCGAGGAAGGGCCCGAGTGCCCGGCCAAGAACCGGTTCGGCCCTTACGCCAGCCGCGAGGAGGCCTCCCACGCCATGGAGAACGCGGCGGAACGCAACCTGGAGTGGGACACCGACCCCCGCTGGCACGACAGGGCGGGCAAGGGCGACAAGGGCCACAAGGGCGACGACGCGTCCGGCGGCTGAGAGCTGAGAGCGGGGGCTGAGGCGTGAGCCTTCCGGGCCGGGGTGGCGGGGGCGGGTGTACGTTTCCCGGATCCCGGCCCGGCCACCCTCCCCGGCCTGGAATGCCCCCGCTCACGAGGCCGCCCCCGCTCGGGAGGCGGCCGAGGCGGCCTCGCCGGTCAGGGCCTCCTGTCGCGCCTTGCGGGCCCGCGCGTCCGGGTCCGTCTCCGCGTCGTACGCCAGCAGCTTCGGCAGCGCCAGGCACAGCAGTCCCACCGACGCCACGCACGCGAGGCCACCGGACCAGACCGCCGACCGGGTGCCCGTCCAGCCGGCCAGGGTGCCCGCCCGGACCTGTCCCAGCTGCGGCCCGACGCTGTACGAGAGGACCTCGATGCCCGCGAGCCGGCCGCGCAGCTCCTCCGGGATGGTCTGGTTCCAGATGGTGGCCCGGCCGAGCCCGCTCAGCATGTCGCCGGCGCCCGCGACGGCCAGACAGAGCAGCACCGCCCACACGTTCCCGAACCAGCCCGCCGCCGCGATGGCCACGCCCCAGCCGGTCGCCCCGGCCACCACCAGGAGCCCGTGCCGCCGCACCCGTGAGGTCCAGCCGCTCGTCACCCCGAGCACCAGCGAGCCCACCGAACCCGCCGCGTACATCAGGCCGAGCGACCAGTCGGCGTGCAGTTCGTCGGCGAGGAACGGGAAGACCGCGTTCGGGAACGCGAACAACATCGCCGCCAGATCGATCGCGTACGTGCCGAGCAGTACCGGCCGCGAGCACGCGTACCGCGCGCCCTCGGTGATCCCGCGCAGCGACGGCTTGTCGGCGTCGTGCGCGGCCGGCGCGGGCGCGAGCCCCCGGCACAGCAGCAGCGACACCAGATAGCCCGCGACCGTCACCGCGTAGGCGGCGGCATGGCCCGCGTACGCCACCATCAGACCCGCGAGCGACGGTCCAGCGATCGAACCGACCTGCCAGCGCAGCGAGTTGAGCGCGGCCGCCGCCGTCTGGTGCTCGTGCCGCACGATCCGCGCGAGCAGCGAGTCGAGCGCGGGCCGCTGCAGACCGGTCAGCGCGGAGACGGCGCCGGCGACCACGTACAGCGGCCACAGCAGGGGGTGCGGAAGGAGCGCGTTCAGCAGCAGGACCAGGGCGAGCAGCCCGAGCCCCGCCTCCGTCGCCATGATCACCTTGCGCCGGTCGACGGCGTCCGCGAGCGCCCCGCCGTACAGCCCGAACACCACCAGCGGGACCAGCTCCACCGCGCCCATCGCGCCGACGGCGAAGGGGGAGCCGGTCAGCTCCTTGATCTGGAGCGGCAGCGCGATCAGCGCCATGAACGACGCGAAGACGGTGACGGCGCCCTGGGCCCACAGCCGCCGGAAGTCGGCGGAGGAGCGCCAGGGCGCGAGGTCGGGGAGCAGAGCGGCGATTCGTTTCACGAGAGGTCATGGTCGGTGGCCCGGTCCGCGCCGACAACCGAATTCCGGGGGCGGGGACGGGAATCGGCCGGGTGGGAGCAGGTGCGGGGCCGGGGCGGCTACCCCGGTTGCCCGCCGGCGGTCGGGTGGCTCACCAGCGGTCCGGAGGCGGGGCCGTCAGATGGTCGGCGAGCCGGGACAGCCGGTCACGGAAGCGGAGTCGTCCGCTCCGGGGGGCCGGCGGCAGACAGTTCTCCCCGGTCGCCGCGCTCACCAGGTGCTGCACGGTGTCCAGATCGACCCCGGCGTCCGCCGTGACCGTCAGTGTCTCGTGCGCGAGCCCTCCCACCTCCGGGTCGCCGTGGTCCAGGGACAGCACAGTCGCCCCCGCGCGGCGCGCGTCGTGGACCCGTTCCAAGAGCCCCTCGCCCGGCTGCTCCGGCGCCACCATCAGCAGCGTCGCCCCGCGCCCCGCCGACGCGATCCGGCCGAGCCCGACCGCCAGGTGCGCCGGGTCGCCGGGCCGGACCCGGTGGCGGACCAGCGTGGGCGCCAGCTCCGGCCGCCCGGACCAGACGGACTCGTCGACGAGATGCGCGGCCATGTGCCACGGCTCGTACTCCTCCGTGCCGACGAGCAGCAGCCCGCCGCCGTGCGACACGACCGAGGAGCGGAGGGAGCCCGCGAAACGGCGGGCGGCCGCCGGCCACTGTGTACCGGCGAGCACTTCGCGCAGCAGCGCGACACGTACGGCGTCCATGGCCCCGCATGCTGCCCGGGGCCGGTGCCCCCGCGCGGGCGTTCGCGGCGGACTCACCCGGACGGGTCCGTCCCGGCGACCGGTCAGTAATGTCGGAGCCATGACTTCCTCCTCCACGCCTGCCGCCCCTGCCACTCCTTCCGTGCCCGCCCCCGCCGCCGCGCCTGCCGCCGCGCCCAAGGACCCGTGGGACCTCCCCGACGTCTCGGGACTCGTCGTCGGCGTCCTCGGCGGCACCGGCGATCAGGGCCGCGGCCTCGCCTACCGGCTCGCCAAGGCCGGCCAGCGGGTGGTCATCGGCTCCCGCGCGGCCGACCGGGCCGAGGCCGCCGCGGCCGAGCTGGGCCTCGGCGTCGAGGGTGCGGACAACGCCGAGTGCGCCCGGCGCAGCGACATCGTGATCGTCGCCGTGCCGTGGGACGGGCACGCCGCGACCCTGGAGGCGCTGCGCGGGGAACTGGCGGGCAAGCTCGTCGTGGACTGCGTCAACCCGCTCGGCTTCGACAAGAAGGGCGCCTACGCGCTCAAGCCCGCCGAGGGCTCGGCCGCCGAGCAGGCCGCCGCGCTGCTGCCCGGCTCCCGGGTGACGGCCGCCTTCCACCACCTGTCGGCGGTGCTGCTCCAGGACGCCTCGATCGACACGATCGACACCGATGTGATGGTCCTCGGCGAGGAGCGGGCGGACGTGGAGATCGTCCAGGCCCTGGCGGGCCGGATCCCCGGGATGCGGGGCATCTTCGCGGGCCGGCTGCGCAACGCCCACCAGGTCGAGTCGCTCGTCGCCAACCTGATCTCGGTCAACCGCCGCTACAAGGCGCACGCGGGCCTGCGCGTCACCGACGTCTGAGCGCCGTCCGCGGCGGCGGGGGCGCCGGGACGCCGGAGGTGAAGAGCGGGGGCAGGGGCGAGCGGAGGGCCGCGCGCGGCGCGCGCGAGGCATGGGGGACACTGGACGGGCACATCGCCCTTATCCGGACGGACAGGAGCCGACCCATGCCCCGCCTCGCTCTCTTCGCCTTGGTCGTCTGCGCCCTCGCGGTCGCCGCGGCCGTCGTCTCCTTCGTCCAGGGCAACCTGATCGGCATCGTGTGGGTGCTGCTCGCCGGTCTGTCCTCGAACATGGCGTGGTTCTACGTGAAGCGGGCCCGCCTCACCGCGCGGCAGGGCTGACCCCACCCGGGCCCGGGGGCGATCCCCGGCCCGAGGGCGATCCCCGGTCCGGGTGATCCCGGGCCGGGTCAGATACGGCAGATCTCCGCGGCCGGCTCCCAGAACCGGTAGAGAGCCGACCCGCAGTAGCGGGACAGCTCCGGCACGCCGAGCGCCCGCATCAGCGCGTCGATCGCGTCGAAGAACGCGCCGTTGAGCGCCGGGACGAACAGCAGCGCGACGATGATGAAGAAGCCGTACGGCGCGTACGGCTCGATCCGCCGCTTGATCCCGTACGACAGCCAGGGCTCGATCACCCCGTAGCCGTCCAGGCCCGGCACCGGCATCAGGTTCAGGAGCGACGCCGTCACCTGGAGGAACGCCAGGAACGCCAGCGCGTACTGGAACGGGCGCGGCACCCCGTCGAGCAGGCCCAGCCAGAACGGCGCCGTGCACACGAGCGCGAACAGGACGTTCGTGAGCGGGCCGGCCGCCGAGATCAGGCTGTGCTTCCAGCGGCCGTGCACCCGGCCCCGGTCGATGAAGACCGCGCCGCCCGGCAGACCGATGCCGCCCAGCATCAGGAACAGCACCGGGATGACGATGCTCAGCCACGCGTGCGTGTACGCGAGCGGGTTCAGGGTCAGATAGCCGCGGGCGCCGACCGTGATGTCCCCGCCGTGCAGGGCGGTGCGGGCGTGCGCGTACTCGTGGAGACAGAGCGAGACGATCCACGCCGAGGTGACGAAGAGGAAGATCGCGATGGCCGGGGAGGCCGCGAAGTCCGTCCACACGGCCCAGCCGGTGACGGCCATGACCGCGAGGATCGCCAGGAAGACGGGGCTGACCCGCCGCTCGTGGTGGCGAGGGGTGGTCGTGGACATATGAGGGGTCTCCCGGGTGCGATGGGTCGCGTACGTGCCGGAAACGTACCGGGTCGGGGCGAGGGTTCCGGGCCGGGGGCGGTACGGGCCGCCTCTCGCGGACAATGGGGCCGTGCGTTATTCGGTCCTCGGCCCCACCCGGGCCCATACGTCGGACGGTACGCGGGGGCGTCCAGCGTCCGGCGCCGCCGTGCCCGGTCTCCCCGCGCCCGCGGCCCCGGCCCATGGTGCTCAGGCCCATGGCGCTCAGGCCCTCGGCGCCCCGGCCCCTGGCGCCGCCGTGCCCGAAACCGCCGCCCCCGGTACCGCCGTGGCCGTGGGCGGGCCGCGGGTCCGCGCGCTGCTCACCGTGCTCGCGCTGCGGGCCGGACGGCCGGTGCCCGTCGGTGTGCTCGTCGACGAGGTGTGGGGAGCGCAGCCGCCCGCCGACGCCGTGGCCGCGCTCCAGGCCCTGGTCGGCCGGCTGCGCCGGGCCCTCGGCCATGAGCGGGTGGTGTCCGCGGACGGCGGCTACCGGCTGGCCGCCGAGCCCGACGACGTCGACGCCCACCGCTTCACCCGGCTCACCGCCGAGGGCGTACGGGAACTCGACGCGGGCCGCCCCGGGCGCGCCGCCGCGCTCCTCGACGAGGCCCTGGAGCTGTGGACCGGCCCGCCCTTCGCCGATCTGCCCGACCGGGAGGCCGAGGCCGCCCGCTGGGAGGCCCGCAGGCTCGACGCCCGCCGGGCCAGGCTCGCCGCCGCGCTCGCGCTCGGCGAAGGACCCTCGGCGCTGCCGGAACTGGACGTGCTCTGCGCGGAGCACCCGCTCGACGAGCCGCTCCAGGCGCTGCGGATCCGGGCGCTCGGCGCGGCGGGCCGGCCGTCGGAGGCCCTCGCGGCGTACGAGACGATACGACGGTCCCTCGCCGACCGGCTCGGCACCGACCCGTCGCCCGAACTGCGCTCCCTTTACGCCGAGTTGCTGAAGGGGTCGGCCGCCGCCGGCGCGACGGCGGGGTCGGGGACAGCACCCCGGGGCGGCGGCAATCTGCGCGCCCGGCTCACCAGTTTCGTCGGCCGCGAGGACGACCTCGCCGCCGTCCGGGGCGCGCTCGGCACCACCCGGCTCGTCACCCTCCTCGGGCCCGGCGGCGCGGGCAAGACTCGGCTCTCCCAGGAGGCCGCCGAACGGGCCGCCGGGCAATGGCCCGACGGGGTCTGGTTCGTCGAACTCGCCCCCGTCACCGACCCGGAGGCCGTCGCCGAGGCCGTGCTCGGCGCGCTCGGCGCCCGCGAGACCGTGCTGCGCGGCGCGGGCGCCGAAGAGCTGCGCCACGCCGAGGACTCCGCCGGCCGGATCGTCGAACACTGCGCGGACCGGCGCCTGTTGCTGATCCTGGACAACTGCGAGCACGTGGTGGGCGCGGCGGCGGAGTTGGTGGAGCGGGTTCTCGCGCGCTGCCCGGCCGTCACGGTGCTGGCGACGAGCCGCGAACCCCTGGGCGTACCGGGGGAGTCGACGCTCCCGGTCGGTCCGCTGCCCCGGGACACCGCCGTCCGGCTCTTCGGCGAGCGCGGGGCGGCCGTACGGCCCGGATTCCGGGTGGCCGACGACGAGGCTGCGGCGGACGAGATCATACGGCGCCTCGACGGGCTGCCGCTCGCCATCGAACTGGCCGCCGCCCGGCTGCGCCTTCTCACTCCGCGCCAGATCGCCGACCGGCTCGACGACCGCTTCCGGCTGCTGACCTCCGGCGCCCGCACCGTCCTGCCGCGCCAGCAGACCCTGCGCGCGGTCGTCGACTGGTCGTGGGACCTGCTCGACGCCCCCGAACGCGCCGTCCTGCGGCGCCTCGCGGTCTTCACCGGCGGCTGCGACCTGGAGGCAGCCGAGGCCGTGTGCGCCGGCCCGGAGACGGGGCCCTCGAAGCCGGGAGATGCGGATGTGGACACGAACACGGGCCCGGACGCGGCCCATGTCCTCGATCTCCTCGGCTCCCTCGTCGACAAGTCGCTCGTGGTCGCCGCCGAGGACGACACCGGCATGCGCTACCGCCTCCTGGAGACCGTCGCCGAGTACGCTGCCGAACGCCTCGACGAGGCCGGTGAACGGGAGTTCGCCGAGCGCCGCCATCTCGTCCACTACCGCGAGTTCGCCCGCCGCACCGACCCGGAGCTGCGCACCGGCCGGCAGGCCGCCGCCATGGCCCGGTTCGTCGCCGAGTACGGCAATCTGCGCACCGCGCTGCGCTCCGCCGTACGGCTGCGCGACGAGCACGAGGCGCTGGTCCTCGTCCACGCGCTGGTCTGGTACTGGACCATGCGCGACCTGCGCGCCGACGCCCTGCACTGGGCGGAGACGGTCGCCGCGCTCGGCCCCGACCCGTTCGGCCCGGACGCCGCTCCCGTCGTCCCGCTCCATGAGCCGTGCACCGCCGCCCCGCCGCCGCTCGCCGAGGACCAGCTGGCCGAGGCCCGGCGCGGGGTCCGGCTGATCGCCCTGCTCAACATGGACTACGACACGGGGTTCTGGGTCAGCCCCGAGGGCCTCGACCGGCTGCGCCTGATCACCGGCGCGTATCCGCCCGGCCTGCCGCAGGCCTGTCGGATGCCCGGCTCCCTCACGGTGTTCGCCACGATCCTCGCCGGCGATCCGGAGCGGATGCGCATGGCCATCGAGGCCAACGTCGACACCTGCCGGCACCTCGGCTACGACTGGGAGCTGGCCAACGCGCTCCAGACGCGGGCCAATCTGCTCGCCAACCGCGCCGCGTCGGCCGTCCGTGCGGAAGCCGACGCCGACGAGGCCCTCGCGCTCTTCATCCGGCTCGACGACGCCTGGGGCATCGCCGAGGCGCTGTCCTCGCGGGCCGAGGCGCGCGAGCGGAGGCTCGAATTCGCGGGCGCCGCCGAGGACTTCGAGGCCGCGATGGAGTACGCGCGGCGGATCGGGGCCCAGTCCCAGATGGGGGTGCTGCGTGCCCGCCACGCCGACATGCTGGCCGAGACCGGCCGGCGGGACGAGGCCGAACGCATCCTGCGCGAGCTGGTGGAGGCCGACCACCGGCGCAGCCATCCGCCGACACTGGCCGCCCGGATCTTCCTGGCGATCCTCCTCGGCCGCTCGGGCCGTACCGCCGAGGCCCGCGTGTATCTGGGGGAACTGCTCGACGAGTTCAGGACGGAGGTGTTCTCCCTCTTCGAGGGGTTCACCATCGGCAGCCTGGCTTGGCTGGACAACCTCGACGGCGCGTACGCCTGCGGATTCGCCCGGGCCCGGCAGGCGTACGGCAAGGCCCTGGACAACCTGTCGCGGACGGTGACCCCGGAGATGCCGGCGACCCATCTGCTGACCGCGGCCTGGGCGCTCGCCGGGCTCGCCGGACCGGGTGGTCAGGGGCCTGATGGCCAGGGGCCTGGCGGGGAGGGGGCCGGCGAACCGGGGCCCGGCGCGACAGGGGTGGCCCGGAGCGCCGCGATGCTCCTCGGCGCGTCCGAGAAGCTGCTGCCGCCGCACCATCTGGCGTCTCCGTTCGAGCGGGAGAACCGGGAGCGGGCGACCGCGCTGATCCGGGCCGCGTTCGCCGGCGATCCGGCCGCGTTCGAGGCCGCGCGCGCCGAAGGCGGCGCCCTCACTCTGGAGGACGCCGCCGTCTTGCTCGAACGCGCCGCCGACGCGATTCAGGAGTGATCCGGGAGGATCCGGCGCGCCGAGTCCATGGTCCCCCGTTTCCCGTATCCGTCCCGTGCCTGCCCGGTGCCCGGTGCCCGTGGTCCGCGCGTTCCCGTGCTCCCGCGCTCCCGCGCTTCCCGGGCCGGGCAGGGCCGGACCGGGAAGCTCAGGTCTTCTTACGGAACTTGGCGACCGCGAGCGGTGCCATGAGGACGGTGATGGCGACCGACCAGGCCAGCGTCATGCTCACCGAGTGGCCGACGGGGCCGCCGTTGATCAGGCCGCGGGACGCGTCGGCCAGGTTGGACAGCGGGTTGTAGTCGGTGAAGGACTTCAGCCAGCCGGGCATCGTGCTCGTCGGAGCGAAGATCGACGAGCCGAACTGGAGCGGCATCAGCACGATCATGGCCATGCCCTGGACGGCCTGGGCCGTCTTCATGGTGAGACCGAGCAGGATGAAGATCCACATCAGGGCCGCGCCGAACACCATCGACAGACCGATGGCGGCGAGCAGGCCGAGGACCGAGGTGTGGATCGTCAGGCCGAGCAGGAAGCCCATGCCGAGGAGGATCGCGGTGGCGATCATCATGCGGCCGATCTCGACCACGATCTTCGCGATGAGGACGGAGGAGCGGGCGATCGGCATGGTCCGGAACCGGTCCATGACGCCCTTCTTGAAGTCGTCATTGACGCCGGTGCCGACGCCCATCGCGATGTTCATGCCCATCATGGCCATCAGGCCGGGCACGACGTAGTTCACGTACTCCTGGTTGTTGCCCTTGCCGGCGATCGCGCCGCCGAAGACGTACACGAAGAGCAGCACGAAGATGATCGGCATGAAGACGGCGTCGAACATCGACTCCGGGTCCTGCTTGATCTGGAGCATGTTGCGCCGGGCGAGGGCGCCGATGTGGCGGAGGTTGGCCCGCAGGCCGATCCGGCCGTCGTCGGCGCCGGTCGCGGCGGACGCGCCACGCCCCGCGGGCGCGGGGCTCTGAGAGTTCCCGGGAGACCGGGTGTCCGTGGGGGACTGGTGAAGCGTGCCGGCGCTCATGCGGCGACCTCCTCGTGCGTCGCGGTGGAAGGGGAGTCGGAGCCGGAGTCGGCGTCGGAGTCGGAACCGGACGCCTTCGCGCCGGTGATGGCGAGGAACACCTCGTCGAGGCTGGGCAGATGGGTGCCGATGTCGGCGATGGCGAAGCAACGGGCGCCGAACAGGCCCACGACAGCGGTCAGTTGCTCGTCGGCCAGGATCGGTACGAACAGCGTGCCCTCGTCGGGGACGACGGTGACACCGGACACCCCGTCGAGCCCCGTCTCACGCAACGCCGCGGCCATGGCGGGCAGATCGGCCGGGTCGGACGGGCGGATCTGGAGGGTGCGGCCGCCGACCCGCTTCTTCAGCTCGTCGACCTCGCCGCGGGCGACGACCTGGCCGCGGTCGATGACGGTGAGCTCGGAGGCCAGTTGCTCGGCCTCCTCCATGTACTGGGTGGTGAGCAGAACGGTCGCGCCGTCGGTGACCATCCGCTTGACCTCCGCCCAGACCTCGTTGCGGGTGCGCGGGTCCAGGCCCGTGGTGGGCTCGTCCAGGTAGAGGACGGCGGGGCTGCCGATCATGGAGGCGGCCAGGTCGAGCCGGCGGCGCATGCCGCCGGAGTACGTCATGGCCGGGCGCTTGGCGGCCTCGGTGAGCGAGAAGCGCTCCAGCATCTCGTCGGCGCGGCGGCGGGACTCGGCGCGGGAGAGATCGAGCAGCCGCCCGATCATGTAGAGGTTCTCCCGGCCGGACAGCTTCTCGTCGACGGAGGCGTACTGGCCGGTCAGGCCTATGGTGCGGCGCAGCTGGCGGGGCTGGCGCACCACGTCGTACCCGGCGACGACGGCGGTGCCGGCGTCCGGGACGAGCAGCGTGGACAGGCAGCGGACCAGGGTCGTCTTGCCGGCGCCGTTGGGGCCGAGGACCCCGAGGACGGTGCCCTCGCGGACGTCCAGGTCGACCCCGTCGACGGCCCTGGTCGAGCCGAAGTGCTTCACGAGGCCCCGTACCTCGATGGCGTTGGTGTGTGATCGCGTCATGTCCCCAAGGAAACCGGGGCCCACCGACAGGCCGCCGACAGCCGGCCGACACCGCGACCGACAGCCGCCGACAAGCACCCGCACGCGCAGACGCCTCCCGGTCGCCGGGCGGGACCGGGAGCCGGGGACGTGGTGGCCGAGGGGGCCCGGGGGGAGCCGCCTGCGGCGTACCCCCGCCCACGGGGACAGCCCGCCGACGGGGGACGGTCGGCGGGCTGTCGTGGTGCCGGAAGTGGTCAAGGTGCCCGCCGTGCCGTCCGACTGTCCGCGTCGGCCGGTACGGCGGGCAGGTGGCGCCGTACCGGCTAGTGGAAGGTGTGCTCCTCGGCGGGGAACGCCCCGCCGGCGACGTCCTCCGCGAAGGCCCGGGCGGCGTCGCCGAGGGTCTCGCGCAGGTTGGCGTACTGCTTGGTGAAGCGCGGCACCTTGCCACCGGTCAGCCCGGCCATGTCGGTCCAGACGAGGACCTGCGCGTCGGTGCCGGCGCCCGCGCCGATGCCGATGGTCGGGATGTCCAGCGAGCGGGTGACCTCGGCGGCGAGCTCGGCCGGGACCAGCTCCAGGACGACGGCGAAGGCGCCCGCGTCCTGCGCCGCCTTGGCGTCGCGCAGCAGCCGGTGCGCGGCCTCGTCGCCGCGGCCCTGCACCCGGTAGCCCATGGTGTTGACGGACTGCGGGGTCAGGCCGAGGTGGGACATGACCGGGATGCCGGCCTGGACCAGCAGCTCGGTCTGGGGCAGCGAGCGCTCGCCGCCCTCCAGCTTGATCGCGCCGACGCCCGCCTCCTTGACCAGCCGGGTGGCGTTGCGCAGGGCCTGGACGGGCCCTTCCTGGTACGAGCCGAAGGTGAGGTCGCCGACGACGAGCGCGCGGCGGGTGCCGCGGACGACGGCGGCGGAGAGCAGGGTCATCTCGTCCATGGTGACCGGCACGGTGGTCTCGTAGCCGAGATGACAGTTGCCCATGGAGTCGCCGACGAGGATCACCGGGATGCCGGCCTCGTCGAAGACGGAGGCGGTCATCGCGTCGTAGGCGGTGAGCATGGGCCACTTCTCGCCCCGCGTCTTCGCGGCGGCGATGTCGTGGACGGTGATACGGCGGGTGCCCTTTCCTCCGTACAGCGCCTTGCTGCTGTCGGCGGGCGGTTTCTGGGCAGCCTGAAGCGTCATGGTGAACGGCTCCTCTTGTCGTCATCTCGAGGCGCCCTGTGGCGTCCCCGGACCACATCCATGGTGGCACTTCGCCCGGTGGCCGGGGAAGCGGTGCGGCGGGGCCGGGTGGAGTGGCGCTGTTCACACGGAGGGCGGGCGCATTCCGGCCGGGTCCCGCCGATTCGGCCAGGCCCGGCCGGAGGCGGGGCGGGCGGGACTGGGGTGCTTCCCGAGGCGTCGTACCCCCGCCCACCAGGCAAAATCTCCGTCAGCAAGTTCATATACGAGACGGTCTCGTATCGTAAGCGCACTAGGGTGAGCGGCATGTCTCAGCCGACTTCCGACTCCGCCGCTTCCGGGGCGCCCCGCGTCCCGGAAGCCGTGCACCGCCGCCGCTGGGCGATCCTCGGTGTGCTCATGCTCAGCCTGCTGATCGTCGTCCTCGACAACTCGATCCTCAACGTCGCCGTCAAGACGATCGCGAGCCCCGCGCCCACCGGCATCGGCGCCACCCAGAGCGAGCTGGAGTGGGCCATCAACTCCTACACGCTCGTCTTCGCCGGCCTGCTCTTCACCTCCGGCCTCCTCGGCGACCGCCTCGGCCGCAAGAAGGTGCTGCTGTTCGGCATAGCCGTCTTCGGCATCGCCTCCGCGCTCGCCGCCCAGTCCGGCACCCCGGGCGAGCTGATCGGCTTCCGCGCCCTGATGGGCCTCGGCGCCGCGTTCGTGATGCCCGCCACCCTCGCCGTGCTCATGAACGTCTTCGAGCGCGACGAGCAGCCCAAGGCCATCGGCATCTGGGCCGGCAGCGTCGGTCTCGCCATCGCCATCGGCCCCATCACCGGCGGTCTGCTCCTGGAGCACTTCTGGTGGGGCTCGATCTTCCTCGTCAACGTGCCCGTGGTGATCGCCGCGCTCGCGCTGATGGCCTGGCTGGTGCCCGACTCCAGGGACCCGCGGCCCGGCCGGATCGACCTGCCCGGCGTCCTGCTGTCCGTCCTCGGTCTCGTGCTGCTGGTGTACGGCATCATCCGCGGCGGCGAGCTGGCCAGTTTCACGGATGTCACCGTGCTGCTCCCGGCGCTCGGCGGTCTCGCCGTCCTCGTCGCCTTCGTCCTGTACGAGCGGCGCGCCGACCACCCCGCGCTCGACGTCTCGTACTTCCGTAAGCCGGCGTTCTCGGCCGCCGTCGCCGCCATCGCGCTGGTGTTCTTCGCCCTCATGGGGGTGACCTTCTTCTCCGCGTTCTACCTGCAGAGCGTGCGCGGCTACAGCGCGCTCGAATCCGGTCTGCTGATCCTGCCGCTCGCCGTCGCCCAGATGATCTTCGCGCCGCGCGCCCGGCACGTCGTCGACCGCTTCGGCGCCAAGGCCGTGTGCACGGTGGGCATGCTCGCCGTCGCCGTCGGTCTGGCCGCCTTCGCCTTCTTCGGCGCCGACACGCCGGTCTGGATCATGGAGGTCGTCTTCTTCGTCCAGGGCGCCGGCATGGCGCACATCATGCCGCCGGTCACCGTCACCGTGATGCAGGCGCTGCCGCGCGAGAAGGCCGGCTCCGGCTCCGCGATCAACAACACCTTCCGCCAGGTCGGCGGCGCGCTCGGGGTGGCCGTCCTCGGCTCCGTCCTGTCCACCACGTACCGGGGCGAGATCGACGAGCATCTCGCCGGGCTCCCGGCGGGGCTGCGCGAGACGGCGGGCGAGTCCATCGAGGCGACGCTCGGCGTCGCCGCGAAGATCGGCCCGGCCGGCCGCGACCTGGTCGCGCCCGCGTACGACGCCTTCCTCGACGCCATGCACGTCACCGCCCTCGGTTCGGCCGCCGTCGCCGTCCTCGGCGCGATCGTCGTCGCCCTCTTCCTGCCCGGCCGCGCCCCGGCGGGGGCCGCGCCGGACGCCGCCGTTCCGGGCGCCCGGGCGGAAGCGGGAGAATCGGTTCCGAGGTAGGCCAGGGCGAAGGAGGCGGAACGGACGTGTCGTACGAGACGACAGGGGCGAGGACCACCGACCCGGAGCGGGTGGCGGCACGGGGCGCGGCGCCGGGCGGGCCGGTGGCCGGCGGGCCGGGGCCCTCCGGGACGGGGAACGCGGGCCGGAGTACGGGGGCGGGGGCCCCGGCGGCCGCCTCCGACGCATCCCTCACGCCCGTCCCGTCCGCCGCCTCCGCCCCGTGTACCGGGCGCCGGGGACGGCCGCGCAGCGAGGCGGCGGAGGCCGCCATCTTCGACGCGGCGATCGGGATGCTGGAGCACGGGGTCCCGCTCGCCGATCTGTCCATCGAGAAGATCGCCCGCACCGCCGGGGTCGGCAAGGCCACCATCTACCGCCGCTGGCCCGGCAAGGAAGCCCTCCTCATCGACCTGCTGCGCTCCGTCGAACCCCCGGAGCCGGACCTGCCGGGCACCTCCGCCCGGGACGACCTCGTCATGCTCCTGGAGACCCTGCGGCAGCGCGGCATGGTCAAGCGGTCCTCCGCGCTGCTGCACAACGTGTACTCCCAGATGCGGATGTATCCCAAGCTCTGGGAGGCCTACCACCGCACGGTCATAGAGCCGCGCCGCCGGCTGTCCCTCGACGCCATCCGGCGCGGCATGGCGGCCGGCGAGATCCGCCCCGACCTCGACGTCGAGCTCGTCAACGACCTCTTCACCGGCCCCCTGCTGCTCCGTACGGTCATCCGGCCCGACGCGCCCCTGGAGCCCGGCCTCGCCGAGAGAATCGTCGACACCGTCCTGGAAGGCGTCCGGCCGCGGGTCTGACGGGGTGGCGGGTCCGGACGAATGTGCGCGTTCTGTCACAGGCGTACGCCCCGCATCACCTGCAGGAACCCGCCACGCGCGTCAGTCGTCCCTCGATGAGTACGACTGGCGCGGTATCACCTAGGGTCGGGACCGGGTCGGACAGCAAGGCAGTGAGGACGGCGGCGATGACGCGCGTGGACATGACGGGCACCGAGAACGGCGGCACACCGGACCATCACGACACCACCTTCCCGCCCGCCGAACCCCCCGGAAGGGGCGGCCGTCTGGCACGGCTGCGCCACGACCGGGGCATCTGGCGCCGGGGCGCGATCCTGGCCGGATGGGCGGTCCTGATCGCGCTGGTGATGGCCTTTCACTCCAGCATCCCCAACCGGATCGGCAACCTCGGCAGCCTGACCGAGACCTTCCTGCCCTGGTTCGGCGCGCTCGTCCCGGTGCTCTTCGTCCTCGCCCTGCTCCGCCGTTCCGCGACCGCGCTGATCGCGCTGGTCCTGCCCTGCGTGGTCTGGCTCAACCTCTTCGGCGGCCTCGTCGTCGACAAGTCGGCCGACGGCGGCGACCTCACCGTGGTCAGCCACAACGTCAACGCCGCCAACCCCGACCCCGAGGGAACGGCCCGTCAGATCGCGGACTCCGGCCTCGACGTGGTGGCCCTGGAGGAGCTCAAGAGCGACATGGTCCCGGTGTACGAGAAGGGCCTGGCCGCCGCGTACCCGCACCACTCCGTCCAGGGCACCGTCGGCGTGTGGAGCAAGCACCCGCTGCGCGGCGTCCGGCCGGTCGACATCCGCCTCGGCTGGACCCGCGCCCTGCGCGCCACCGTCGTCGCGCCGTCCGGCGACATCGCCGTCTACGTCGCCCATCTGCCGTCCGTACGGGTCAAGATGAACGCCGGTTTCACCGCCACCCAGCGCGACGACAGCGCCGACGCCCTCGGCGCGGCCATCTCCCGCGACCCGAACCCGCGCGTCGTCCTCCTCGGCGACCTCAACGGCACCATGAACGACCGCGCCCTGACCGCCGTCACCTCCCAGCTCCGCTCCACCCAGGGCGCGGCGGGCGACGGCTTCGGCTTCAGCTGGCCGGCCTCGTTCCCGATGGCACGCATCGACCAGATCCTCGTCCGGGGCGTCGAACCGCTGTCCTCCTGGACCTTGCCGGAAACCCGCAGCGACCACCTTCCGGTGGCCGCGCGGCTCCGCTTCCAGCCTTCGCCCGACCAGCCCTGACTTTGCGTCAGTTCACCGAGTCGAGCTTCTTCCGCTGCTCCTCGGTCAGTTCGAGGTCGACCGCGCCCAGGTTCTCCTCCAGCTGGGCGAGCGACGAGGCGCCGATGAGCGGGACGACCGGTACGGCGCCGCCCATCAGCCAGGACAGCACCACCTGGTTGACGGTGGCGCCGGTCTCCGCAGCCACCTCGCGGACCGCCGCCAGCCGGGGCTGGGTGCCCGCGTGCTCGAAGCCGGGGCCGAG
Source organism: Streptomyces sp. NPDC048718 (assembly GCF_043198875.1). NCBI lineage: Bacteria > Bacillati > Actinomycetota > Actinomycetes > Kitasatosporales > Streptomycetaceae > Streptomyces > Streptomyces sp. NPDC048718. Next base: position 277,836 of record NZ_JBICVG010000003.1, read on the forward strand.
CGGCTTGTCGTCCCGTACGTACGCGCCCGCGATGAGCGGTGAGTACGCGACCTGCGTCAGCTCCGGGGTGGCCCGCAGATAGCTGAGCAGGTCGCCGCTCACCAGGCCCTGGTTGCCGTCGGGGGAGCGCAGGGTCGGGATGTCGGTGCGCTGGCGCAGATAGCTGTGGTGGTGCTGGAGCACCTCATATCCGGGTACGCCCGCCGCGGCGGCCAGGGCACGGGCCCGTTCGACGCGCCAGGCCCAGTGGTTGCTCGCGCCGAGCAGCCCGGCGACCCCGTCCGCCACCACGTCGGCGAAACCGTGGACGGTCTCCTCCAGCGGGGTGTGCTCGTCCATGACGTGCGCGTAGAGCAGGTGGATCCGCTCGATGCCGAGCCGTTCGCGGCTCTGCTCGGAGGACTCCCGGATCGCCCGGGCGGACAGGCCCTCCACGTCCAGGCCGAAGGTGGTGGCGGGCTGGTTGGGGCGGGCGCCGAGCTTGGTGGCGATGGTCATCTCGTCCCCGGCGCCCCGGCTCTTCAGCCAGCGGCCGAGCAGCTCCTCGCTCTCGCCGCCCTGCGTTCCGTTCACCCAGAACGCGTAGTTGTTGGAGGTGTCGAGGAAGGTGCCGCCGGCCTCGGCGAACCGGTCGAGCAGTGCGAAGGAGGTGTCCTCGTCGACGAGGGTGCCGAAGTTCATGGTCCCGAGGCTCAGCACGCTGACCTCACGGCGGGTTTCGGGGGAGCTTCCGATGACGCGGTACTTCATGGCGGGTACGGCCTTTCGGGGTGGGTCGCTCGACTCGTGCGCGTGAAGGCCGTCCGCGGGGCGTGAGCCCGGGGCCCGGCCGGGGCGGCGGCCGGCGAAGGGGCACCGCCACCGAGGGGTGGTCAACGCGACGTGGGGGCGAATACTTCCCTCCGGGACGTGTGAACCGACAAGTTCTTCCGGTCAACTCGTCTGGCCGGCAGGTGCGTTGCCTGGCAGGCCGGCCCGGCGGACCTGCCTGGTGGACCTGGGCGGTGGCCGGGTCGTGGGGCCTACACGGGTTCGGTCTGGTGATCCGCCCAGACGTAGCTCTCGGGCAGCAGCTCGGCGATCGGGACGGCGCGTCGGCCGTCGCCGTTGCCGACGACGACCCGGACGCCCGGGTAGTAGTCGAGGAGGGCCTGCCGGCACCGGCCGCAGGGCGGGACGACACCGCGCTCCCGGTCGCCCACGGCGACGATCGTGACCAGGTCGTACGCGCCCTGGGCGGCCGCCGCGCCGATGAGGACGAGCTCGGCGCAGGGTCCGCCCGTGAAGTGGTAGGCGTTCACCGCGGTGACGATCCGGCCGTCCCGGTTACGGCCCGCGGCCGCCATGGTGTGGTTCTCGCCCCGGCAACGGGTGCGGGCGATGTGCGCGGCGGTTTCGACGAGTTCGTGGTCGACGGGGTGCGTGGAGGTGTTCATCGGGCGACTCTGTCTCGTGTGCGGGTGGTCGCGCAATCGAGTTCGGGCGGCCTAGGGGCAGCCCCTAACTCCAGCCTTCCCGCCACTGGTTGACGATGGGTAGGCGCCGGTCCTTGCCGAAGCCCTTCGCGGAGATCTTGGTGCCCGGCGGATACTGGCGGCGCTTGTACTCGGCGGTGTCGACCATTCGCAGCGTGCGGGTGACCAACTCCTCGGCGAAGCCCGCCGCGACGATCTCCGCGTGCCCTTGGTCGCGGTCGACGTACAGCTCCAGGATCCGGTCGAGGACGTCGTAGTCGGGCAGCGAGTCCGTGTCGACCTGACCGGGCCGGAGTTCGGCGCTCGGCGGCTTGGTGAGGGTGTGCTCCGGGATGGGCGGGGTCTCGCCGCGCGCCTCGGCGGCGCCGTTGCGCCAGCGGGCAAGGCGGTAGACGTCCGACTTGTAGACGTCCTTGATGGGCCCGAACGCGCCGACCGCGTCGCCGTAGAGCGTTGAATACCCCACCGCCAGCTCGGACTTGTTGCCCGGCGCCAGGACGAGATGGCCCTCCTGGTTGGACAGCCCCATCAGCAGCGTGCCGCGCAGCCGGGCCTGGAGATTCTCCTCGGCGAGTCCGGTGAGGCCGAGCGCACCCATGTAGGCGTCGAACATCGGCTCGATGGAGACGGTGCGGAAGCGGAGCCCGGTGCGGCGGGCCAGTTCGGCGGCGTCGTCGCGCGAGTGGCCGGAGGAGTACGCCGACGGCATCGACACCGCGTGCACCTGCTCGGGTCCGAGTGCGTCGCAGGCGATCGCGGCGACGAGGGCCGAGTCGATGCCGCCGGACAGACCGACGAGGACGGACCGGAAACCGCTCTTGGTCACATACGCGCGCAGCCCCGTCACCAGCGCCGCGTACACCTCCGCGAGGTCGTCCAGCGGTTCGGCCCGGCCACCGCTCTCCGTCGGCTCGTACGCGGCCGGCGGCTCGCCCGGCAGGACGGCCCGCTCGATCCGCAGCCCGTCGTCGACGACGCTCCCGGACTCCGGCGCCGCCGGGTCGGCGGCCGGCAGGTCCAGGTCGATCAGCAGGCAGGTCTCGGTGAACTGCGCGGCGCGCGCGAGGACTTCGCCCCGCGCGTCGACCACGATCGAGTCACCGTCGAAGACCAGCTCGTCCTGGCCGCCCGTCATCGCCACGTACGCCGTGACGCAGCCGGCCTCCCGGGCCCGGTCGCTCACGAGGGCGAGCCGGGTGTCGTCCTTGTTCCGTTCGTACGGGGAGGCGTTGACCGACAGGAGCAGCCCGGCGCGGGCGGCTCGCGCGGCCGGCACCCGGCCGCCGTCCTGCCACAGGTCCTCGCAGATCGCGAGCGCGACATCGACGCCGTGCACGCGCAGGACGGGCAGGGTGTCACCGCGCACGAAGTAGCGGTACTCGTCGAACACGCCGTAGTTGGGCAGGTGGTGCTTGGCGAACCGCAGCACCGCCTCGCCCCGGTGCAGCACCGCCGCCGCGTTCAGCGGCGCCCCGGCGGGCCGCCCGAGGCGCGGCTGGGCCCGCTCGGAACGGTCGAGGTATCCCACGACCACCGGCACCTCGCCGAGCCCCTCGGCGTCGAGCCGCCCCGCGAGCGCCCGCAGGGCGGCCCGGGAGGCCTCGACGAACGAGGGGCGCAGCGCCAGGTCCTCGACCGGGTAGCCGGTCAGGGCCATCTCGGGGAACGCGACGAGATGCGCACCGCGTTCGGCGGCCTGCCGGGTCCGGCGGAGCACGGCCTCCGCGTTCCCGTCGAGGTCCCCGACGGTCGAGTCGATCTGCTGGAGCGCGAGTCGTAGCTGTCGTCGCTGAGGCACGGGTCCACTCTAATCGTCACCTCGACGGTATGGGGCCCGACGCGTCGTTCCCGCCGGTCCGGGAGACTGGAGGTCTCCGGTCCGCTTGTGGCGGAGGGGAATACCGCCCGCCGGCGGCGCGACCGGAAGTCTTGACGTGCAGGGGAAACGATTCGGCAGGACGAGGGGGCGGGCGAGACGTGAGGAAGTGGGCTGTCCGGCTGGGGTGGGGGATTCCGCTGGGGGTCCTCATCGTCCTGGTCACCCGACTGGCCAGGGAGTGGGGCGGCCTCTACGAGGTGCTGATCCCTCCCGCGTTCGCGATCGGCTCCGGCGCGCTGATCGGGAGCTGGGTCAAGTGGCGGCGCTCGCGGGCGGGTGAAGACCGTTGAACGGAGGGGCCGTGGAACAAGACGCGGTGAAGAAAGTGGTGTTGCGACGGGTCTCCTGGCTGGTGATCGCCTGGGTGCTCATCGTGGGCCTGGGAACCCTTGCGATTGCGGCGGTGCTCAATGTCACCTCCGTCCATGGGTTCCGGAGGGGCTGGCAAGGGATACCGGTATTTCTGCTGCTCGCCGGCATCGCCGGGAGAGTCGCGAACTGCAAGGTGATGTTGGGCAAGGACTTGCTCACGGTGGTGGGGCCTCTGCGTACCCACCGCATCCCGAAGGCGGCGATCCGTGGTGTCCCGGTCGACAGTCAGGGATCGCTCGATATCGACCTTGGCAAGGAGTCGAAGGTCTGGGTATTCGCTTTCGGTGGGTCGCTTGTCGATCACTACGTCGGTTCGACCCGCAAGGCACAGCAGGAGATCAAGGCGTGGCTGAGGTCCTCCCCTGCAGGGGGCGCGCCGCAAGCCACCGCAGAGCCGCAGACTCAGTGGACGCGATGCTGGAGTGCTGACGCGTCTCTTGCCTTGGGTCTCGGAACTGTGATGATCGGTGTGATCTGGATGGCCCTCACCGGCGGTTTCTGACAGCGAACGACGGCGGCCACTGCGGCGGCCGCCGTCTCCGTCCGGCTCCGCCGTGCGGTCCGGTGGTCCGGTGGTCCGGTGGGGCGAAATGAGGGGGGCGCTCTTTCGGGGGCGTCCACGGCGAGAGTTCATCCAGTCGGAGTGAAGCGCTTCGGCCGGTCGATGGGGGTTCGTATGGTGGTGCATGTGGTCGCGTCGGAGACGGCGGCGTCTGGTGGTGGTGTCGACGCCGTGTCCCTGATCGCTTTCCTGCTCTTCGGGACATTCGGGGTAGCCATGCTTCTGAACATCAGGGGTGCTGCTGACGAATTCTTTCGACTCGTCTCCTATCTGATGTTCGGGAAGGTCGGTCTCGCCACGGTGGGGACGCTGAGGATCGTAGGCGGTGTGATGGCCGTGGTGTCGATCGCCAATCTCGCCGCCAGGATCGGTCCGCTGTTCATCTAGCCTTACCGCTTCGGTCGGGTGGAGTCCGGTGCGGCCGTGGCGAGAGGCCTTTGTGTTTCCGCGCCGCAGCGTGAGTGATATGCGGGCGGAATGGCGTGTGTGGGGGGTTGTCGAGCGTGGTGCCGGAAGTCGATTGGCTGCTCGCCGTGGGCGAAGGGGGCTCTCTTCGCGTGGTGTGGCAGGGGGGCGCGGCTGTCGTAGGGATCGCCCTGGCGGTCAATGTGAAGGATTGCGCCTATCGAATGCACGCGTTCTTCATGAACCACGGCACGGTCGGTCCAGGCCCGGGATTCTCGCCGAACCTGATCAGATTCCTGGGCGTTTTTCTCGCCGTCGGTTTCGGACTGACTTGCCTCGTGAATCTCGCCTCTGGCTGAGCCTCGGACCAGTCCCCTTCGTGTCGCCTCCGCGCCTTATGCGGAGGCGACACGTCGCGGTGTGGCGGGTGCGGCGGGTGTGGGGCGGACCGCCGCCGGGAAAGCGGCCCCCTATTCCGCCCGGTAGCCCAGGGTCGTCATCATCCCGGACTCCGAGTGGTAGACGTTGTGGCAGTGGATCATCCACAGGCCCGGGTTGTCGGCGTCGAAGTCCATCGTCAGCTTGCGGCCCGGCAGGATGACCGCCGTGTCCTTGCGGACACCGCTGCCCAACGCGAACGTGTGGCCGTGCAGATGGAGCGGGTGCCACATGGACGTGCCGTTGGTGAACTCGATCCTGACCCGCTCGCCCGCCGAGACGTCGTAACGCCGGGCCGGGTCGTACGGCCGGCCGTCGAAGCCCCAGTCGTACTTCATCATTCCGCCGGTGAGCCGGATCCGGATCGTCCGGTCCGGGGTGCGGGCCGCGAGGGCCGTGCCGGGGGCGGGCTTGAGGCGGTCGGCGGTGAGGACGCGGCCGTCCAGTTCCTTCGGCCGGATGATCGGGGCGGGCGCGGCGCCCTTGCCGGTGCGCAGCAGGGCGAGGCCGGTGGCGCGCTTGCCCTCGGCGAGCGCGGTGAGCGGGAAGACGCCGTCCTTGACGGTGACGAGGACGTCGTAGCGCTCGCCCATGCCGAGCAGCAGCGCGTCGGTCTTCGCGTGGGTGACGGGGAAGCCGTCGGTGTGGGTCACCGTCATCTCGTGGCCGCCGAGCGCGACCCGGAAGGCGGTGTCGCCGCCCGCGTTGACGAACCGGATCCGCACCCGGTCGCCGGGCTTGGCCCTGAACTCGCTCGGGGCGTCCGGGATCCGGCCGTTGATCAGGTAGTACGGGTAGTTCACATCGCCGGCGTCACCGCCGAGGAGCTCACTGGTGGCACCCATCATCATGCGGGACGGCCCGGTCGGCGGCGCGGACGTCGCCGACCCGCCGGCGGCCGAACCACCGGCAGCGCTCCCGGACCGGGTCATGGACATCGAGTGGCCGGAGTGGCCGCTGCCATGGTCCATCCCCGGCATGTCCCCCATGTCATGCCCCTCGCCGCCGTCCATGCCACCCATGCCCTGGCGCAGTTCGGCGAGTACGGCCTCCGGCGTCGAGCCGTCCACCCCGTCGACCCAGTCGTCGAGGACGACGACCCACTCCTTGTCGTACTTCAGCGGCTCCTTCGGGTCCTCGACGATCAGCGGGGCGTACAGCCCCCGGTCCTGCTGGGTGCCGGAGTGCGGGTGGAACCAGTATGTGCCGGGGTGCGCGACCGTGAAGCGGTACGCGAACTCCGCACCCGCCTTGATCTCCGGCTGCGTGACGCCCGGCACCCCGTCCATGTCGTTGCGCAGGGCGAGTCCGTGCCAGTGCAGCGAGGTGGTCTGGGGGAGGTGGTTGGCGAGGGTGAGGGCCAGGGTGTCGCCGGCCGTGACCCGTACCTCCTTGCCGGGCAGGTCGTCCCCGTACGCCCAGGTCCGGACCGTACGGCCGGCGCCGAGGTCCACGGTGGCGGGGGTGGCGGTGAGCTTGACCGTACGGACCGGGCCCCCCTTGCCCGGGGTGCGCTTGGCCTCGGCGGCGGCGACCTCGGGGCCGTGCGGGGAGACGTACGCCGCGCCCGGCGACGGAGCGGGATCGCTGGAACATGCGGCCAGCAGACCGGTCCCGGCGACGGCCAGCCCGGCACCGAGCGCGGACCGGCGGCTGAACCCGCCGGAGGAGAAGAAGGAGGCGGAAGAGGCGGGGGAGGTGGAAGGGGTGGAAGAAGACATGACGGAACGCGGCCTCTCGTATCAAAGAGGAAGAAGGAAACGGGGATGCTTCTGCTGCCCGTTCCGTCTAGATCCGCAGGACCGCCACCCGGTCGAGGACCGCGAGCCCCGGAGGCGGCTGCGGCCGCGCGATCCGCCGCACACCTGTCGGGCCCGCCCCGAGCCGCCCGGCACGGCGGCGCGCCCGCAGCAGCGCCGCGCCGCCGAGGACCACGACGAGCGCGCCGAGCACCGCGAGGCAGACGGCCAGCGGGCCGCCGTTTCCGTGGGCGGGCGGCATCGAGGGGTGGTTGTGCGGGGCGGCGTTCACGATGGCGGGGGCGGCCTGAGCGACCGGTGCGTTGGGGGAGTGGACGGCGGAATCGGCCTCCATGTCGGCCGTCGCCCCCCGCGCCAAGCCGTGGTGGCTGTGTCCGGCGGTGCCGGGCTCCTGCCCGGCGGTTGCCGGGGCCGCCATCCGTGTGAGCGCCGACGCGTTGTGGCCGGTCGGCCCGTGCCCCAGCGTGTGCATCGTGACCAGGCCGAACAGCAGGGCCGCGAGCAGCAGCAGCCGCTCCACGCCTCTGGTCCGCCTCGACTCCGACATACCGCGCAGCATACCCCCGCCCCGTATAGCGCGGACAAGCCCCCGCCCCGGTCGCGCGAACTCGGCGGCCGGGGTCGGTGGGCGTAGGGGGAGGAGGAGGGGAGAGGAGTGGGCGTCAGTGCGTGGCGTAGACGGTCTCGACGAACTTCGCCAGCTGCCCGTCCGACAGATGCTGTGCCAGATCGGCCTCACTGATCATGCCGACGAGCCTCTTGTTCTCGTCGATGACCGGCAGCCGCTTGATCCGGTGTCCCTGCATCTCGTCGAGCACCGCGCCCACATCCGCGCCGGTCTCGATCCAGCGCGGGGTGCCCTGCGCCAGCTCCCCGCAGGTGACCTTCGCGGGGTCGTGGCCCTCGGCCACGCAGCGGACCACGATGTCGCGGTCGGTGACGATCCCGCAGAGCCGCTCGTTTCCGTCGGCGATGGGCAGGGCGCCCACGTCGAGGTCGCGCATCTTCTGGGCGGCACGGTCGAGCGTCTCGTGAGCCGGGATCCACTGGGCCCCCGGATGCATGATGTCCTTCGCCGTGGTCATGGACTTCGCGCCCCTTTCGTCGAACGTGGTACGTCGTACGTCGTCGAACGCCGTGGTACGCGGCGGTGCCCTCGCCTCAAGCGATCAGGTCCGGTCCGATCAGGTCCGGTCTGAACTGGTCCGGTCCGGTCAGGTCCGATTCGACTCGTTGCGATCCGGACCGGCCCGCACACCGCCGTACGCACGCCCCCGGGTGCCCTTTCATTGTCCGCGCGCGACGCGGCCCCCGCGACCTCGGCGCGAGCCGGGGCCACGGGGGCCGTCATCCGCCGGAACGGGCGGGAACCGGAGAGTACGGCGCGGGCCGCGCTACGCGCCCCGCGCCTTCAACATGTCCGCCATCAGCTTGATCTCGGCGGTCTGCCCGTCGACCATGCCCTGCGCGAGATCCCGCTCGACCCCGGGCTCGCACGTGTCGACACAGCCCTCGGCCATGTGGACACCGCCCTTGTGGTGCGCGGTCATCAGCTTCAGATAGAGGACCTCGGCCTCGCGCCCCGACGCCTTGCGCAGCTGGTCCAGCTGCGCGCGGGTGGCCATGCCGGGCATCAGCGCGCCGTCCTCGGCGGCCGACTCGTCGTGCATGTCGCCCATGTCCATCCAGGCCATCGGCGCCTGGTCCGCCTGCACCTTCGGCAGCTGCCACAGGTCGAGCCAGCCCAGCATCATGCCGCGCTGGTTGGCCTGGGTGTTGGCGATGTCGTACGCGAGGCGGCGCACCTCCTCGTTCGTCGTCCGGTCGCGGACGATGAACGACATCTCGACGGCCTGCTGATGATGGACCGACATGTCACGGGCGAAACCCGCGTCCGCCGACAGGGTCGTCGGTGTGTGGCTCCTGGGGGAGCGGTCCGCGGAGGCGAAGGTGACCGCGCCGCCGGCGAACAGCAGCGCGAGGACCACGGCGGTGACGGACGCCCACTGCGTCCGGTTCAGCTTCACTGGCCCATCGCCTTGCCGCCCTTGCCGGCGGCGTCGATGCCGCCGGTGCAGGCGGCACCCGGCTCGGGCGTCTGCGGGCCGTTGACGTACTTGGTGAAGAAGGCGTCGACGCGCGGGTCGTCCGCGCCGTCCACGGTCACCTGCTTGCCCCAGGCGCTCAGCATGATCGCGCCGGACTGGTCGTCGATCGGGCTCATCAGCGAGTACGGGGTCTTCTTGACCTTCGTGCTCAGCTTGTCGAGGTCGCCCTTGTCGGCCTTCTTGTTGTACGTCACCCATACGGCGCCGTGCTCCAGGGAGTGCACGGCGTGGACCTTGTCCAGCGGCTTGTCGTAGACGTCGCCGTTGCAGTTCTGCCAGATCGGGTGGTGGTCACCGCCGACGGGCGGGTTCATCTTGTACGTGACGGGGGTCTCGACGTGGTTGCGGGTCAGCTTCTTGGGGTCCCAGTCCTTCTCGCCCTCGATGGGGCCCTTGGCGACGGCCTCCTGCTGATCCTGCTTGTCGCTCTGCTTGTTGATGGCCCAGCCGCCGACGCCTACGAGGGCGAGGACGACGACGGCCGAGACGCCGATCGTCAGGACGCGGTTGCGGCGCTCGCGGGCCTGCTCGGCGCGGCGCATCTCCTCTATTCGGGCGCGGCGGTCGTTGTTCGAGGGGTGGTTCGCGGCCATGGCGGATGTCGTCCTTTGGAAAGTTCGGAAGCGGGAAGATAAAGCGAACTGAGGTGCGAACGGGATGTGTGGTCCGCGCCGGGCGTGAGCCCCGCGCGAGACGGCACCCCGGTGACTCACGTCCGCAGTACTTGAAGGACGTGGAGATCCGGCGCACGGGGCTGCGCGCCGGACCGGGGCATCCGGCCGGAAAGGTGCGGCGCGGCGAACAGGGGGAGCCGGTCCGCGGAGTGCGGGGGCGCGTCGTGCGGAGGCGCGCCGAGCACGGCGGGGGAGAAGGCGGGGAAGAGCGAGCAGCCGCCGGATTCGTACGGACAGCTGTACCGCTGCTCGCCCCGGAAGGCCGACGGGGTCACTCCCCCGGTCGTGGCGTACGGCGGGTACGCCGCGTGAGGCGCGTACGCCGTGTGGGCCGTCGCCGACCCCGTCGCGGGGATGGCCGCCGGGACGGTTGCTCGCGAGGCCGCCGCCCACCGGTCGTACGGGGCCCCGTGGTGCCCCTGTCCGGCCGGGGCGCCGAACAGCCCCGTCAGCCCCAGACAGAGCGAGAGCGCGCCGAGGAGCGTCGCCACGGCACTCGCCAGTGCCAGGGGACGCGCGTGTCGCGGCGGGCCGCCCAGCCGGAAGGCTCCCATGGGCGCGATCGTAGTGGCAGAAGGGCCCTTGTGGGCCGAACGGGTGAGCAAGGAGGCCGGTACGGAGCCCGTCCCGCGTTACCCGGGCCGCGCCCGAGCGGGCACTATGGGGGTGCGACACGAGGCGACATGAGCGCGCAACACACGGGTGCGATCGGCCGAAACCATGTGGTGGGATTGTCCACATGCCCCCGACGCATGCGAGGCGGTGGGTGCGGGCGGCCTGACCAGCGAGGATGGGTGTGAGAATGGACAAGCAGCAGGAGTTTGTGCTCCGTACGCTCGAGGAGCGTGACATCCGCTTCGTGCGGCTGTGGTTCACGGACGTACTGGGCTTCCTGAAGTCGGTCGCCGTGGCACCCGCCGAGCTGGAGCAGGCCTTCGACGAGGGCATCGGCTTCGACGGCTCGGCGATCGAGGGCTTCGCCCGTGTCTACGAGTCCGACATGATCGCCAAGCCGGACCCGGGCACCTTCCAGATCCTGCCGTGGCGCGCGGAGGCCCCGGGCACCGCCCGGATGTTCTGCGACATCCTCATGCCGGACGGCTCGCCGTCCTTCGCCGACCCGCGCTACGTCCTCAAGCGCGCCCTCGCCAAGACCTCGGACCTGGGCTTCACCTTCTACACCCACCCCGAGATCGAGTTCTTCCTGCTGAAGGACAAGCCGCTGGACGGCTCCCGGCCCACCCCGGCCGACAACTCCGGCTACTTCGACCACACTCCGCAGAACGTCGGCATGGACTTCCGCCGGCAGGCCATCACCATGCTGGAGTCGATGGGCATCTCGGTGGAGTTCAGCCACCACGAGGGCGCGCCGGGCCAGCAGGAGATCGATCTGCGCTACGCGGACGCCCTGTCCACGGCCGACAACATCATGACCTTCCGGCTGATCATGAAGCAGGTCGCGCTCGAACAGGGCGTGCAGGCCACCTTCATGCCGAAGCCGTTCTCCGAGTTCCCGGGCTCGGGCATGCACACCCACCTCTCCCTCTTCGAGGGCGACCGCAACGCGTTCTACGAGTCGGGCGCCGAGTACCAGCTCTCCAAGGTCGGCCGCTCCTTCATCGCGGGTCTGCTGCGGCACGCGGCGGAGACGGCCGCCGTCACCAACCAGTGGGTCAACTCCTACAAGCGCATCTGGGGCGGCTCCGGCCGCACCGCCGGCTCGGGCGGCGAGGCCCCCGCGTACATCTGCTGGGGCCACAACAACCGCTCCGCGCTGATCCGGGTCCCCATGTACAAGCCCGGCAAGACGGGTTCCTCGCGGGTCGAGGTCCGCTCCATCGACTCGGGCGCCAACCCGTATCTGACGTATGCCGTCCTGCTCGCCGCCGGTCTGAAGGGCATCGAGGAGGGATACGAACTCCCGGCGGGCGCCGACGACGACGTCTGGGCGCTCAGCGACGCCGAGCGCCGCGCGATGGGTATCGAGCCGCTGCCGCAGAACCTGGGCGAGTCGATCGCCCTGATGGAGCGCAGCGAACTGGTCGCGGAGACCCTCGGCGAGCACGTCTTCGACTTCTTCCTGCGCAACAAGAAGCAGGAGTGGGAGGAGTACCGCTCCGAGGTCACCGCCTTCGAGCGCCGCAAGAACCTGCCGGTGCTGTAGAGGCTGTCCGGCGGATCAGGACCGGGGCGCGGCGAGCCCGGAACCGACACACAGGGCCGGCGGCCGCGAACCGCGGCCCTGACGCGTCTCCCGGGCCGTCCGTGTCTCTGGGCCGGTCCTGGGCCCGTCCGCGAGCTGGTCCGCGAGGCGCCTTCGGGTCGTCAGGCGCCGAATCGGGCGCGCAGTTCCTCGACGCACTCGTCGACCTGCGCGCGGTCGTAGCCCCGCCACGCGATGCGGAAGGCCGGCGGGGCGGCGGGCGACTTCGTCGCGCACAGCTCACTGATGTACTGATCGACCTGATGGCGGTCGTAGCCGCGCCGCACCAGTTCGAAGCCGAAGATTTCCACCGCGCGGATCCCTCCCAAGGTTCCGGGGCCATCGGCCATCGCCCGCGTATGCGATCCGGGGATCCGGCGGTGGCCACGGTTCGCAGCCTAGCTCCCGCCGGTTCTGCGGAAAGTGTCCGGGGGCGAGGGGAGGCCGGTTACGTCCGCCGCGCTGCCGCCCCCCGACCCCGCCGACCGGCGGAAGGTCATCGTCGAACCGGTCGACCGGCCCGGCGGCCTCGACCTGGCGCTCGCCCCCGCCCGCCGCCGGACCGCCAAGCTTCTCGGGTCGTACTCTCCCGAGCAAATCGTGGTCCTCTTCGACTACTTCACCCACGCCGCCGAGGCATACCAGGAGGCCACCGGGGAACTCCAGGGCAGCCCAGGCCAGTCGGGCTGAGCGGGCGATCAAATCCGTTGCGCGGCAGGCCCGGAGGGTCCGACACTGCCCCGCGTGAACGACTCCACCGACACCACCGAAGCAAGTGACTCCACCGGCTCCACCGATGGGGCCGGTTCCGCCGAAGCGGCCGCCACCGCAGCCGATTTGAAAGCCCCGGCCGACGGCGTACCGCCCCTCGTGACCGCCCGGCTGCTGCTGCATCCGCTCACCGCCACCGAAGCCGGCCGCGTCGTCGAGTCGGCCCCCGCGCCCGGCGACCGCTGGGCCGAGGGCTATCCGGCCCCCGGCGACGTCCGCGGGGCCCGAGGCTTCCTCAACGGGGTCGCCGAGCGCGGTGACCCCGGGGTCTGGCGCGCGTACGAGATCCGGCAGCCGGCCGACGGGCTCGCCATCGGCGGCATCGGCTTCCACGGCCCGCCGGACGCCGACGGCGTCGTCACCATCGGCTACGGCCTGGTCCCCGCCGTGCGCGGCCGGGGCTACGCCTCCGAATCCCTGCGCGCCCTGATCGCCCGCGCCCGCGCGGCGGGCGCCACGGCAGTCCGGGGCGACGCCGACCTCGACAACCTCGCCTCCCAGCGGGTGATGGAGGCCGCGGGCATGACGTACGAGGGCGAGGACGAACAGGTGCGCAACTACCGGGTCGTGTTCGCGGAGCGCGGCGCGGCCGAGGACCCGTCCGGGCTCTGACGCCCCGCCCCTGCCCCGGCCCCTGCCCCGGCCCCTGACCGGCCCCACCCCTCAGCGCTCCGACAGCTCCGACGGCGCCTCCTGCACCGCCCAGCCGTTGCCGTCCGGGTCCGTGAAGGTCAGGAACGCGTTCCAGACGCCGCCCCGGCCCGGCGCCCAGCCTCCCGCGCCCATGTGCATCACCGGCGACACCGCGACCCCGGTCGACAGCAGCCGTTCGCGCGCCGCCTCGATGTCGGTGACGCACATCTGGAGGCCCTGCAGACTGCCCGGGGTCATCTCGCGGGTGCCGGGGAACGGGGGCATGCCCTGGACCAGGGCGAGCGAACAGCGCGAGCCCGGCGGGGTGATCTGGACGATCCGTACGCCCGGGGTGATCTCCTGGTCCAGGTCCACCGTGAAGCCGAGCTTCGTCTCGTAGAACTCCTTGGCCCGGTCCACATCGGCGACGGGCACGGGGACCACTTCCAGAGTCCAGTGCACGGTCACACCCCTCGTCCCCTCGGTCGTCCACGGCTTCCCTGCCACCTGCCACCTGCCACCTGCCACCTGCCACCTGCCACCTGCCACCCTCACGCACGTCCCGCCCACCCGCACCCGGAACACCCCCGCCCGCGCGCCCCCGCCACCCCCACACGCCCCGCCCGCGCGCCTCCGCCACCTCCACCACACCCACCACCTCCACACGCCCCCGCCTCACCTTTCTCACCCCCGCTCCGCCTCCCACCCCGCCCGCACGCCCCCGCACGCCCCCACCCCCACCCACGCCGCCACGAGCCCCCGCGCCGTCACGTGCACCTGGCACGCCCGCGTGCATCCGGAACGCCCCCGCACCCGAAGCCCCCTGTCGGTACTAGGCTCGTCCGCGAACTCGGATCAAACGGTTTCGGATCAAACGGTTTCGGCCGGTGGAGGGAGCGGCGGGATGACGGCGCCGGGACGCAGGAGCAGTACGTTCACCCGGCTGCTGCGGCACGGGTTCACGGACCCGTCCGCCGCCGAGCGGCTGCTCGAACTCGACGGACTCGACGCCCTGCGCGGCGACGCCGTCCTCCTCGACGCTCTCGGCGCCACCGCCGACCCGGACCTCGCCCTGCGCGGCCTGGTCCGCCTGGTCGAGGCCCAGACGGACGTCGAACGGCCCGCGTTCACCACCACCCTGCTCACCGCGAAGCCGTTTCGCGACCGGCTGCTCGGCGTCCTCGGCACCTCCGAAGCGCTCGCCGACCACCTCGCCCGCCACCCCCGCGACTGGCAGGCCCTGGTCACCTACGAGGCCGCCGACCTGCACCCGGGCCTCCCCGAATTCGAGCGCGGGCTCGCCGAGGCGACCGACCCGGTCTCGCTGCGCGTCGCCTACCGCCGCTGCCTGCTCGGGATCGCCGCCCGCGACGTGTGCGGCACCACCGACGTCGCCCAGGCCGCCGCCGAACTCGCCGACCTCGCCACCGCCACCCTGCGCGCCGCGCTCGCGCAGGCGCGGGCGGCCGCGCCCGAGGACGCCGCCCAGTGCCGGCTGGCCGTGATCGCCATGGGCAAGTGCGGCGGGCTCGAACTGAACTACGTCTCCGACGTCGACGTCATCTTCGTCGGCGAGCCCACCGACGAGGCCCGCGAGCACGAGGGCGGCGAGGCCCGCGCGCTCCAGGCCGCGACCCGGCTCGCCTCCCACCTCATGCGGATCTGCTCGGAGACCACCGTCGAGGGCGTCATCTGGCCCGTCGACGCCAACCTCCGCCCCGAGGGCCGCAACGGCCCGCTGGTGCGCACCCTCTCCTCCCATCTCGCCTACTACCAGCGCTGGGCCAAGACCTGGGAGTTCCAGGCCCTTCTGAAGGCCCGCGCGGTGGCCGGCGACCAGGAGCTCGGGGCCGCCTACCTGGACGCCGTCTCGCCGCTCGTCTGGCAGGCGGCGGAGCGCGAGAACTTCGTCGCCGACGTGCAGAAGATGCGCCGCCGGGTCGTCGACAACATCCCGCCCGGCCAGGTCGAACGCGAACTCAAGCTGGGCCCCGGGGGCCTGCGCGACGTCGAGTTCGCCGTCCAGCTCCTCCAGCTGGTGCACGGCCGCAGCGACTCCACCCTGCACAGCCCCACCACGCTCGTCGCGCTCGCCGCCCTCGCCGACGGCGGGTACGTGGGCCGCGCCGACGCCGCCCAGCTCGACGACGCCTACCGCTTCCTGCGCACCCTGGAACACCGCATCCAGCTCTTCCGGCTGCGCCGCACCCACCTCGTCCCCGAGGGCGAGGAGGATCTGCGCCGGCTCGGCCGCTCCCTCGGCCTGCGCACCGACCCGGTGTCCGCGCTCGGCCGCGAGTGGAAGCGGCACGCGGCCGTGGTCCGCCGACTGCACGAGAAAATTTTCTACCGGCCGCTGCTCGACGCCGTCGCCCAGCTCGCCCCCGGCGAGATCCGGCTCAGCCCGAAGGCCGCCGGACAGCGCCTCGAAGCGCTCGGATACGCCGACCCGGCCGCCGCCCTGCGCCACCTGGAGGCGCTGTCCTCCGGCGTCAGCCGCAAGGCCGCCATCCAGCGCACCCTGCTGCCCGTCCTGCTCGGCTGGTTCGCCGACTCCGCCGACCCGGACGCGGGTCTGCTCGGCTTCCGCAAGGTGTCCGACGCGCTCGGCAAGACCCCCTGGTACCTGCGGCTGCTGCGCGACGAGGGCGCCGCCGCCGAGAACCTCGCCCGGGTCCTGTCCGCCGGCCGGCTCGCCCCCGACCTGCTGCTGCGCGCCCCCGAGGCCGTCGCCATCCTCGGCGACCCCGAGGGCCTGGCCCCGCGCGGCCGCGAGCACCTGGAGCAGGAGGTGCTCGCCGCGGTGGGCCGCGCCGACGGTGCCGAGCAGGCGGTGGCCGCGGCTCGTGGGGTGCGGCGCCGGGAACTGTTCCGTACCACCGCGGCCGACCTCATCGGCTCGTACGGCACCGAGGACAACCCCCGCGAACCCGACCCCGGCGCCCTTGTCGACCGGGTCGGGCAGGCCGTCACCGACCTCAACGCGGCCACCCTCGCGGGCGCGCTGCGCGCCGCCGTCCGCGCCGAGTGGGGTGACGAGCTGCCGACCCGGTTCGCCGTCATCGGCATGGGCCGCTTCGGCGGTCACGAGCTCGGCTACGGCTCCGACGCCGACGTGCTCTTCGTCCACGAACCGCGCGAGGGCGTGGACGAGCAGGAGGCCGCCCGGGCCGCGAACCGGGTCGTCGCCGAGATGCGCCGGCTGCTCCAGCTGCCGACCGCCGACCCGCCGCTGCTCATCGACGCCGATCTGCGCCCCGAGGGCAAGAGCGGCCCGCTGGTGCGCACCCTGAAGTCGTACCAGGCGTACTACCGCCGCTGGTCGCTGGTCTGGGAGAGCCAGGCCCTGCTGCGCGCCGCGCCGATGGCGGGCGACCACGACCTCGGGCGGCGCTTCATCGAGCTGGTCGACCCGCTGCGCTACCCGGCGGAGGGGCTCGGCGAGGACGCCGCGCGGGAGATCCGCCGGCTGAAGGCCCGGATGGAGAACGAGCGGCTGCCGCGCGGCGCCGACCCGACGCTCCACGCCAAGCTGGGCCGGGGCGGGCTGAGCGATGTCGAGTGGACGGTGCAGCTGCTCCAGATGCGCTACGGCTGGTCCGAACCGGGCCTGCGTACCACCCGGACCCGCGAGGCGCTGGCCGCCGCGCACGCGGCGGGCCTGATGACCACGGAGGAGGCCCAGACGCTGGACGACGCGTGGGTGCTCGCCACCCGGGTGCGCAACGCGGTGATGCTGGTCCGCGGCCGCCCCGGCGACACCTTCCCGTCCGAGCCGCGCGAGCTGGCGGCGGTGGGCCGCTACCTCGGGTACGGGCCGGGGCACGTGGGCGAGATGGTCGACGACTACCGCCGGATCACGCGCCGGGCGCGGGCGGTGATGGAGGAGCTGTTCTACGGGGCCTGACGGCCGCGCGGGCCCTGGGGTACGGGGGTACGGGGCGACCTGAGGTCGACGTACGAGAGTGACGGGGCCTGCGGCCCGCGCCCGGCGCCCGCCCCCGCCCCGGCGCCTTCCCGCCCGGCGCCTTCCTGCCCCGCGCCGACCCGCCCGGCAGCCCCCGTACCGCCGGCGGTCCTCCTCGGTACGAGCGAGCCGAGCACCGCCACCGCGACGACCAGGGCGAGCGAGGGCAGCGGGAGCAGCGCGCCGGGCGCGTCGTCGATCGTGTCGAGGCCGCGCCACACCGCCACCATCCAGGCGACGGACGCCACGAGCACCGGGATCCCGACCTTCCGCTCGCCCGCGATCCGCAGGCCCGCCCACAGCACCAGCGGGAGGACGAGCGCGGTGTTGACGAGCGCGGTGGTGAACGCCTGGTCCGACCCGTATCCCTGCGGGCTGCCGAGGGTGGCCGAGGCCTCGGCGCTGAAGCCCAGGCGCAGGGTGTCGGACAGGATCAGATGCGCGGCGGCGACGGCGAGCATGGCGACGGCGAGGGTCTTCAGCGCCCGGGGGACGAAAGTCATGGCCGCGACTATACGCGTGGTGTATACATCGCGTGCATAGTGGGGGGTGAACAAGGCCCGCCTTCCTGATCCGTGTCAGGGGACGGGCCTGGGCGGCTGTCGGGCCGCGGTGACCGTCGGGCGGCCGACGCCCCGGCTACCGGCCGGATCCCACCCGTTCCGCCTCCGGGGAGTTCCCCGGCGAGTGGGGTATGCCGGGGCCGGCCGGATCGGCGCCGCCGTCGACGCCCACACCGCCGTCGGCGTCCGCGCCGGCCTCGGGGCCGGCGCCGGTCTCTGTACCCGGGTCGGCCGCCGCTACCGCTACCGCTACCGGCGCCGGCCGGGCCGGCACCGCACCGCGCACCGTGGCCGCAGCGGGCTCCACCAGCTTCGGCAGCTGGTGCGGATGCGAGCCGTACCAGAAGTACGAGACCGCGAAGCCGAACGTCAGGCAGAGCGCGCCGCCCGCCGCGTCCATCCAGAAGTGGTTGGCGGTGGCCACGATGACGACGAGGGTCGCCGTCGGGTAGAGAAGCCCCAGGATCCGCGCCCACGGCGCCCTCGTCAGCAGGAAGAGGGTCAGCCCGCACCACAGCGACCAGCCGATGTGCATCGACGGCATCGCCGCGTACTGGTTCGACATGTGCTTGAGGTTGCCCGAGGCCATCGAACCCCAGGTGTGGTGGACGAGGACGGTGTCGACGAACCCGCCGCCGTCCATCAGCCGGGGCGGCGCGAGCGGGAACAGGTAGTAGCCGACCAGGGCCACGGCGGTGGTCGCGAACAGGGCCGTGCGGAACGCCGCGTAACGGCCCGGATGCCACCGGTACAGCCACACCAGCACACCGATCGTCACGATGAAGTGCAGCGTGGCGTAGTAGTAGTTCATGCCGACGATCAGCCAGGTCACCGAATTGACGGCATGATTGACGGCGTGTTCGAAGGCGAGACCGAGCGTGTGCTCGGTCTGCCAGACCCAGTCGGCGTTGCGCAGGGCCTGGGCCTTCTGCTCGGGTACCGCGTTGCGGATGAGCGAGTACGTCCAGTAGCTCACCGCGATGAGCAGGATCTCGAACCAGATGCGCGGGCGCCGGGGTATCCGGGTCGTCCACGAGGAACGCGGGGACCGGTCGCCGGCCACGATGGGTGACGACGACGGGGTCGTCCGACAATCCGAGGTCTTCACGGTCGTTTCACCCATGAGAGGAGAGTCTGCCAGATCGCGTCCACTCGACCGATCATCCCTCGGTCGGGTGAGCGGCGCACCCTCTCCACCTTCCGGAGTAGGGGCTCTGGTGGGGCTGTCCCCAGGACCCCGGCCCGTGGTGTGTGTCCGGCCGTAACCTCCGGCCTCGGCCCCCGACCTCAAGCCTCAGCCCCCGACCTCAAGCCGCAGCCCGCACCCCCGGCCCGCGCCCGCGCCGCCGGAGCCTACCCGCGCCCCGCCGGAGCCGACGCCGTCGACCCCCGTACCACCAGCTCCGGCATGAAGACGAACTCGGTGTGCGGAGCCGGCGTCCCGCCGATCTCCTCCAGCAGGGCCCGTACCGCCGCCTGGCCCATCGCCTGCACCGGCTGCCGGATGGTGGTGAGTGGCGGATCGGTGAACGCTATGAGAGGGGAGTCGTCGAAGCCGACCACCGACACGTCGCCCGGCACCGAAAGGCCCTGCTCGCGGGCGGCCCGGATCGCGCCGAGCGCCATCATGTCGCTGGCGCACACCACCGCGGTGCAGCCCTTCTCGATGAGCGCGCCGGCCGCGGCCTGCCCGCCCTCCAGGCTGTAGAGGGAGTGCTGGATCAGCTCCGCGATCTCGGCGGGGGAGAGGCCGAACCGCTCCCGCATGCCCTTGGTGAACCCCTCGATCTTGCGCAGGACGGGCACGAACCGCACGGGGCCGACCGCGAGGCCGATCCGGGTGTGCCCGAGCGCCGCCAGGTGCGTCACCGCGAGCACCATCGCGGCGCGGTCGTCGGGGGAGACGAAGGGGGCCCGTACACGCGGCGAGAAGCCGTTGATCAGGACGAACGGGACGCCCTTGCCGCGCAGCCGGTCGTAGCGGGAGGTGTCGGCGGTGGTGTCGGCGTGCAGACCGGAGACGAAGATGACGCCCGCGACGCCCCGTTCCACCAGCATGTCGGTGAGCTCGTCCTCCGTGGACCCGCCGGGGGTCTGGGTGGCGAGCACCGGGGTGTATCCCTGCCGGGTGAGGGCCTGCCCGATGACCTGCGCGAGCGCGGGGAAGATCGGGTTGTCCAGCTCGGGGATGATCAGCCCGACGAGGCCCGCGCTGCGCCGGGTCAGCCGGCCGGGGCGCTCGTAGCCGAGGACGTCGAGTGCGGCAAGCACGGATTCGCGGGTGGCAGCGGCCACACCGGGCTTGCCGTTGAGCACGCGGCTGACTGTGGCTTCACTGACCCCCGCCTGGGCTGCGATGTCGGAGAGCCGCGCGGTCATGGAAGGGGACTGTACCGGGTGCGGATCGCCGATGCCCATCGCCCGCCCGCCGTGCGGACGGCCGGTCGGCTCCGCGCGGGCCGCCGGCCGGCGGAGGGCGGCGGTCCGGATGGCCCTTGCGCAAGTTCTTGCAGAACCTGATACGGAACCGCCCCTGTCAAGCGGCATGTAGGCAACCTTCGGGACACGCGGATGTAACGATCGTTCCTTCTTGCAGAAAATTCCAGCAAGGTCTTTCGGACGGTTTTCAAGCCTGTTACGTTCCTGCCAGCCCGGCGCGCCGCGAGGGAGCGGTCGCATGAGGAACGTCAAGCCCCTCGTCCAACCGGGACCATCTGAAGGAGTTCACATGCGGCGTGGCATAGCGGCCACCGCGCTGGTCGCGGCCCTGGGCGTGACCCTGGCGGCGTGCGGAAGCGACGACAAGGGTTCGACCGACGGCGGCTCGAAGGGCTCCGGCGAGCTCGCCGGCACTGTCACCTGGTGGGACACCTCCACGGTCGGCTCCGAGGACAAGGTCTTCAAGAAGCTCGCCGAGGGCTTCACCAAGAAGCACCCCAAGGTGAAGATCCAGTACGTCAACGTTCCGTTCGGCGACGCGCAGAACAAGTTCAAGAACGCCGCCCAGTCCGGCTCCGGCGCTCCCGACGTGATCCGCTCCGAGGTCGCCTGGACCCCGGACTTCGCGAACCTCGGCTACCTCGCGCCGCTCGACGGCACGCCGGCGCTGAAGGACCCGGAGGACTTCCTCAAGCAGGCCGCGGCCTCCACCCGGTTCAACAACAAGACCTACGCCGTGCCGCAGGTCATCGACTCCATGGGCATCTTCTACAACAAGAAGATCTTCAAGGACGCCGGTGTCGAGGTCCCGAAGACCGTCGACGACCTCAAGGCCGTCTCCGCCAAGATCAAGGAGAAGACCGGCAAGACCGGTCTCTACCTGCGCGGCGACGACGCCTACTGGTTCCTGTCCTTCCTCTACGGTGAGGGCGGCGACCTGGTCTCGGCCGGCGACAAGACCGTCACGATCGACAACGCCGCCGGTGTCAAGGCGCTGAAGGTCGTCAAGGACCTCGTCGAGTCGGGTGCCGCCAAGACGGACGCCACCGACGGCTGGAACAACATGCAGACGGCCTTCAAGGACGGCAAGGTCGCCATGATGATCAACGGCCCGTGGGCCGTGGCCGACACCTACGCCGGCAAGGAGTTCAAGGACAAGGGCAACCTGGGCATCGCCCCGGTCCCGGCCGGTTCCGCCGGTCAGGGCGCCCCGCAGGGCGGCCACAACCTCGCCGTCTACGCCGGTTCCAAGAACCTGGACGCCTCCTACGCCTTCGTCGAGTACATGAGCTCGCCCGAGGTCCAGACCGAGGTCGCCAAGGAGCTGAGCCTGCTCCCGACCCGTACCTCCGTCTACGGCGAGCCGGACGTGGCCGCCAACGAGATGATCGGCTTCTTCAAGCCGGTCGTGGACAAGGCCGTCGAGCGTCCCTGGATCCCGGAGACCGGCAGCCTCTTCGCCCCGCTCGTCACCGAGTACACCAAGGTCCTCACCGACCAGACGAGCCCCGAGGCGGGTGCCAAGTCCACGGGCGAGGCCTACCGCAAGCTCCTCAAGGGCTGGAAGTAGCGAAAGCGCCGGGGGGGGGGGGGGGGGGGGGGGGGGGGGGGGCGGGGCGGCGCGCCGCCCCCCCGGGGGGGGGGGGCGCCGGGGGGCGGGGGGCGGCCGCCGGCTCGGGGGGCTGCGCAGCGTCGGGCGCGGGGTGGGNNNTACGTACCACCCCCCCCCCCCCCCCCCCCCCCCCCCCCCCCCCCCCCCCCCCCCCCCCCCCCCCCCCCCCCCCGCCCCCCCCCCCCCCCCCCCCCCCCCCCCCCCCCCCCCCCCCCCCCGCTCCAGCGGTGAACGGCATGAAGGAAGAGGGAAGGCGGACCGGCTGATGGCTGTGGATTCCAGCGGCCAGTCGGTGGTGAAGGTCGCGAGCGACGATGTCGCGCGCGGCCGGAGCCGCGGAACTGGCAAGCGGCGGAGGAGTGCCAAGAGCTCCCTCGCCACCCACTGGTACGCCGGGGCGATGGTCGCACCGGTCGTACTCGTGATCGGTGTGATCATCGGATATCCGCTGGTCCGCGGTATCTGGCTGTCGCTCACCGACGCCAACGAGCGCAATGTCGAGCGCTCCATCGGTGTCAACCACATCCCCGCGACTTACGAGTTCGTGGGACTCGACAACTACGCCGACGCGCTCACCGGCGACCAGTTCCTCGGCACGCTCGGCTGGACGCTGCTGTGGACGGTGTCCTGCGTCTCGGTCACCTTCTGCCTCGGCCTCGGCCTCGCCGTCCTGCTCAACCGCAAGATCGCCGGCCGCTCCGTCTACCGGACGCTGCTGATCCTGCCCTGGGCCGTTCCCGGCTTCGTCTCGGTCTTCTCCTGGCGTTTCCTTTACAACAAGGACAACGGCCTGCTGAACAAGATCCTGGCGGGCGGCGGCATCGACGCGATCCCGTGGCTCAACGACCCGACCTGGGCCAAGTTCTCGGTCATCGCGGTCAACGTCTGGATCGGCATCCCGTTCATGATGGTCGCCCTCCTCGGCGGGCTCCAGTCCATCCCCGGCGAGCTGTACGAGGCCGCCGAGATGGACGGCGCGAACGCCTTCCAGCGGTTCCGCCACATCACCCTGCCCGGACTGCGCTCGGTGTCCTCCACGGTGACCCTGCTCTCCGTCATCTGGACCTTCAACCAGTTCCCGGTGATCTTCCTGCTCACCCGGGGCGGACCGGGCGAGGCCACCCAGATCCTGGTGACCCAGGCGTTCAAGTTCTCCTTCGAGATCAGCCCCCGCGACTTCGCCCAGTCCTCCACCTGGGGCGTTCTGATCCTGATCCTCCTGATGGCCTTCGCCGCGGTCTACCGCCGGGTCCTCCGCAAGCAGGGAGAAGTCTGGTGACCACCGCCTCCGCCC
This sequence comes from Streptomyces sp. NPDC048718, assembly GCF_043198875.1. NCBI lineage: Bacteria > Bacillati > Actinomycetota > Actinomycetes > Kitasatosporales > Streptomycetaceae > Streptomyces > Streptomyces sp. NPDC048718. The sequence goes on from NZ_JBICVG010000003.1 coordinate 300,991, forward strand.
CCACCGACCGCCGCGGCACCCGCGCCGCGCGCGCGGGCGCCGCCCCGGCCGGCCGGGCCAGGCCCCGCCGCCGCGGCGAGCGTTCGCCGCTCGCGTCGATCGCGCTGCACCTCACCCTGATCGTCGCCTCGGTGATCGCGGTCTTCCCGGCCCTGTGGGTCCTGCTGACCTCGCTCAAGCCCGCGTCGTACGCGACGACCACGGACTTCTTCAAGGAGCCGACGCTCGAGAACTACACGAGCCTGCTGAGGGACACCCCGTTCCTCACCTGGTTCGGCAACTCGATGCTGATCGCCTTCTTCACCACCCTGCTCGGCGTCTTCATCTCCTGCACCACTGGCTACGCCGTCAGCCGCTTCCGTTTCGCCGGCAAGCGCGGACTGATGTGGGTCCTGCTGATCACCCAGATGTTCCCGGTCGCCGTCCTCATCGTGCCGATCTACAACATCCTGTCGTCGATGGGCCTGCTCAACAACGCCACCGGCCTGGTCGTCACCTACATGACGATCGCCGTGCCATTCTGCGCGTGGATGATGAAGGGCTTCTTCGACAGCATCCCGCGCGAGATCGACGAGTCGGGGTACGTCGACGGCCTCAACCCGTTCGGCACCTTCTGGCGGCTGATCCTGCCGCTGGCCAAGCCGGGCATCGCCGTGACCGCCTTCTACTCCTTCATCACGGCCTGGGGCGAGGTCGCCTACGCCTCCGCCTTCATGGTCGGCGACGAGAACCTCACCCTCGCCGGCGGTCTGCAGAAGTTCGTGAACCAGTACAGCGCCCAGTGGGGCCCGATGTCCGCGGCCTCCGTGCTCATCGCCGTCCCCGCCGCGCTGGTGTTCCTCTTCGCCCAGCGCCACCTGGTGACCGGCATGTCCGCCGGCGCCGTCAAGGGCTGAGCCCACCCGGCCGGGACCGGGAGCCGGCGGTGCGTCACTCCGTACGGATGTACGGGACGGACGCGCCGCCCGGCCCCCGCCCCGCCGCCGGCGGCCCCGCCCGCCCCGCCAGACGCCCCACCTCCCGCCGCCGTCCCGTGTCCGCACGGCTCCTCCCACGACGCTAGGAAGACATGACCCAGCACCTCACCACCGCCACCGACGCCGCCCCCGCCACCGGCACGCAGTCGGACTGGTGGAGAGACGCGGTGATCTACCAGGTCTATCCGCGCAGCTTCGCCGACGGAGACGGCGACGGCATGGGCGACCTCCCGGGCATCCGCAGCCGGCTGCCGTACCTCAGGGACCTCGGTGTCGACGCCGTCTGGCTCTCCCCCTTCTACGCCTCCCCGCAGGCCGACGCCGGTTACGACGTCTCCGACTACCGGACCATCGACCCGATGTTCGGCACGCTCGCCGACGCCGACGCCCTCGTCCGCGAGGCCCACGACCTGGGCCTGAAGATCATCGTGGACCTGGTCCCCAATCACTCCTCGGACAAGCACGAGTGGTTCCAGCGCGCCCTGGCGGAGGGCCCCGGCTCCCCGCTGCGCGCCCGCTACCACTTCCGTGCCGGCAAGGGCGACAGCGGCGAACTCCCGCCCAACGACTGGGAGTCCATCTTCGGCGGCCCCGCGTGGACCCGCACCGAGAACCCGGACGGCACTCCCGGCGACTGGTACCTGCACCTCTTCGCGCCCGAGCAGCCCGACTTCAACTGGGAACACCCGGCCGTCCGCGACGAGTTCCGCTCCATCCTGCGCTTCTGGCTGGACACCGGTGTCGACGGCTTCCGCGTCGACGTCGCCCACGGTCTCGTCAAGGCCGAGGGCCTGCCCGACATCGGCGGCCACGACCAGCTCAAGCTGCTCGGCAACGACGTCATGCCGTTCTTCGACCAGGACGGCGTGCACGAGATCTACCGCTCCTGGCGCACCGTCCTCGCCGAGTACGGCGACGACCGCGTCCTGGTCGCCGAGGCGTGGACCCCGACCGTCGAGCGCACCGCCAACTACGTGCGCCCCGACGAGATGCACCAGGCCTTCAACTTCCAGTACCTGGGCACCTATTGGGACGCGGCCGAGCTGCGGGCCGTGATCGACACCTCGCTCGCCGCGATGCTCCCGGTCGGCGCCCCCACCACCTGGGTGCTGTCCAACCACGACGTCACCCGGCACGCCACCCGCTTCGCCAACCCGGCCGGCCTCGGCACCCAGATGCGCACCCCCGGCGACCGCGAACTCGGTCTGCGCCGGGCCCGCGCCGCGACCCTGCTGATGCTGGCGCTGCCCGGCTCCGCGTACGTCTACCAGGGCGAGGAGCTCGGCCTGCCGGACGTCACCGACCTGCCCGACGAGGTCCGCCAGGACCCGTCGTTCTTCCGGGCCACCGGCCAGGACGGCTTCCGCGACGGCTGCCGGGTGCCGATCCCGTGGACCATCGAGGGCTCCTCGTACGGCTTCGGCGACGGCGGCTCCTGGCTGCCGCAGCCCGCCACCTGGGGCGGCCTCAGCGTCGAGGCGCAGACCGGCGACCCGACGTCCACCCTGGAGCTGTACCGCTCCGCGCTCGCCGTGCGGCGCGCGGAGCCCGGACTCGGTGCGGGCACGTCCGTGGAGTGGCTGGAGGCCCCCGAGGGCGTCCTCGCCTTCCGTCGCGACGGCTTCGTCTGCACCGCCAACACCACCGGCCGGGAGATCACAGTCCCGCGTCCCGGCCGGTTCCTGCTCGCCAGCGAGTCCCTGGACTCGTCCGGTGAGGAGAACGTCGCACTGCCCGCCGACACCACGGTCTGGTGGGCGGTGTGACGATCCCGCTGTCGCGGGGCGCAGGAGGGGGCGCCCCGCGGCTCGCGGACATCGCCGCGCAGTCAGGGGTGAGCGAGGCCACCGTCAGCCGGGTCCTCAACGGCAAGGCGGGGGTGGCCGGTGCGACCCGGCACCGGGTCCTCGCCGCGCTCGACGTGCTCGGCTACGAGCGGCCGGTACGGCTGAAACGGCGCAGCGCGGGGCTGATCGGTCTGGTCATCCCCGAGCTGACCAACCCGATCTTCCCGGCGTTCGCGCAGGTCATCGAGCAGGTCCTGGCCGGGCACGGCTACACCCCGGTGCTGTGTACCCAGATGCCCGGCGGCGCCACCGAGGACGAGCTGGTCGACCAGCTCGTGGAGCGCGGGGTGGCCGGCATCGTCTTCCTGTCCGGGCTGCACGCGGACGCCTCCGCCGACCCGGCCCGCTACACCCGGCTCGCCACGCGCGGGGTGCCGTTCGTCCTCATCAACGGCTTCAACGAGCGGGTGGACGCCAACTTCGTCTCGCCCGACGACCGGGCGGCGGCCCGGATGGCCGTCCGTCATCTCGTCGAACTCGGCCATGAACGCATCGGGTTGGCCATCGGGCCGGTCCGGTACGTCCCCTCGCGCCGCAAGGCCGAGGGGTTCGCCGCCGAGCTCCACGAACGGCTCGGCATCGGCCGGGCCGACGCGGAACGCTTCATCCGGCCCACCCTGTTCGGTGTCGAAGGCGGGCACGCCGCCGCCGATCCGCTGCTCGCGGACGGCTGCACGGGCATCGTCTGCGGCTCCGACCTGATGGCGCTCGGCGTGGTCCGGGCCGCCCGCGCCCGCGGGCTCGACGTCCCCGGGGACGTCTCCGTGGTCGGCTTCGACGACTCCCCGCTGATCGCCTTCACCGACCCGCCGCTGACCACCATCCGCCAGCCGGTGCAGGCGATGGCGACGGCCGCCGTCGGCACGCTCCTGGAGGAGATCGAGGGAAACCCGGTCCAGCGCACGGAGTTCGTCTTCCAGCCGGAACTGGTGGTGCGCGGCTCGACCGCGCAGTGCCGCACGGCGCTCTGACCTCGTCACAGAGCCTTCCGACGGCCCCTGGCGTCCTGCCGGGGCCGCGCTGTTTTCCGGCCCTGTTCCCGACGGGCATGCCCCCGGTGTCTTCCTTTGTGCGGAAAGGGTTGACCGCACACCTGTACGCCCCTACGGTCGCGCTGAAATCCGTTGCTGTCGCTTGCGGAAATTTCTTGCGAACCGCTGGTGACGGGGAACCGCACAGGAGGAACCATGGCCAGAAAGACCGTGTCCGCAGCGCTCGCCCTCACGGCGGGCGCCGCCCTGGCCGTCACGGCACCCGCGCCCGTCGCCCAGGCGACACCCCCCGGCACCAAGGACGTCACCGCCGTGATGTTCGAGTGGAACTTCGCCTCGGTCGCCAAGGCGTGCACCACCCAACTCGGCCCCGCCGGTTACGGCTACGTCCAGGTCTCGCCGCCGCAGGAGCGCATCCAGGGCTCGCAGTGGTGGACCGGCTACCAGCCGGTCAGCTACAAGATCGCCGGCCCCCTTGGCGACCGCACCGCCTTCAAGTCGATGATCGACACCTGCCACACCGCCGGTGTGAAGGTCGTCGCCGACTCCGTCATCAACCACATGACCGCCGGATCCGGTGTCGGCACGGGCGGCAGCAGCTACTCCAAGTACGACTACCCCGGCACCTATTCGGGCTGGGACATGGACGACTGCCGCGCCGAGATCACCAACTACCAGGACCGCGCCAACGTCCAGAACTGCGAACTCGTCGGCCTCGCCGACCTCGACACCGGCGAGGACTACGTGCGCGGCCGGATCGCCGCGTACCTCAACGACCTGCTCTCCCTTGGCATCGACGGCTTCCGCATCGACGCCGCCAAGCACATGCCGGCGGCCGACCTCGCCAACATCAAGTCCCGGCTGACCAAGCCCTCCGTCTACTGGAAGCAGGAGGCCATCTACGCGGCGGGCGAGCCCATCTCCCCGACCGAGTACCTGGGCAACGGCGATGTCCAGGAGTTCCGTTACGCCCGCGACCTCAAGCGGGTCTTCCAGAACGAGAAGCTGGCCTACCTCAACAACTTCGGCGAGGGCTGGGCCTACATGCCCTCCGCCCAGTCCGCCGTCTTCGTCGACAACCACGACACCGAGCGCGGCGGCGACACCCTCAACTACAAGAACGGCGCCGACTACACCCTCGCGAACGTCTTCATGCTCGCCTGGCCGTACGGTTCCCCGGACGTCCACTCCGGCTACGAGTGGACGAACAAGGACGCCGGCGCCCCCGCCAACCACCAGGTGGACGCCTGTTACCAGAACGGCTGGAAGTGCCAGCACGCCTGGCGCGAGATCTCCTCGATGGTCGGCTTCCGCAACACCGCGCGCGGCCAGTCCGTCGCCAACTGGTGGGACAACGGCAACAACGCCATAGCCTTCGGCCGGGGTTCGGCCGCGTACGTCGCGATCAACCACGAGACCTCGACCCTCACCCGCACCTTCCAGACCTCCCTGCCCGCCGGCAACTACTGCGACGTGCAGCGCGACAACACCCGGGTGACGGTGGACTCGACGGGCAAGTTCACCGCGACGCTGGCCCCCAACACGGCGGTGGCCCTGCACACGGGCGCGCGTAGCTGCTGAGCCTGATCCCCCTCCCTCCCTTCACCCACCCCCCTCACTCAAGCGGGAGGGGTGCGGGGTGGTGCGCCACGACGCGGACGGGAGCGGGGGCCGGGGAGGGGGTCGTGTTCGGAACGTAAAGCGTGATTTGTGGCGCGGAAACAGCAACGCCTCACGCACAAGTCAGGCGACCGCGCCGTAAATCATGCAGTGCGGAACACGAGCCCCCGGACCGGCCCACGCGCACCACCCACGAACCCCAGCGCACCGCCCCAGCACCCCGAACGCGCCCCCACGCCCCGCCACCCCCGCACTTCCTGGGAGCAACCCCCGTGATACGCAAGAGAACGTCGGTCGCACTGGCCGCCGCCCTATGCGCGGCCCTCGTGCCCGCCACCGCCGCCACCGCGGCCCCCGCGGCCCTCGTGCCCGCGCTGCCCGCAACCGCGGCCCCCGCCGCCCCCGCTCCACCGACAGACCGCGCCCTCGCCGCGACGCCCGCCCGCCATGAACTGACCCGCGAGCAGTTCTACTTCGTGCTGCCCGACCGCTTCGCCAACGGCAGCACCGCCAACGACCGAGGCGGACTGACCGGCAGCCGCACCCAGACCGGCTTCGACCCGACCGACAAGGGCTTCTATCAGGGCGGCGACCTCAAGGGCCTGACCGACCGGCTCGACTACATCAAGGGCCTCGGCACCACCGCCATCTGGATGGCACCGATCTTCAAGAACCGCCCGGTGCAGGGCGAGGGCAAGGACGCCAGCGCCGGCTACCACGGCTACTGGATCACCGACTTCACCCAGGTCGACCCGCACTTCGGCACCAACGACGACCTGAAGAAGCTCATCAAGGCCGCCCACGCCAAGGGCATGAAGGTCTTCTTCGACGTCATCACCAACCACACCGCCGACACCGTCGACTACGCCGAGAAGAAGTACGGCTACCGCTCGAAGGGCGCCTACCCGTACCTGGACACCACCGGCCGCCCCTTCGATGACCGCGAGGGCGTCCCGGCGAAGGCGGTGGACGCCCGCTCCTTCCCGTACACCCCGGTCGCCACCTCCCGGGACAAGGTCCCGGCCTGGCTCAACGACCCCACGATGTACCACAATCGGGGCGACTCCACCTGGGCCGGCGAGTCCGCCGAGTACGGCGACTTCGTCGGCCTGGACGACCTGTGGACCGAACGCCCCGAGGTCGTCGAGGGCATGAAGAAGATCTACGAGAAGTGGGTCCACGACTTCGACGTCGACGGCTTCCGTCTCGACACCGTCAAGCACGTGAACCTCGGCTTCTGGACCCAGTGGGCCACCGCGCTCGACGCGTACGCCAAGAAGCAGGGCCGGGACGACTTCTTCATGTTCGGCGAGGTCTACTCCGCCGACCCGGCCGTCACCGCGCCGTACGTCACCCGGGGCCGGATCGACGCCACGCTCGACTTCCCCTTCCAGGACGCCGCCCGCGCCTACGCCTCCCAGGGCGCCGGCGCCGACAAGCTGTCCAAGCTCTACGCCGAGGACTACCGCTACACGACCGACAAGGCCAACGCCTACGAGCAGGTCACCTTCCTCGGCAACCACGACATGGGCCGCGTCGGCGCCTTTCTCAAGCAGGACCACCCGGACGCCTCCGACGCCGAACTCCTCCAGCGGGCCCGTCTCGCCGACGAGTTGATGTTCCTGACCCGTGGTAACCCGGTGGTCTACTACGGCGACGAGCAGGGCTTCACCGGCGCCGGCGGCGACAAGGACGCCCGCCAGACCCTCTTCGCGTCGAAGGTCGCTGACTACCTGGACGACGATGAGATCGGCACCGACCGCACCCACGCCTCCGACGCCTACGACACCGGCCATCCGCTCTACAAGACGATCGCCGCCCTGTCGAAGCTGACCCGCGAACACCCCGCCCTGCGCGACGGAGTGCAGCGTGAGCGGTACGCCGAGGGATCGGTCTACGCCTTCACCCGGACCGACCCGAAGCAGCGCACCGAATATCTCGTCGCCACCAACAGCGCGACCACGGCGAAGACGGTCACCGTGCCCGTCGACTCGGCCACGTTCCATACCCTGTACGGCGGTCAGGGCACCGTCACGGCCAAGAACGGGGCCGTCACGGTCACCGTCCCGGCCCTGTCCAGCCTCGTCCTCGCGGCCGACGCCCCGCTCCCCGCACCGGCCGCCGCGCCGACCGTCTCACTCAAGGCCCCGGCCGCCGGAGCCACCGGGACCGTCGAGATCAGCGCCGACGTCACCGGCGGCGGCTTGAACCGGGTCGTCTTCGCCGCCCAGACCGGCGACGGCCCCTGGCGGACCCTCGGCACCGCCGACCACGCCCCGTACAAGGTCACCCAGCACGTCACCGCCCCCGCCGGCACCCCGCTGCGCTACAAGGCCGTCGCCGTCGACTCCGCGGGCCGCACCGCGAGCGCCCTCGCCAACACCACCGCGGGCCAGGTCCCGGCACCCGAGAAGCCCGTCGCCGTCGAGCGCACCTGGGGCGTCGTCCACTACCAGCGCGACGACAAGAACTACACCGGCTGGACCCTGAAGTCGGCCGGCCAGAGCGTCCCGTTCAGCGGCCGCGACGCGTACGGCGCCTTCGCCTGGGTCCGGGTACCCGAGGGCGAGTCCACCCTCCCGTACACCGTCGAGAAGGACGGCACCGCCGACGGCCCCGAGCGGAGCATCGCACTCGCCCGCACCGGCGAGGTCTGGATCACGGCGGGCGACCCCGGCCAGTCGGACACCGCCCCCGCGACCGCCCCCCAGGACAAGACCAAGGCCGTCCTGCACTACCAGCGCGCCGACGGCGACTACGACGGCTGGGGCCTGCACCTGTGGACCGGCGCCGCCCAGCCCACCGACTGGTCCAAGCCGCTGATGCCGGCCCGCTTCGACGCCTACGGCGCCGTCTACGAGGTGCCGCTCACCGACGGCGCCACGAACCTCTCCTACATCGTCCACAAGGGCGACCAGAAGGACCTGCCCACCGACCAGTCCCTCGACCTCGGCACCTACGGCCACGAGGTCTGGATGCTCGGCGGCGAGCCCCGCTATCTGCTCCCGCAGACCGGTGGCACCCCCGACCTCGACCTCGGCAAGGCCGAGGCCCAGTGGATCGACCGCGACACCGTCGTCTGGAAGGTGAAGGCCACCGACGCGACCAGCCAGCAGCTGGTGTACGCGCCGGGCACGGCGAGCGGCGGCATCACCGTCACCGACGGCGCCCTCAGTGACGAGGGCCGCTGGCTCCGCCTCGCCCCCACCGCGCTCACCGACGCCCAGAAGGCGAAGTTCCCGCACCTGCGGGACTACCCCGCCTTCCGTGTCGACCCGCGCGACACCGCCCGGGTCCGCGACTCGCTGCGCGGCCAGCTCCTCGCCACCCAGCGCGCGGCTGGGGGCACCTCCCAGGCCGGAGGCTCTGGGGGAGGCGCGCTGCTCGCCGCCACCGGTGTCCAGACCGCCGGAATCCTCGACGACCTGTACGCGAAGCAGGCGGGCAGCGCCGCGCTCGGCCCGGTGTTCCAGGGCGGCAAGCCGACCCTGTCCGTCTGGGCCCCGACCGCCCAGTCCGTCGCCCTCGAGCTCGACGGCAGGACCGTCGCGATGCACCGCGACGACGCCTCCGGAGTCTGGTCCGTCACCGGTACGAAGGCGTGGACCGGCAAGCCGTACCGCTACGTCGTGAAGGTCTGGGCGCCGAGCGTCCAAAAGACCGTCGAGAACCGGGTCACCGACCCGTACGCGACCGCCCTCACCACCGACTCGGCCCGCGGTCTCGTCGTCGACCTCGCAGACCCGGCGCTCGCGCCGAAGGGCTGGCAGAACCTGAAGAAGCCCGCCGCCGTCCCGCTGCGCGACGCGCAGATCCAGGAACTGCACATCCGTGACTTCTCCGTCGCGGACTCCACCGTCCCCGCCGCCCACCGAGGCACCTACCTCGCCTTCACCGACACCGGCAGCGCGGGCTCGCGCCACCTCAAGGACCTCGCCGCCGCCGGCACCTCGTACGTCCACCTGATGCCCGCCTTCGACATCGGCACCATCCCCGAGAAGAAGAGCGACCAGACCACCCCCGCCTGCGACTTGAAGGTCTACGCCCCCGACTCCGAGGAGCAGCAGGCCTGCGTCATGGCCGCCGCGGCCAAGGACGCCTACAACTGGGGCTACGACCCGCTGCACTACACCGTGCCCGAGGGCTCGTACAGCACCGACCCCGAAGGAACCCGCCGCACCACCGAGTTCCGGAACATGGTCCAGGCCCTCAACGGCGAGGGACTGCGCACGGTCATGGACGTCGTCTACAACCACACAGTGGCGGCCGGGCAGTCCGACAAGTCCGTGCTCGACCGCATCGTGCCCGGCTACTACCAGCGCCTGGCGGCCGACGGCTCCGTCACCACCTCCACCTGCTGCGCCAACACCGCGCCCGAGAACGCCATGATGGGCAAGCTCGTCGTGGACTCGGTCGTCACCTGGGCCAAGCAGTACAAGGTCGACGGCTTCCGCTTCGACCTCATGGGCCACCACCCGAAGGAGAACATCCTCGCGGTGCGCCGCGCCCTCGACGCCCTGACCGTGGCGAAGGACGGCGTCGACGGCAAGGCGATCATCCTGTACGGCGAGGGCTGGAACTTCGGCGAGGTCGCCGACGACGCCCGCTTCGTCCAGGCCACCCAGAAGAACATGGCCGGCACCGGCATCGCCACCTTCTCCGACCGCGCCCGCGACGCCGTGCGCGGCGGCAGCCCCTTCGACGACGACCCCGGCGTCCAGGGCTTCGCCTCCGGCCTGTACACCGACCCCAACTCCTCGCCCGCGAACGGCACTCCGGAGCAGCAGAAGGCCCGCCTCCTGCACGAGCAGGACCTGATCAAGGTCGGCCTGACCGGCAACCTCGCCGGATACACCTTCACCGACACCTCCGGGCGTACGGTCAAGGGCTCCGAGGTCGACTACAACGGCGCCCCGGCCGGCTACGCGGACGCGCCCGGAGATGCCCTCGCCTACGCGGACGCCCACGACAACGAGTCCCTGTTCGACGCCCTGGCCTTCAAGCTGCCGGCATCGACCCCGGCCGCCGACCGGGCCAGGACGCAGGTCCTCGCCATGGCCACCGCCACCCTGTCCCAGGGCCCGTCGCTCTCCCAGGCGGGCAGCGACCTGCTGCGCTCCAAGTCCCTGGACCGCAACTCCTACGACAGCGGCGACTGGTTCAACGCCCTCCACTGGGACTGCCGCGACGGCAACGGCTTCGGCATCGGACTCCCGCAGGCCGCCGACAACAAGTCCAAGTGGGGTTACCAGAAGCCCCTGTTGGCCAACCCCGCGATCAAGCCCGGCTGCGCCGAGATCGACGGCGCCTCGGCCGCCTACCGCGACCTGCTGAAGATCCGCACGACCGAGCCCGCCTTCTCGCTCGCCACCACCCGGCGGGTCCAGGACACCCTGTCCTTCCCGCTGTCCGGCCGCGACGAGACGCCCGGCGTCATCACCATGCGTCTCGGCGACCTGGTCGTCGTCTTCAACGCCACACCGAAGGAGCAGCGCCAGACCGTCGCGGCCCTGGCCGGCTCGGGCTACCGACTGCACCCGGTGCAGTCGGGCGGTACCGACAAGGCCGTGAAGTCGGCCTCGTACGAGACCGGTTCGGGCACCTTCACCGTCCCGGCGCGCACGGTGGCGGTGTTCACCGCGCGGTAGTCGCGTTCCCCGCTTCGACATACACGTGCGGCCGTGCCCTGGAGATGACAGGGGCGCGGCCGCGCGTTCGTGTGGGAGGGGGTGCCGGGCAGGAGGCAGGCGGTGACTCCGGCGACGAAGGCCGCCCAGGCCGTCCGGGCCGCCGTCGGGACGGCCGGCGCGGGGCCGTCCGGGCTCTCGCCGTCCCGGACCGGTGCCCCGCTCAGCCCAGTGCCTTCTCCATCAGCGCCACGGTGTACGCGCGCCCGTCCGCCGCCATCTTCTCCAGCCGCCCGGTCACCGTGTACCCCGCGCCCTCGTAGTACGTCCGCAGCCGGGGATCGCCCTCCTCGCAGTCCAGCCGGGCCAGCCTCCGTCCCGCCGCCGCCATCCGCTCCTCCGCGTGCGCGAGCAGCACCCGCCCGGTCCCGGCGGGCGCCACCGCCCGGTCGGTCATCAGCCGGTGGACATAGCCCGCGACCGGCGGCTGCGTGCCCCACACCGACGCGTCCTCCCACCACAATTCGTACGCCCCGGCCTCCCGCCCCTCGTACAGCGCCAGCCATACCTCGCCCTCGGCGATCCGCGCCGCGAAGTGCCCGGGCCCGCGCGTCCCCGGCCGCCACTGGTCGATCCGGCTGCGCAGCATCCAGCGCGCCGCGTCGTCGTGCAGCCGCACCAGAACGTCGAGGTCCCGGTCGTCGGCCCGCCGGAAGGTCACTTGTACCGTCATGGCGATCACCGTAAGGGTGAGACCAGCACATCCGTACCAGCAGGAGCGTTCCCCGCCATGCCGCACATCACCGTCGACTACTCCGCGCCGCTCGACCGGCGCGGCTTCGCCCTCGCGCTGCACCCGATCGTCGTCGAGACGGTCGGCGCGCGCCTCGCCGCCTGCGTGACCAGCTTCCGCGAGGTGGAGGAGACGGTGAGCGGCGACGGCACGGGAGCGGACGCCCTCGTCCACGTCGACATCGCCCTGCTCGCGGGCCGCAGCCCCGAGGCCAAGGCCCGGCTCTCGGCGGCCGTGCTCGACCTGCTGCCCGGGTACGTGAAGGGCGCCGAGGGTGTCACCCTGAGCGCCGAGGTACGCGACCTCGACCCGTCCTACGCCAAGAGCTGACCGGCCACCAGCCACCGGGCCGCCGTCGAAGCCGCCGGCCCCGCCGGGCCTTTCCGTCAGGCAGGAGACGGCAGCTCCGGCGCGAGCGCCACGAGCCGGCCCACCAGGTCGCCGAACGGCCCGTCGGCCGGCTCGTCGGCGAGGATCCGGATCAGGACGTCCGCCATCTCCTTGTCGTACGCGGCACTCACCGCCGACAGCGCCGCGAAGTCGTGCACGAGCTGCAACTCCAGCTCCTCGCGCGGCACCCGGCGCCCGTCCAGCCACAGCAGCGCCGTCGACTCGGCGAGCGACACCCAGGAACGGACGACCAGTTCGAGCCGCGCCGAGGGCCGGTCGACGGCCAGGTGCGTCAGTATCTGCTCGTACGCGGCCTGCCGTACCTCGTCGATCATGGCGCTGGCCTTCGACGAACCGGCCGCCGGGCCGCCGCGCATCAGCGCCGCGAATCCCGGGCCGTGCTCGTCGACGAAGTCGAAGAACCGGCCCATGACCCGCAGCAGTCGCGCCCCGAGCGGGCCGCTCGGCGGCTCGACGAAGCGCGCCGCGAGCTCGTCGGCCGCGCGGCGCAGGGCCGCTTCGTAGAGGGACTGCTTGCCGGGAAAGTAGTGGTAGACCAGCGGCCGCGAGATGCCCGCGGCCGCCGCGATCTCGTCGATGGAGACCTCGTCGGGGGAGCGGTGGCTGAACAGCTCCAGGGCCACCCCGATCAGTTGCTGCTTGCGCTCCTCGACGCCCATCCTGCGGCGTACCCCGGTCGTCATGCGAACAGCCTATCGGGAGTCCGTTACGCTCCCGGCACATGAGCGCTTCCGAGCAGGACACCCAGGAGACCAAGGACCGTCAGGACCCGGGGGATCCCAAGGGGACCCCGGACGCCACCCCGGCCACCCCGATCGGCGAGGCGGCCGAGGCGATCGAGACGATCGGGGCCGAGGGTGCCGAGGAGGCGGTGGACGAGGCGACCGGCCTCACCCCCCGGCAGGCCCGGCTGGCGCGCATAGCCGCCGGGTCGGTCGTCCTGGTGGCGATGGCCGTGGTCCTGGTGATCCGGCTCGCGGCCCATACGTCCGTCCTCGTCGTCGGCGTGTACGGGCTCGCCATGATCCTGTGCGGGATCGTCATCGAACTCTCCCGCAACGGGCGTACCAGGCTGGCCACTTGGCTGCTCGGCGCGGGTCTGGTCGCGACCCTGTCGATGGACTGGCTGCTGCCCTGATCCCGAAGCCGGCCGGATCCGGAGCTGGGGCCCGGACCGGTGCCGGCCCTACGGTCAGAGGTCGAGCACCAGCCGCTCGCCCGCGCAGCGCGAGACGCAGATCAGCATGGAACCGGCCCGTTCCTCGTCCGTGAGCAGCTCGTCTTGATGGTCCACCTCGCCGGCCAGGACGTCCTGCCGGCAGGTGCCGCAGAAGCCCTGCTGGCAGGAGTAGAGCAGGCCCGGCACCACTTCCCGTACGGCCGAGAGCACCGACTGGTCGGCGGCCACCGCCACCGTCCGCTCGCTGCGCCGCAGTTCGACCTCGAAGGCCGTTCCGCCTTCCGCCCGCGCGGCCGAGAATCGCTCCAGGTGCGGTGAACGGCCCTCCGGCAGCGCGGCGGTGACGGCGTCCATCAGGCCGTCCGGGCCGCAGCAGTAGACCTCGGTCCCGGCGGGCAGTCGAGCGAGGAAGGACAGATCGGGCCGGCCGTCGGTGTCCTCGGCGGCGATCGTCGTACGGTCACCGTCCTGCCCGAGCTTCTCCGCCTCTTCGGCGTACGGCATGGTGGCGCGGCTGCGCCCGCAGTACAGCAGCCGCCACTCGGCCCCGGCCGCCTCGGCGGCGCGCACCATCGGCAGGACGGGCGTGATGCCGATGCCGCCGGCGACGAAGACGTACGCGGGAGCCGGGGCCAGCGGGAAGCGGTTGCGCGGCCCGCGGATCTCGATCTCCGTTCCCACGGCCAGCTGTTCGTGCACCTCGCGCGAACCGCCGCGTCCGCCCGCGGCCTCCTCGATCAGCCGGGTGGCGATCGTGTAGGCGCCGCCGTCGGCCGGATCGCCGCACAGCGAGTACTGCCGTACGGTCCCGGAGGGCAACACCAGATCGATGTGCGCACCCGGCTTCCAGGCGGGCAACCCGGTGCCCTCCAGGCGGAGTTGGACCACTCCCTCGGCGGGCTCGGTGCGCCGGGCGACCCGCACCCGCCGGGTCACGGTGGCCAACCGGCCGTAACCGGAGACGGGTTCGTCGAGCGTGGGCATCGGCCACAGCGGCGAGTTCTCGATCCGGCGGCTCACCGCCCGCTTGACGAGCAGCGCGGCACCGGCGACGAGGACGACGGTACGCAGGCGCGGGAGCGCGCGGTTCAGAGCGCGGGCGGAGGCAAGAGTGGAGGCCCGGGCCATCAGCGGTGGCCTCCGTTCGCGCCGGGGGAGGTGGCGAGATAGGCGGCGGCCTGCACGGTCGAACCCTCCGACGAAGGGTGGTAGTTGGGGCTCAGATAGCGGGGGATGGAGCGCAGCATGTCGGGTGTCGACGGCAGGACGCCCTCGCGGCCCTTGCGGACGAACTGTCCGACGCTCGGCTTCGCTTCGAGAAGCGTCGGGTCGTGCTCCATGAAGAAGCGGACCCCGCGCTGCCACAGGAAGACGAGCGCCGAGAACGCGGCGGCCCAGGTACGGGCGCGCCGCCGGTAGCCGCCGTCGAGGTGCAGGAAGAGTTCGTAGGCGACCGAGCGGTGCTCGACCTCCTCGGCGCCGTGCCAGCGCAGCAGGTCGAGCATGACGGGGTCGGCGCCGACCCGGTCGAGTTCGTCGGCGTTGAGCACCCAGTTGCCGAGGAAGGCGGTGTAGTGCTCGATGGCGGCGATCAGCGCGACCCGCTCCATCAGCCACCAGCGGCGCGGCCGGCCGGGCGGCAGGGTCCGGTCGCCGAGCAGCTTCTCGAAGAACCAGTCGACCTGTGCGGTGTACGGGGTGGGGTCGAGCCCGAGCCGCTTGAGGTGGGGCAGGACGTCGTCGTGGGCCTGAGAGTGGACGGCCTCCTGCCCGATGAAGCCGATGACGTCCGCGCGCAGCCGCTCGTCGGTGATGTACGGCAGCACCTGCTTGTACACGTGCACGAACCAGCGCTCGCCCGCGGGGAGCAGCAGGTGCAGCACGTTGATCGTGTGCGTGGTGAACGGGTCGCCGGGAACCCAGTGGAGCGGGGTCTCCTCCCAGTCGAAGGCGACCTTGCGGGCCTTGAGCTCGATGTGCTCGGACCCGGGCTCGGCCTTCGACTGAGTCCCGGGCCCCGACCGAGAACCGGACCCCGACCGAGGCCCGGACGGGGACGCCACCGGTGCGGGCTGCGTATTAGACATGGCGTCAATGTACTGAGGGGTAAGCCGAGGTGCCAGGGGTCGCGCACCGACTTTTCGCCGGAGAGGGGTGGTTCGTCGGTTCGGACAGGGGGCCGCCACGAGGCCCGTGCGCCTGGCGGGGCTCAGGCCTCGTGCACCGTCAGGCGCTCCCGCAGCACGGTCACGGCCTCGTCCGGGACGCCGAGCCCCTCCTGTACGTACCGCTCCATCGACCCGTACCGCGCCTGGACCTCCTCCAGCGCCGCCTCCAGATACTCCGGCAGCACGCCGACCAGCGAGAGCGCCAGCTCGGGGTCGCCACCCTGGGCCGTGAACCCCTCGATGAGCGGCGCGAACGCCGCCCGCACCCCCGCGTTGACCGACAGATATTCGGCCATCGTCGTCTCCTCGTCCGCGCCGAGCAGCGCGAGCACGAGCGTCGCCGCCCAGCCGGTGCGGTCCTTGCCCGCCGTGCAGTGGAAGAGCAGCGGCCCGCCGAACGGATCGCCCAGCTCGGTCAGGAAGGCCCGGTAGGAGGCCCGCGCCGACGCGCTGTGCACGAAGGCCCGGTACGTCCGCTCGAACGACGCCCGCACCCGGCCCCCGCCCAGCAACTGCTCGGCCAGCGCCGGATCGGCGAGCAGTGTCCTCATCCGCGCGGCCGGCGGCAGTCCGCTGCTCGCCAGCTGGTCGGCGAGCACGTCCGCGACGAGCGGCCGCGCACCCGCCGGGACATGATCGGGGTGCTCGGCCCGCTCCAGCGTGGTGCGGAAGTCGACGACCGTACGGATGCCCAGCGCGGCCACCGCCGGCTCGGCCGGATCGAGCCGGTCGAGCTGCCCGGAACGGAACACCAGACCCGCGCGCACACTGCGCCCGCCGCCGAGCGGGAGCGCGCCGAGATCACGGAGATTGGCGACGGTGGCTGCGGGGATGGCGGGCATGCGTCGGCTCCTCGGCCAGCAGGCGTGCTTTGTGGCACTCTGGCGCCCTTCACGGCGATTCCCCGCACCGTAGCCGAAGGTCAGGGCAGGTACTTGTAACCGACCCGCCGCACGGTCTGGATCGTGTGCCGGTGCTCGGCGCCGAGCTTGCGGCGCAGCCGCGCCACATGCACGTCGACGGTGCGGCCGTCGCCCACGTGCCCGTATCCCCACACCGTCCGGACCAACTGGTCCCGGGTGTGCACCCGGTGCGGATGGGCGACCAGATGGGCGAGCAGCTCGAACTCGAGATACGTGAGGTCGAGCGCCCGCCCGTCGACGCGGGCGATCCGCCGCGCGCCGTCGATCGCCACCGCGCCCGCCTCGGCGAGCGGCGCGGCGGCCGTCTCGGGGCCGGCCGGCAGCATCACCAGATAGCCGACCATCGGCGGGCGGCCGGGCAGGGCGGGAAGCGTGTGCTGCGGGGCGGGCAGCAGGGTGGCACCGGGCGGCAGGAACTCGGCGACCTCCGCGAGCCGGCCCCACGTGGCGTCAGGCGGGATCGGGGCCTGGGGCTGCGCGGGGGCAGGGGCGGGCGCGGGCGCCGGGGCGGGTGCGACGGAACTCTGCGCCGGGGCGGGTGCGACGGCGCGCAGCCGGGGGCGGAGAAGAGGGTGTGACGGGGCGACGGCACGGATGTGGGCCATGGGAAAGTCAGCTCTTTCGCGCGAGGGCGGGCGAACGGTAGTCGTACGTACGCGATGCGCGGCGGCCGAAGGCCGGGGCCGGATGCGGATCCGGCGGGGCTTTAGAGGGCCGGCGCGTTCCTCATGCGCCGACAGCACCGGTCGTAGTCGTGGTGCTGACGGGAAGGCCAGAACGGCTCGAGGTCGTGACGCCCCGACGCGGTGTCGTTCCCGATGCTGGCCATATCCCTATTAAAGCAGCAGGGAAGTCCTGCGGTCAGTACCTGTGTTCGGCCACACACCGGCCGACGGGCCGTCCCGGCGCGCCACTTGGGGCGCGGGGACGAGCCGGGGGCGGGAAGGAGGCGGGGAGGGGGTGGGGAGGGGGTGGGGACGAGGGCGGGCGCGGGCACGTGTGGCGGGACGCCGAAGGGGCGCCGGCCGTACACGCGGTACGGCGGGCGCCCCTTCGGCGTCGTCGGAGACGTGGCGGATCAGACCTGGCCGGCCTTCTCCAGGGCCTCGCAGCAGGTGTCGACGATCAGACGGGTCACCGTGTACGGGTCCACGTTGGCGTTCGGCCGGCGGTCCTCGATGTAACCCTTCTGGTCCCGCGCGACCTGCCACGGGATGCGGACCGAGGCACCGCGGTCGGAGACGCCGTACTTGTACTCGTCCCACGGAGCGGTCTCGTGCAGACCGGTCAGCCGGTCGTCGATGCCCGCGCCGTAGTTCTTGACGTGGTCGAGCGGCTTCGAGCCCTCGCCCAGCGACTCGCAGGCGGTGATGATCGCGTCGTAACCCTCGCGCATCGCCTTGGTGGAGAAGTTGGTGTGCGCGCCCGCGCCGTTCCAGTCGCCCTTCACCGGCTTCGGGTCCAGGGTCGCGGTGACGTCGAAGTCCTCGGCCGTGCGGTAGAGCAGCCAGCGGGCCACCCACAGCTGGTCGGCGACCTCCAGCGGCGCCAGCGGGCCGACCTGGAACTCCCACTGGCCCGGCATGACCTCGGCGTTGATGCCGGAGATGCCGAGACCGGCGGCCAGGCAGTTCTCCAGGTGCGCCTCGACGATCGGACGGCCGTGGATCTCGTCCGCGCCGACGCCGCAGTAGTAGCCGCCCTGCGGGGCCGGGAAGCCGTTCTCGGGGAAGCCGAGCGGGCGGGTGCCCTCGAAGAAGGTGTACTCCTGCTCGATGCCGAAGATCGGCTCCTGGGCGGCGTGCTTCGCGTAGACCTCGGCGAGCGCGGCACGGGTGTTGGTGTCGTGCGGCGTCATGTCCGTGTTGAGGACCTCGCACAGCACCAGGATGTCGCCGCCGCCGCGGATCGGGTCCGGGCAGGCGTAGACCGGCTTCAGGACGAGGTCGGAGGCGTGACCGCGGGCCTGGTTGGTGCTGGACCCGTCGAAGCCCCACAGCGGCAGCTCCTCCAGCGGCAGACCGGCACCCGCGATGATCTTCGTCTTGGAACGGAGCTTCGCGGTCGGCTCGGTGCCGTCGATCCAGATGTACTCGGCCTTGAAGGTCACGGGAACGTCATCCTTAGAGGGTGGTGCGAGTGCTCGGCGGCTCGCCGTGAGGCGGGCGCTGGGCGGGGCGGTGTCTGGCCAAAGCTTCGCAGGGCGGCATTTCCCACCCGTTGCCCGATTGTGAACCCCGTGTTAACGGGCCCGGGGTTCCGGGGATCGGGGCCGGAGCCGAGGGCGGGAATCGAGAGGCCGGACCCGAGAGGCCGGACCCGAGGGGTGCGGAGCTGTCCCTCCCGGAGCCCGTCCCCCGAATGGGCCCAGGGGCGAATCGGGGCCGCGACCGGGGCCGGATCAGGGGAATCCCGCATCCCTGCGCCGCACCCGACCGGCAGACTGGTGCGCATGACGACACTCCCCGGTACGAAGCCCCGCATCGGTCTCCTCGGCACCGGCCCCTGGGCCGAACGCACCCACGCGCCCGCGCTCGCGGCCCACCCGGGCGTGGAGTTCGCCGGGGTCTGGGGCAGGCGCCCCGAGGCCGCCGAAGCGCTGGCGGCAGCTCATGGCATCACGGCGTACGAGGACGTGGACGCCCTCTTCGCGGCCTGCGACGCCGTCGCGTTCGCCCTGCCGCCGGACGTCCAGGCCCCGCTCGCCGAGCGGGCCGCCGCCGCGGGCTGCCACCTGCTCCTCGACAAGCCGGTCGCCACCTCCGCGCCGGTGGCCCGGAAGACGGCGGACGCGGTGACGGCGGCCGACGTCGCGTCCGTCGTGTTCTGCACCCTGCGCTTCGCCGGGCCGACCGCCCGCTGGATCGAGGAACAGCGGGCGGCCGGAGACTGGTTCCTGGGCGAGGCGCACTGGCTGGGCGCGCTCTTCTCCCCCGAGGCGGGCAGCCCGTACGCGGCCTCGCCCTGGCGCCGCGAGAAGGGCGGCCTGTGGGACGTCGGCCCGCACGTCCTCTCCGTCTACCTGCCCATCCTCGGCGACGTCACCTCCGTCACCTGCGCCGCGGGCCGGGCCGATACCCGCCACCTGATCCTGCGCCACACCTCGGGCGCGAGCACCACCACGACCCTCACCCTCAGCGCCCCGCCCGCCACCTCCGAGGCCGCGCTGTCGCTGTACGGCGAGCGGGGCCGCTCGACGATGCCCGGCTGGGACGGCGCCGTGGACGCCTTCGCGAACGCGGTGGACGCCCTCCTGGAATCCATACGGACGGGCCGCCCGCACGCCTGCGACATCCGCTTCGGCGCGCGGCTGACCGAGATCCTGGCGGAGGCGGAACGACAGGTGGAGGAGGCACAGGCGGAGGTGCGGTCCGCTGGAGAGCAGGCGCACTGAGGACGGCCCGGCGGGGGTCCGGTGCCAAGGAACGGCCGCCGGGAGGGCCGGTAAGGGGAGACCCGGCGCCGGCCGGGCCCGGAACCCCGCGCGGCTCAGGCCCGGACCCTCCCGACCGGCCAGGCCCAGACCAGCGAGGCCCAGCCCCCCCGGCGCCCCGGCGGGGTCAGCGGGACAGCGCGTCCCGTACGGCCTCCTCGGACCGCCCCACGACGGCCGTGCCGTCCTCTGCGGTGATGAGGGGCCGCTGGATCAGCTTCGGGTGGGCGGAGAGCGCCTCCACCCACCGGTCCCGGCTCGCCGCGTCCTTCGGCCAGTCCTTCAGGCCGAGCTCCTTCGCGTCCGCTTCCTGTGTCCGCGTGATGTCCCACGGCTCCAGGCCCAGCCGCTCCAGCACGGCGCGGATCTCGTCCGGGGAGGGCACGTCCTCCAGGTAGCGGCGCACGGTGTAGTCGGCGCCCTCGGCGTCCAGCAGGGTCAGTGCGCTGCGGCACTTGGAACAGGCGGGATTGATCCAGATCTCCATGGCTCCAACGTACCGCCGAAACCACCGCCGAATTCCCTGGCAAAGCCGTTCTGGCCAGGGGCGATTGTCAGTGGTCCCCACTAAAATCGGGGGTGAAGGCGAGGGCCCCGGGGAGGGCTCTTGCCCACCGTTCGCCAGGAGGTCGCCCATGGCTGTCGCCATGATCCGGACACCGTCCCTCGAACCCTGGAAGCCGCTCCAGAAAAAGGCGCTCCCCGCGGGCCGCCCGCGGGAGTGGTACGTCGCCCACAACCGCCGGCTGAAGGCCATGCGCCTCGCGATAGCCCTGCTGGACGCGGGGGTCTACCTCCCGTCCCGGGCCACGAACGCCCGCATCCGCACCACCGCGTCCCAGGTCGGCATCCACCCGCCGTCCGACACCACCTGCCACATGGTCCGCGCCCTGATCCGCTACAGCCGCTGACCGCGCCCCGTCCCGGTCCCTGACGCACGACGGCCGTGCCTTCCCCGCGAGGGAAGGCACGGCCGGCAAGAACACGGTGCCGAGGGCACCGCACGCTCCTAGAGGTCGAAGTAGAGCTCGAACTCGTGCGGGTGCGGGCGGAGCTGGATGGGGGCGATCTCCTGGGTGCGCTTGTAGTCGATCCAGGTCTCGATCAGGTCGGAGGTGAAGACACCGCCGGCCTGGAGGTACTCGTTGTCCTCCTCCAGCGCCTTCAGGACGGAGGAGAGGTCGGTCGGGACCTGGGCGACGTTCGCGTGCTCCTCGGGAGCCAGCTCGTAGAGGTCCTTGTCGATCGGGTCGGCCGGCTCGATCTTGTTCTTGACACCGTCGAGGCCGGCCATGAGCAGGGCCGAGAAGGCGAGGTACGGGTTCGAGGACGGGTCCGGCGCGCGGAACTCGACGCGCTTGGCCTTCGGGTTCGAGCCCGTGATCGGGATGCGCATGGCGGCGGAGCGGTTGCGCTGCGAGTAGACCAGGTTGACCGGGGCCTCGAAGCCGGGCACCAGACGGTGGTAGGAGTTCACCGTCGGGTTGGTGAAGGCCAGCAGCGACGGGGCGTGCTTCAGGATGCCGCCGATGTAGTGGCGGGCCATGTCCGACAGGCCCGCGTAGCCGGCCTCGTCGTAGAACAGCGGCGCGCCGGCCTCCCACAGCGACATGTGGACGTGCATGCCCGAGCCGTTGTCACCGAAGATCGGCTTCGGCATGAAGGTCGCGGTCTTGTTGTTGCGCCAGGCGACGTTCTTCACGATGTACTTGAAGAGCATCAGGTCGTCGGCCGCGGCGAGCAGCGTGTTGAATTTGTAGTTGATCTCGGCCTGGCCGGCGGTGCCGACCTCGTGGTGCTGGCGCTCGACCTGGAGGCCGACCTTCTCCAGCTCCAGGGAGATCTCCGACCGCAGGTCGGCGAAGTGGTCGACCGGCGGGGCCGGGAAGTAGCCGCCCTTGTAGCGGACCTTGTAGCCCCGGTTGTCCTCCTCCTTGCCGGTGTTCCAGGCACCGGCCTCGGAGTCGATGTGGTAGAAGCCCTGGTTCGCCGAGGTCTCGAAGCGGACCGAGTCGAACACGTAGAACTCGGCCTCGGGGCCGAAGAACGCGGTGTCGGCGATGCCGGTGGAGGCCAGGTACGCCTCCGCCTTGCGGGCGATGTTGCGCGGGTCGCGGCTGTACTGCTCGCCCGTGATCGGGTCGTGGATGAAGAAGTTGATGTTCAGCGTCTTGTCGCGACGGAACGGGTCGAGGCGGGCCGTCGACAGGTCGGCGCGCAGCGCCATGTCCGACTCGTGGATGGCCTGGAAGCCGCGGATCGACGAACCGTCGAAGGCCAGCTCCTCGGCCGGGTCGAACGCCGTCGCCGGGATCGTGAAGTGCTGCATGACGCCGGGCAGGTCGCAGAAGCGGATGTCGACCATCTTGACGTCATTGTCCTGAATGTACTTCTTGGCCTCGTCGGCGTTCTGGAACATCCCACTCCTCCTACGCCCCGGCCCGGGAGGGCGGGGCTGCGGCTCGGTGTGTCGGCCCGTGTGGTGGCCCACGCTGGACCCGACCTTAGGCAGACCGGATTTCTCCAGCATGACCCATTTGTTTCGACGAAGTTAACCGAGCTGGTGGCACGGCCGGGGTATGACGGGCTGTTCTCGGCCTCGCGTCGCGCGGCGCGGACGCCCCCGGCCGGAAGTGATCGAAATCGGGCACAGTACCGTGGTCGGGTGGACAACAGGCAAGCACTTGGATCGTGGCTCTCCGGCCCCCGCGCCGCGGCCGAAGAAGCGGGCGTCGACTTCGGCTACCGCGGGCAGCAGCTCGGCCTGCCCGAGGAGGGCCCTGGCTCCATCGCCCGGCCCGGCCGCCGCCTCGGCGCCCTCGCCGTCGACTGGGCGCTGTGCATGCTGATCGCGTACGGCCTGATCACCCACCGCTACACCCAGGCCACCGGGAACTGGGCCGTGCTCATCCTCTTCGTCCTGAGCGTGCTCACGGTCGGCACCGTCGGCTTCACCCCCGGCAAGCGTCTTTTCGGCCTGCGGGTCGTCTCCGTCCGCGGTGGCCGCCTCGGCGTCCTCCGTGTCGCCCTGCGCAGCGCCCTCGTCTGCCTCGCCCTCCCGGCCCTCATCTGGGACCGCGACGGCCGCGGCCTGCACGACCGCTTCTCCGGCGCGGTCCAGGTCCGCATCTGAGGCGGCCTGATCCAGACTGATCCGGCCTGATTTCTTCGGGTCCGGACCGGCTCCGCGAAGGTTCCGGCCCGAAACGATCCGCCCCGTTCGGCATGCGATCAGGGAGCGGCTGTGATCCGGTCGTGATCGACCGCGATCCGATCCCGACCGGTAGTCCGTCATCTACGTGGGCCGGTACGCGTGTGGGTACGTGCGCGCACGTGAAAGAGGGGTGGCCCCGGCCCCGCGGGGGGGGGGGGCCCCCCCGGTGGGGGTGGGGGGGGGGGGAAGGCACCCGGGGGGGGGCGGGGCGCACGGGCCCCCCCCGGGCGGGGGCCCATCGGCAGCGGCCTGTTTG
>NZ_JBICVG010000003.1:324441-337755 GCF_043198875.1 Streptomyces sp. NPDC048718
TTTCGGGGGCCGGTTCCGGGTGTGGCTCGGGGCGCGACGTTTAAGGTGGGGTCCCCCGCCACATGTTTGGGCGGGGGCACCCCTCTTTCAGGATGGGGGCGGGGATCAGCCTCGCGGGGGACGGCGGCTCGAAGCGCCACGACCGGGAAGGGGACCCTTCGGCAGCGGCATGTTGCTCATCAGGTCACCCATCGCGCGGAGCCGGTCGTTGGCCGCCGTCACCTGGGGCCCGGCGAGAACGCGCGGGAGCTTGAGCATCTTCGTGCGGATCTTCTTCAGCGGCACCTGACCGGCGGCCTCGTCGTCGCCGACGATGATGTCGGTCACCGGCACGTCGACGACGATGCGGGCCATCCGCTTCTTCTCGGCCACCAGAAGGGACTTCACCCGGTTCGGGTTGCCCTCCGCCACCAGCACGATGCCGGCGCGGCTGACCGCGCGGTGCACCACGTCCTGGCTGCGGTTCATCGCCACCGCCGGGGTCACGGTCCAGCCGCGCCCGACGTTCTCCAGCACCGCCGCGGCAGCGCCCGGCTGGCCCTCCATCTGGCCGAAGGCCGCCTTCTCGGCGCGCCGGCCGAAGATGATGGCCATCGCCAGGAACGCCAGCACGAAGCCGAGAATGCCCAGGTAGACCGGGTGCCCGATGAGAAAACCGATCGCGAGGAGGACACCGAGTACGACGATGCCCACGCCCGCGACGACGAGACCGACCTGCGGGTCGACCTTCCGGGTCATCTTGTACGTGAGGGCGATCTGCTTCAGTCGCCCGGGGGTCGCGGCGTCAGCGCCGCTCGTGTTTGCCTTCCTCGCCATGTCCTGAAGTTTACGTGGCCCGCGAAGCCCGCCCCGCCACGGCCTCCATCACACGCTGGGCCTCCACGCGATCCTTCGCGCGGCGCCGGTCCTCCAGGACGGACGCCCAGGCGTTGCGCCGGGCGGTGCGCTGGCCGCCGGCCAGCAGCAGGGTCTCGACGGCGCGCAGCGCGCCGGTGACGGAAGGGAGCGAGGGCAGCGAGGGGAGCGAACGAGTCCGGGCAGTGCGCGCGGCCTGCATGGGAGGGAACCTCCGGGGCGCTCGGGTGGCGGTGCGTACGTACACACTCACAGATCGGTGTTGCCGGAGTGTGACCCGCCGGTCAAAGACAGGTGAAACCACACCGGCGCACGCCCGGGCGCGCGCCGGGGCCCTTCCCGCCTCCTCCGCCGTCCCCGAACGACCGTGGCCGTCCGTACGAGGTACGGACGGCCACGGGCAAGGCCCGGCAAGGAAACGGCGCGAACGAGGGCCGCGCGCCCCCTGCGGTGCCGGTGTCAGACGGCCGGGGTCACGGCGTCGGCGGCGCCGCGACGCTCCATGGCCTGCTGGTACAGCCGGCCCGCGCGGTACGAGGAGCGGACCAGCGGGCCCGACATCACACCGGAGAAGCCGATCTCGTCGGCCTCCTCCTTCAGCTCCACGAACTCCTGCGGCTTCACCCAGCGCTCGACGGGGTGGTGGCGGACCGACGGCCGCAGGTACTGCGTGATCGTGATCAGCTCGCAGCCGGCGTCGTGCAGCTGCTGGAGCGCCTCGCTGATCTCCTCGCGGGTCTCGCCCATGCCGAGGATCAGGTTGGACTTCGTGACCAGACCGTAGTCCCGCGCCTGGGTGATGACGTCGAGCGACCGCTCGTACCGGAAGCCCGGACGGATCCGCTTGAAGATCCGCGGCACGGTCTCGACGTTGTGCGCGAAGACCTCGGGGCGGGAGTCGAAGACCTGCTCGAGGAGCTCCGGCACCGCGTTGAAGTCGGGGGCGAGCAGCTCGACCTTGGTGCGGCCGGCGGCGCGCTCCGCGGTCTGCTGGTGGATCTGACGCACGGTCTCCGCGTACAGCCAGGCGCCGCCGTCCTCCAGGTCGTCGCGCGCGACGCCGGTGATGGTGGCGTAGTTCAGGTCCATCGTGACGACGGACTCGCCCACGCGGCGCGGCTCGTCCCGGTCCAGGGCCTCGGGCTTGCCGGTGTCGATCTGGCAGAAGTCACAGCGCCGGGTGCACTGGTCGCCGCCGATGAGGAAGGTCGCCTCGCGGTCCTCCCAGCACTCGAAGATGTTGGGACAGCCCGCCTCCTGGCAGACCGTGTGCAGACCCTCGCTCTTCACGAGACTCTGCATCTTCGTGTACTCGGGCCCCATCTTCGCCCGGGTCTTGATCCACTCGGGCTTGCGCTCGATGGGGGTCTGGGCGTTCCGGACCTCCAGGCGCAGCATCTTGCGTCCGTCGGGTGCGACTGCGGACACATCGGCTCCTGTAGCTTCGATTCTTCGGCGCACACCAGGGTACGCCCGTTGCTTCTTATGCCTTGACGCTCTGGCCAACCTCTGGCCTACGCCTGGCATTCCTCCGGCCGCGGCGGGCCGGGGTGAGGCGGCTCTATTTCCGGCCACCGGCAGGCCGCCGCACGCCACCGGCGGGGCCCTTTGGCCCTCTTGAGGCCCTTCGCCTCGCTTCAGGCCACCCTCGGGGTCGCCTTCAGGCCGTACCGGGGCGTTCAGGCCACCGGGGTCCGCTCGCTCTCGCGTACGGCCCGCTGCTCCGCCTCGACGTCCCGGGGCTTCGGCTCCGCGGTCGCCATCACGTCGCGCAGATGCCGTTCGACGACCGGGAGCACCTCCTCGATCGTGATGTCCCGGCCCAGCTCGCCCGCGAGCGAGGCGACGCCCGCGTCCCGGATGCCGCACGGGATGATCCGGTCGAACCAGGTGTTGTCGGGGTTCACGTTGAACGAGAAGCCGTGCATCGTCACGCCCTTGGCGACCCGGATGCCGATGGCCGCGAGCTTGCGGTCCTCGCGGCGCTGGCCGGCGTTGGAGGGGGCGTACTCGGGGCCGTTGAGCCGGGGGTCGAACTCGGTGTCCGTGAGCCGGGGGTCGATTCCGGGGGCCAGGTCGAGCGACAGGCCACCGATCGCCGGGCGGGACTCGACGGGGTCGCCGAGGACCCACACGCCGCTGCGGCCCTCGATACGGGTGGTCTCCAGGCCGAAGTCGGCGGCCGTACGGATCAGCGCCTCCTCCAGGCGGCGTACGTGGGCGACCACGTCGACCGGCCGGGGCAGCTTCATGATCGGGTAGCCGACCAGCTGGCCGGGGCCGTGCCAGGTGATCTTGCCGCCGCGGTCCACGTCGACCACCGGCGTGCCGTCCAGGGGGCGCTCGCTCTCCTCGGTGCGCCGGCCGGCGGTGTAGACCGGCGGGTGCTCCAGGAGCAGACAGGTGTCCTCGATCTCGTCCTCGAACCGGGCGGCGTGCACCTCGCGCTGCTTGTCCCAGGCGACCTGGTAGTCGACGGCGTCCTCGCCGAAGCCCAGACGGACGAATCGCAGCTCACTCACGGCCATGCCTCCTCCTGGGTGCCGAGCCGGGGTCCGGGGGGTCGTCCCCGGGGCGGGAGCCGACTCGGTGTCATGCGTCGATCGCACCCACGCCACTGTACGGCGGCACGTCGGGCCGTCCCCCGGCAGGTGCGCCGGGCCGACGGGCGGGCCGGAGCGGGCCGGGAGGGCGGTGCGGGGTCCCGGAAGAGGCTTTGTCAGCGGGTGGCCAGCCCTCACACGAACGGATGAATGTACGGAAAAGCCGCCGGTAAACGCGGTGAACGGAGCTAAATTCGCGCCGTTCCATGAGGGCCATAAAGGTCCAATCGGGCTTCCACCCCGGGCCCGGAAGGCAGGAGACCGCACAGCTGATGACGGAACGACCCTCGCAGCGCATGCCGAACCGCCAGCTCGCCGCGCTCATCGCCGAAGCTGGCTTCTCGAACGCGGGTCTCGCCAGGCGGGTGGACCAGCTCGGCCTGGAGCACGGACTCGACCTGCGGTACGACAAGACCTCGGTGACCCGGTGGCTGCGCGGCCAGCAGCCACGCGGCACGACCCCCGCCCTGATCGCGGAGGTCTTCACCCGTCGGCTCGGCCGCCGGCTGTCCGCCCAGGACCTCGGACTCGACGCCTGCGCGCCGGTGTACGCCGGTCTGGAGTTCGCGGCGACCCCGGAGGAGGCCGTCGACATCGTCAGCGGCCTGTGGCGCAAGGACTCCGGCAGTCACGCCGAACTGCGCAAGATCGCCTTCACTCCGGCCGGGCTCGTCGTGCCCAGCCGCGACTGGCTGATCGGCCGCGCCGACGAGCGCGTGGCGCGCGGTGAACCAGGCGCCCCGGGCACCCCGGGGGTGCCGGCCCCGTCGTCGGCCTCCGGCGGAGGCGCGAGCGGGGGAGGAACCGGGAGCGGGAGCGCCGAGCCGCGGGTTCCGGCCCAGGGCCGTTACGGAGTGCCCCGTCAGCGCGGCACCGACCGGGGCCCCGGACAGCGGGTGTCCAGCGGCGACATCGCCGCGCTGCGCTCCGTGGGCGAACTGTTCCGCACCCTCGACCAGGCCTACGGCGGCGGCCACGCCCGCCAGGCCCTCGTCCGCTACCTGGAGCACGAGGCCGAGCCGATGCTGCGCGGTACGTACGGCGAGAGCATCGGGCGCCGGCTGTTCGGCGCGGTCGCCGACCTCACCCGGCTGGCCGGCTGGACCTCGTACGACATCGCCGCGCACGGGCTCGCCCAGCGGTACTTCGTCCAGGCGCTGCGGCTCGCCCAGGCCGCCGGCGACCGGGCGTACGGCTCGTACGTCCTCATCACCATGAGCCACCAGGCCGTCTACCTCGGGCACGGCCGCGAGGCCGTCCAGCTCGCCCGCGTCGCCCAGCAGGGCGTCGGCTCGGCGGCGCCGCCCGTCGTCCAGGCCCTGCTGCACGCGGTCGAGGCGCGCGGTCACGCCGTCCTCGGCGAGGCGCGAGCCTGCGGGGCGGCGCTGGCCCGCGCCGAGCGCGCCCTGGACGCGGCCCGGCCGGGCGACGAGGTGCCGTACTGGGCCAAGTTCTACGACGAGGCCCAGCTCGCCGACGACTTCGGGCACTGCCACCGCGACCTCCAGCAGTACCGGGCCGCCGCGCAGCACGCCGAACGCGCGCTCCAGCTGCGCGGCCCCGGTCACGCCCGCAGCCGGCTGTTCTGCCGGGTGGTGCTCGCCTCCGCCCGGCTCGCGCTCGGCGAGCTGGACCAGGCGTGCGCCCTGGGCGCGGAGGCGGCGCAGCAGGCCTCGGAGATGCGGTCGGCGCGGGCGGTGGAGTACGTACGCGACTTCGAGCGCCGCCTGGAGCCGTACCGCGACGCCCCCGCGGTCCGCATCTACCGCGACCGGGTGGCCGCGCTGGGATGACCGAGGGGGCGTCGGCGGCCTCGGGCGGTGGCCTTCGGTGTTCGCCGGTTTGGTGGTGGTGCGGGCGCGGGCCGACGCGGGGCCGGCCCCGCCTACGCCGCCGTCTCGTCCGGCCGCGACGGTTCGGCCGGGCGCGTGCCCAGATCCGCGAGAAGTGCGGTCGCGGCCCGCTCGGCCGAGGTGAGAGCGCCGAACGGGGTGCCCGCCGCCCGATGGTCACCGCACACGTACAGGCCCGACAGGAGCCGCACCGGGCGCTCCGGATCGAACGGCGGACGCATCACCGGGAAGGCGTCCCGGGTGTGCCGCAGCGCC
Organism: Streptomyces sp. NPDC048718; assembly: GCF_043198875.1. NCBI lineage: Bacteria > Bacillati > Actinomycetota > Actinomycetes > Kitasatosporales > Streptomycetaceae > Streptomyces > Streptomyces sp. NPDC048718. The sequence goes on from NZ_JBICVG010000003.1 coordinate 330,008, forward strand.
AGCGGCTCCCAGTCGTCCGTGGACACCCCGTACAGCGTCGCCAGATGCTTGCGCACCCGGCGCTCGGTGTCGTCACCGTCCGGCGGCCCGCCCAGCACCGTCGACGAGACCAGCGCGCGGTTCGCCGGCGCCCGCGACGGATCGACCGCGCTCATCACCGCCGTGAACGCCACCGGGCCGCCCGGATCCGACTCCAGCAGAAGCACCGGCTCGGCCATCGGCGCGACCGGCACCGCGTGATGCACCACCGTCGCCGCCCGGTACTCCGGCACCCGCAGCCCCGGCAGCAGTTCCGCCGCCGCGCGGCCACCCGTCGCCACCACCACCGAACGGCACCGGAACACCCCGTGCGCGGCCGTCGTCACCCGCGAGATCGACGCCTCCGTCACCCGCACCCCGGTCCGGACCGTCCCCGGCGCAAGCCCCGCCATCAGCCGCTCCACCAGCGCGCCCGAACCGCCCTCCGGCACGCCGAGACGGCCCCGCGCGAACGACCGCAGCGCCAGATCCGCGCGCCGGCTCGACGTCGCCAGATCCGGATCGCCCAGCAGCGCGCCGAGCAGCGGACGCAGCACCCCCTGGACCGTACGGGCCGGCAACCGCAACGCCAGTGCCTCCCGCGCCGTCCGCTCGGAACGCGTCAGAATCCGCTGCGCCGGCGTCGTCGCCAGCCGCACCAGCGACCCGCCGAACCGCGCCTGATCCAGCGACGCCGCCGGATTGCGGGGCGCGCCGGCCAGCGCGCGCGCCACCCCCCGTGCGCCCGTTGTGCCCCGGGCACCCGTCGAACCCCGTGCGCCCGCCGAACCCCGTGGACTCCAGCGCGCGTGCCCCGCGCCCCACCGGCCGTACCGCCCGTCCTGATGCACCAGCACACCCGGCGCGAACGGCCGCAACGGAACACCCGCCACCTCCGGCGACGTGAACAGCGGCCCGAGCCGGTCGAGCCGGAAACCGTCGACGACATCCGTCGCCAACCGGCCGCCCACCTGCGGCGCGGCCTCCAAGACCGTGACCGAGAGCCCCGCCGCGGTCAGCTGATGAGCTGTCGCGAGACCGGCGATCCCGGCTCCCACCACGACGACGTCCGAGTAGTCGCGCACGTGCCCCTCCCAGGTCGTTCGCGCTTCATGTGGGAGGCCTATGCCCCCAACACGTCCCCGGAATGCCGGAGTTCGCAAGAGATTAAGCGGGAGGACGGGGAGGGGAGGACGCGCGTGCGGGGGGTGTGCGCGGCATGGGGGGCGCGGGGCGCTGCGCGCTGCTGTGCGGGTGGTGGTGCGGGTGCGCTGCGCTGTGCGGGTGGGGGCGGTGGTGCGGGTGCGCTGCGCTGCGCTGTGCGGGTGGGCGTGGTGGTGCGGGGCGTGGGGCGCGTTCGGGGTTGCGGGGTGGTGCGCTGGGGGTTCGTGGTGGGTGCGCGTGGGCCGGTCCGGGGGTCGTGTTCTGCACTGCATGATTTACGGCGCGGAGCCCTTTGCAGTGCGTGAGGCGTTGCTGTTTCCGCGCCACAAATCACGCTCTACGTTTCGAACACGACCCCCTCCCCGGCCCCCGCTCCCGTCGCTGTCTCGCGCGCACCACCCCGCACCCCTCCCGCTTGAGTGGAGGGGTGCGGGGGTGCGGGAAGTGGGTGGGGGGCTTGTCGGGGGTGGGTAGGGGAGGGGGAGAAGAGATTCGGTGGGGGAGAGTGGGCGTATGAGCGTGGTGGTTCGTGAGGCCGTCGTCGGGGACGAGCGGGTGCTCGCGCGGCTCGACCGGGTCGTATGGTCGCGGCTGCATGCCGTGCAGCCGCCGCCCGAGCCGGGGCAGGGGTTCTTCGACGAGCGGCATCTTCCCGCGCACTACCTGGTCGCCGAGGCGGCCGATCTGGGGGTGGCCGGGTATGTGCGGGTCGTGGCCCCCACCCCGCTGGCCTGCAACGCGCACGTCCGGCAGATTCAGGGGCTCGCCGTCGATCCGGGTGCGCGGGGGCGCGGGGTGGGTCGGGCGCTGCTTCGGGCGGCGGGGGAGCGGGCCCGGGCGGAGGGCGCGACCCGGCTCACCCTCCGGGTGCTCGGGCACAACGCCCCGGCGCGGGCGCTGTACGTCTCCGAGGGGTTCGTGGTGGAGGGGGTTCTGCCGGGGGAGTTCCTGCTGGACGGGGAGTACGTGGACGACGTCCTGATGGGGCGGACGCTCGCCGGGAGCTGACCGGCCTACTCCTCGCGGGCCAGCAGACGTGTGCCGCCCATCAGCTCGCGCAGGCAGCGCAGCGCGAGGGCGGCCGGGGCGTCCGTGCCGGCGGGTGGGGCCTCCGACTCGGACCAGGTCTCCAGGGCGATGCGGATCGCGTCGGTGGCCGCGGCGGCTGCCAGGCGGAGTTCGAGGGGGTCGGCGTCCGGGCCTGCGAGGTCGCCGAGGACGGTCCGCAGCCGCTCCTCGGACTCCTGGTTGACGCGGTACCAGACGGCCCGCAGCGCCGGGTCGCTCTCGGCCGCGCGCAGCAGCCCCCGGGTCCAGCGCAGACCCTCCTCGTCGGCCGCGTTTTGGGCCGTGAGCGAGTCGGCGATGGAGCGTTCCAGAGCGGTCGGCAGCGCGACGCCCGGCCCGGTCGCCGCGAGCGCGTCGCGCCAGCGGTCGGCGCCGCCCGCGAGCAGCGGGGCGACGGCGTCCTGCTTGGAGCGGAAGTACCGGTAGAAGGTGCGCAGCGCGACCCCGGCCCGCAGGGCGATCTCCTCGGCGGTGGTGCCGTCGGGCCCGCGTTCGGTGAACAGCTCGGCGGCGGCCCGGGCGATGTCGAGCTGCGTGGCGGCCTTGCGGCGCTCGGTCAGGGTCGAAGGACGGGGCTTCGCACTCATTCCCTCAGGGTACGCCGACGCCTGCCGGAAATGCACGCTGTGCAGCTATGGCAAAACGTGCCACTTGGGCGTACGGTGGTCAGTGGACGGGATCGGAAAGGCCCCGTGAAAGCTCGACCGAGAGGTTGTCGTCATGAAACAGCTGACCCGCTACGAAGGGCGCCGCGCGCTCGTCACCGGTGGCGGCTCCGGGATCGGCCAGGCCACCGTCCTGCGCATGCTGGCGGAGGGCGGCACGGTCGTCGCCGCGGACATCAGCGAGGACGGCCTCAAGGACACCGTCGTCAAGGCCGGGGAGGCCGCCGGCCGTCTCACCGCGGTCGTCATCGACGTCGCCGACGAGACCTCGGTGCGCGACGGGGTGGCCCGGGCCGTCTCCGCCCTCGGCGGTCTGGACGTGCTGGTCAACGCGGCGGGCGTGCTGCGTTCCTCGCACGCCCACGAGACCTCTCTCGCCGCGTTCGAACAGGTCCTGCGGGTCAATCTGACCGGTACGTTCCTGGTGATCCGCGAGGCCATACCGGCCCTGCGGGAGGGGGACGGCCCGGCGGTCGTCAACTTCTCCTCCACCTCGGCGACGTTCGCGCACCCCTACATGGCGGCCTACGCGGCGAGCAAGGGCGGCATCCAGTCCATGACGCACGCCCTCGCCGCCGAGTACGCGAAGGACGGCATCCGCTTCACCGCCGTCCAGCCCGGTTCCATCTCCTCCGGTATGACCGACGGCTCCGGCGCCAGCCGGCAGTCCGTGGGCCCCGGCCTGCCCGAGGACACCGACTGGTCGCTCTTCGCCAAGCTTTCCCCGGCCCTCGGCCAGGGCTTCGCCGGACCCGAGACCGTCGCCGGAGTCGTCGCGATGCTCGGCTCCGAGGACGGCCGATTCATCACCGGCACCGAGATCCGGATCGACGGAGGAACGCACTTCTGATGACGAACACGAACACGAACACGGACACGAACCAGACCATGGAGCAGGACCCGGCCCGCGCCGAGGAGATCTTCGCCGGCAAGGTGGCCGTCATCACCGGCGCCTCCTCGGGTATCGGCTCCGGCCTCGCCCGGCACGCCGCCGGCCTCGGGATGAAGCTCGTGCTCGCCGACATCGCCGCCGACCGGCTCGCCGCCTTCGCCGACGAACTGCGGGCCGGCGGCGCCGAGGTCGAGAGCGTGGTCACCGACGTCGCCTCGGCCGCCTCTGTCGACGCCCTCGCCGACGCCGCGTACGACCGCTTCGGCGCCGTCGACATGCTGGTCAACAACGCCGGAATCATGGCCATGGGCTACTCGTGGGAGATCCCCGCGGAGCGCTGGGACGCCATGCTCAAGGTCAACATCGGTGGATACGTCAACGGCGTCCGCTCCTTCGTCCCGCGCATGCTGGAACGCGGCGAGCGGGCCTGGGTGATCAACGTGTCGTCGATCGGCGGCCTCCTGCCGAGCCCGCTCATGGCCCCGTACAGCGTCACCAAGTTCGGCGTGCTCGCGCTCACCGAGTCGCTGCACTACGAGATGCGGATGAAGGGCGCGCCGATCCAGGTGTCCGTCGTGACCCCCGGATCGGTCCACAGCGAGATCTTCAAGGCGGCCCGCCCCGGCGAGACCGAACCCCCGGAGATCGCGGCTTTCAACGACCAGCTCCAGCAGCTCGCCGACGCGCACGGGCTCACCCCCGAGGAGCACGCCGAACGCGTCTTCCGAATGGTCGCCGAGGGGAAGTACTGGGCGATACCCCAGCCCGAGCAGCTCTTCCCCGCCCTCCAGCCGAGGACCGACATGATCCTCGGTCAGGTGAACCCCGAGCTTCAGCTCGGGGTCTGACCGCCGGGCCCGGTCCGGCCCCGGCCGCTCACCCCTCCCCGGGGCCGAACCGCTCCCACAGCCGGGGAAAGCGGGCCGCGAGCACCCCGTCGTCGTCCAGGTCGAACGGGGTGCCCGCCGGCTCCGCGCCCGGCGGCGGGATACCCAGATCCGGCGCCTCCGTGCCGGTCAGCCGCTCGTACGCCTCGTCCGCCGCGAACCCCAGCTCCTCGCCGTCCCCGTCGATCTCCTCGTCGAAGTCGACCAGCAGCTCCGCCAGCGCGTCCGGCTCGTGCACCGCTCCCTCGAAGACCTCCCGGCCCTGACCGATCAGCCAGCAGCGGAAGTAGTCGAAGACCTCGTCGCCCGCGCCGTCGAACAGCACCGCGGCCGCACCCCACAACTCCCAGGTGTACGCGCGGTTGTACCGGGCCTCGAAATGGCGCGCGAAGTCCAGCACCGAGTCCGGGTCCAGCTCCGTCAGCCGCTCGACGAGCAGGTCCGCGTGCTCCTCCGGGTCGCCCTCGGCGCGCTCCCGGGTGGAGTCGATGATCTTCCAGAACTCCGTCTCGTCCATCACGGGTCCAGCATCGTGCGTGCGGACCCGCGCCGCACTCGGAAACGGCCGAAAACAATCCGGACAGGAGATGTCACGCTTTCCTGCCAGGCTGCCCGCATGACCGAAAGCACCGACCGCAGCCTCCCTCTCGCCGGCCGTATCGCCCTCGTCGCCGGCGCCACCCGGGGCGCCGGCCGCGGCATCGCCGTCCAGCTCGGCACCGCCGGAGCCACCGTCTACGTCACCGGGCGCACCACCCGCGCCGCGGTCAGCGAAGTGGGCCGGACCACCGAGACCATCGAGGAGACCGCCGAACTCGTCACCGCCGCCGGCGGCCACGGCATCGCCGTACCCACCGACCACCTCGACCCCGACCAGGTGCGCGCCCTGGTCGAACGCATCGACCACGAACAGGGCCGGCTCGACGTCCTCGTCGACGACGTCTGGGGCGGCGAACACCTGCTCGGCCCCAGCTTCGGCAAGAAGACCTGGGAGATCGGCCTCGACGACGGCCTGCGGATGCTCGAACTCGGCGTGCGCACCCATGTCGTCACCGTCCACACCGCCCTGCCCCTGCTCATCCGGCACCCCGGCGGACTGCTCGTCGAGATCACCGACGGCACCACCGGCTACAACGCCACCCACTACCGCGAGAACGTCTTCTACGACCTGGCCAAGAACGCCCCGATCCGGATGGCCTTCGGCCTCGCGACCGAACTGGCCGCGTACGAGGCCACCGCCGTCTGCGTCAGCCCCGGCTGGCTGCGCTCCGAACAGATGCTGGAGACCCTCGGCGTCACCGAGGACACCTGGCGCGACGCCATCGCGAAGATCCCCGGCTTCGCCGTCTCCGAGACCCCGGTCTACCTCGGCCGTGCCATCGCCGCCCTCGCCGCCGACCCCGGCCGGGCCCGCTGGAACGGGCAGTCCCTCGACAGCGGCGGGCTCGCCAAGGAGTACGGCTTCACCGACGCCGACGGCTCCCGCCCCGACTCCTGGGGCTACATGCTCGCCCAGGAGACCGACCCGGACACCCGGGCGGAGGACTATCGGTGACCGGTGACCGGTGACCGGTGACTGGTGGCTTCCCGCTTCCGGCCTCCAGCCCTTGGCTCTGACCGACGCCCCCTGACCAGTCGGAGGGGACGCGGCTACCGATAGAGCCCGGCCGTCCGTCGTGCGGCCTCCGCGAACCGCTCGCGGAGGCCCGCCGGAGCCAGTACCTCCACCTCCGGACCAAGCGCGAACAACTGACCGAAAGCAACCTCCTCGCTCTCCACCGCCAGCGTCACCCGCACCCCGCCACCCCCGGGCTCGGCGACCCCGGCCGCCAGCGCCTCACCGGCCGCCACCCGGTCCGTCACATGCGGCAGCCGCCGCGCCCCCGACTCCGTCAGCCGCAGCACCACCTCCGTCCGCAGCAGCGACCGCGCGAACTCCGCCGAACGCTCCGTCCAGAACCCCGCCAGATCGAACCCCGGATCCCGGACGAACGCGCCGGACCCCACCGTCACCTCGGCGAACCGGTCCACCCGGTATGTGCGGAACGCACCCTCGGCCCGCGCGCACAGGTACCAGACCCCCGCCTTCAACACGAGCCCGTACGGCTCCAGCTCCCGCGCCACCACGCCGTCCGGACGCCGGTAGTGGACCGACACCGGCCGGTCGCCCCACACCGCCTCCGCCAGCGGCGCGAGCACCTCCGGTGTCTCCGGCTCCTGAAACCAGCCCGGCGCGTCCAGATGGAACCGCCGCCCCACCGCCTCCGGCGCGTCCCGCACCGACGGCGCCAGCGCCGCCGACACCTTCAGCCGCGCCGCCGACGCCGCGTCCGCGAGCCCCAGGTCCCGCAGCGCCCCTGGCAGCCCCGACAGGAACAGGGCCTCCGCCTCCCCGCGCGCCAGCCCGGTCAGCCGCGTCCGATAACCCCCGACCAGCCGGTACCCGCCCACCCGCCCCCGGTCCGCGTACACCGGAACCCCCGCCTCCGACAGCGCCTGCGCGTCCCGCACCACGGTCCGCTCCGACACCTCCAGCTCGGCGGCGAGTTCGGCTGCCGTCATCGACGGCCGGGCCTGGAGGAGAAGTACCAATTTGATGAGACGGGCGGCACGCATGGGAGCCAGCTTGTCAGTGACCCGGAGGGGCTTGGGCAGCGGCTGAGCGGATTGGTGGGGGCGAGGGCGAGGTTTGCGCAGGGTGGGTGGCGGTGGGGCGGGCTTGTACTCAGGTGAGGCGGCTGGGGCTGGGGGCGTCCCCCGACGCACTCGGCCGTACACAGTGACCCGGACAAAGACAAAGACGTGACGGCAGGGGTCCGGCCCGCACTCGCGGTGTCTCCGGAGTGGGTCCGCCCTCAGACCTGACGGCAGGGGCGCGCCCCCCACCCCGCAGGCGCGCCCGGCCGCCCCCGCACGCCGAGGGGCCGCGGGGCCCGCCCCCCCCGGGGGGGGGCGGGCCCCCCCCCCCGGGGCGGGCGGGGCGTCAAGGCCCAAGCGCCGCCGGCCCCCCGGCACGGCGCGGGCATGGGCCGGCCCGCGGCGGCCGGGGGGGGC
>NZ_JBICVG010000003.1:337765-466931 GCF_043198875.1 Streptomyces sp. NPDC048718
GCGGCCGCGCCCCCCCCCCCCCCGCCGCCGGCCCCCCCCCCCCCCCCCCCCCCCCCCCCCCCCCCCCCCCCCCCTCGGACCGGGAACGGCGGGCCTTACAGGCCGTAGCGCTCGCGCGCCTCCTTCACCGACGTGGCCTGGACCTCGCCGCGGCGGGCGAGCTGGGCCAGGGCGGCGACCACGATCGACTCGGCGTCGACGCCGAAGTGGCGACGGGCCGCGACACGGGTGTCCGAGATGCCGAAGCCGTCGGCGCCCAGCGAGGTGTAGTCCTGCTCGATCCACTGCGCGATCTGGTCCGGGACCTGGCGCATGTAGTCGGAGACGGCCAGCACCGGGGAGTCCACGCCCTCCAGGGCCTGGCGCAGGTACGGGACGCGCTCCTCGCCGCGCAGCAGGGCCGCGTCGGCCTCCAGCGCGTCGCGGCGCAGCTCGGTCCACGAGGTCGCGGACCACACGTCGGCGGCCACGCCCCACTCGGCGGCCAGCGTCTTCTGCGCCTCCAGGGCCCAGTGGATCGCCGTGCCGGAGGCGAGCAGCTGGACGCGGGCGGCGTTCGCGGGCAGCTCCAGGCCGGCCGACTCGGCCGTGTTGAAGCGGTACAGGCCCTTGACGATGCCCTCGTCGACACCGGCGTGACCCGGCTTGGCCGGCTGCGGCATCGGCTCGTTGTAGACGGTGAGGTAGTAGAAGACGTTCTGGTCCTCGCCCTCGGCCGCCTCGCCGTACATCCGGCGCAGACCCTCCTTGACGATGGCCGCGACCTCGTACGCGAACGCCGGGTCGTAGCTCAGCGCCGCCGGGTTCGTGGCCGCGATCACCGGGGAGTGGCCGTCGGCGTGCTGGAGGCCCTCACCGGTCAGCGTGGTGCGGCCGGCGGTCGCGCCGACGAGGAAGCCGCGGCCGAGCTGGTCGCCGAGCTGCCACATCTGGTCGGCCGTCCGCTGCCAGCCGAACATCGAGTAGAAGATGTAGAACGGGATCATCGCCTCGCCGTGCGTCGCGTACGACGTCGAAGCGGCGATGAAGTCGGCCATCGAGCCGGCCTCGGTGATGCCCTCGTTCAGGATCTGGCCGTTGACGGCCTCCTTGTAGTACATCAGCTGGTCGCGGTCGACCGGCTCGTACGTCTGCCCCTTCGGCGAGTAGATGCCGAGCGAGGGGAACAGCGACTCCATGCCGAAGGTACGGGCCTCGTCGGGCACGATCGGAACCCAGCGCTTGCCGGTCTCCTTGTCCCGGACCAGGTCCTTGACCAGGCGCACGAAGGCCATCGTGGTGGCGATGGACTGCGCGCCGGAGCCCTTGTCGAAGGCCGCGAACGCCTTGTCGGCCGGGGCCGGCAGCGGGGCGAGCGGGTGGACGCGGCGGGCCGGGGCGGGGCCGCCGAGGGCGGCGCGGCGCTCCTGGAGGTAGCGGACCTCGGCGGAGTCGGCGCCCGGGTGGCCGTAGGGCACCTGGCCGTCGGTGAACTGCGCGTCCGAGATCGGCAGGTCGAGCAGATCGCGCATCTGCTTGAACTCGTCCGACGACAGCTTCTTCATCTGGTGGTTCGCGTTCTTCGACGCGAAGCCCTCACCGAGGGTGAAGCCCTTGACGGTCTGCGCCAGGATGACGGTCGGCGCGCCCTTGAACTCCAGGGCGGCCTTGTACGCGGCGTACACCTTGCGCGGCTCGTGGCCACCGCGGGACAGGTGGAAGCACTCGAGGATCTTGTCGTCGCTCAGCAGCTGCGCCATCGCGACGAGCGCCGGGTCCTTGCCGAAGAAGTCCTGGCGGATGTAGGCGGCGTCGCGGGTCTGGTACGTCTGGACCTGGGCGTCCGGCACCTCGCGCAGTCGGCGGACCAGGGCGCCGGTGGTGTCGAGCGCGAACAGCTCGTCCCAGGCGTTGCCCCACAGGGTCTTGACGACGTTCCAGCCGGCGCCGCGGAACTGGGCCTCCAGCTCCTGCACGATCTTGAAGTTGGCGCGGACCGGGCCGTCGAGGCGCTGCAGGTTGCAGTTGATGACGAAGGTCAGGTTGTCCAGACCCTCGCGGGCCGCCAGCGCGAGCGCCGCCGTGGCCTCCGGCTCGTCCATCTCGCCGTCGCCGAGGAAGGCCCACACGTGGGAGGCGGAGACATCCTTGATGGAGCGGTTCGTCAGGTAGCGGTTGAAGCGCGCCTGGTAGATCGCGGAGAGCGGGCCAAGGCCCATGGAGACGGTCGGGAACTCCCACAGCCAGGGCAGCCGGCGCGGGTGCGGGTAGGACGGCAGACCGTTGCCGCCGGCCTCCTGGCGGAAGTTGTCCAGGTGGGACTCGTTCAGCCGGCCGTCGAGGAAGGCACGGGCGTAGATGCCGGGGGCGGCGTGGCCCTGGATGTAGAGCTGGTCGCCGGAGCCGGGAGCGTCCTTGGCTTCCTTGCCCTTGAAGAAGTGGTTGAAGCCGGTCTCGTAGAGCCAGGCCGCGGAGGCGAAGGTGGCGATGTGGCCGCCGACCCCGTGCTTGGCGCCGCGGGTGACCATCGCGGCCGCGTTCCAGCGGTTCCACGCGGTGATCCGGCGCTCCATCTCCTCGTCGCCGCCGGCCGCGCCGATGGACGGCTCGGCGGAGGTGGGGATGGTGTTGAGGTAGTCCGTCTCCAGCAGCTTGGGCAGGGCGAGGCCCGCACCCTCCGCGTGCTGGAGCGTGCGGCGCATCAGGTAGGCGGCCCGGTGAGGGCCGGCGGCCTTGGTGACGGCGTCGAGGGAGGCCGCCCACTCGGCGGTCTCCTCGGTGTCACGGTCCGGGAGCTGGTCGAGCTCGCTCGGAATCTTGCCTACGGGATCGGTCATGATCGCCGCCTTCCGGACAGGAGGGGGGTGGAGATAAAGGGGCCATGTCTGGCAGGACAGGGCGGCGGGCCGGGTGACGGCCCGCGGAAACTGTAATCCTCCGATCGATGATCGATCAAAGTGTTGAACCGAAAAACCTCTCGATTTCAAGAAAGTAGGCACAGGGTGCCAAGTAAACGGGCACCCGGTGCCTTGTTTTCGAAGGAATAGCGGGGGATCGGCGCCGTTGGAGCGGCCGGGTGAGAGGCCGTGCGCACGAATGAGCGGGCCCGTGGTACGCGACGGACCCGCTCGGAGACATGGGGGGCATGTGGCCGGATTCACGACCCGGAGGGCAAAAAAGGTCACGCTCCGGGGCGAAGGAGCACCCCCGGTGGCCGACGGGTCACGCCCGCGGCGCGCACCCCAGCACATGCGCCTTCACCAGCGCGCCGATGTCCGGGTCGCCCCGGCGGAACGCCTCCACCAGCTCCTGGTGCTCCTCCGCGTACGACTTCTGCACCGTGCCCAGCCAGCGGATCGACAGCGCCGTGAACACCTCGATGCCCAGACCCTCCCAGGTGTGCAGCAGCACGCTGTTCCCGGCCGCCTTCACCAGCTCCCGGTGGAACGCCACCGTGTGCCGCACCTGCGCCGTGCCGTCCCCGGCCGCGTCCGCCTCGTACAGGGCCGCCACATGCGGCTCCAGGGTCGAGCAGTCCGCCGCGAGCCGGCCGGCCGCCAGCTCCGCCGCGATCTGCTCCAGACCCGCCCGTACGGGATAGCTCTCCTCCAGGTCCGCGGCGGTGAGATTGCGCACCCGGACGCCCTTGTTCGGCGCCGACTCGATCAGCCGCAGCGACTCCAGCTCGCGCAGCGCCTCGCGCACGGGCGTCTGGGAGACCTCCAGCTCGGTGGCGATCCGCCGCTCCACGATCCTTTCGCCCGGCTTCCAGCGGCCGCTGACGATGCCCTCCACGATGTGCTCGCGGATCTGCTCGCGCAGCGAATGGACGACGGGCATGGTCATGAGAACTCGCTCCTCAGGAGACACGGTCTCCTAGACAATACGGCGGCGCCCCCACCCGGAAACACATCCGGGTGGGGGCGCCGCTGGTGAGGCTCGTTACGTTGCCCGGAGGCGACGCGGCTGCCTTACAGGCCCAGGTCGACCTCGAACTCGCCGGCCTCCAGGATCGCCTTGACGGCGTTCAGGTAGCGGGCGGCGTCGGCACCGTCGACCAGGCGGTGGTCGTACGACAGGGCCAGGACGACCATGTCACGGATGCCGATGACCGTGCCCTCGGGCGTCTCGACGACGGCCGGGCGCTTCACGGTGGCACCGATGCCCAGGATGGCGACCTGGCTCGGCGGCACGATGACGGTGTCCCACAGCGCACCGCGCGAGCCGGTGTTGCTGATGGTGAAGGTGCCACCGGACAGCTCGTCCGGCGTGATCTTGCTGCCCCGGACCTTGGCCGCGAGGTCGGCCGTGGCCTTGGAGATGCCGGCGATGTTCAGGTTGCCCGCACCCTTGATGACCGGGGTCATCAGGCCCTTCTCGGAGTCCACCGCGATCGCGATGTTCTCGGTGTCGAAGTAGGTGATCGTGCCCTCGTCCTCGTTGATACGAGCGTTGATCACCGGGTGCGCCTTGAGCGCCTGGGCCGCCGCCTTCACGAAGAACGGCATCGGGGACAGCTTGACGCCCTCACGGGCGGCGAAGGCGTCCTTGGCCTGGTTGCGCAGCTTCATCAGCTTCGTGATGTCGACCTCGACGGCCGTGGTCAGCTGCGCCTGGGTGTGCAGGGCCTTGAACATGTTGTCGCCGATGACCTTGCGCATGCGGGTCATCTTGACGGTCTGGCCACGCAGCGGGGAGACCTCCAGGGCCGGAGCCTTGGCGGCGGCCGGAGCGGCGGCGGCCGGGGCGGCGGCGACGGGGGCCGGAGCGGCCTTCTTGGCCTCGGCGGCCGCGAGGACGTCCTGCTTGCGGATGCGGCCGCCGACGCCCGAACCCTTGACGGTGCCCAGGTCGACACCGTTCTCGGTGGCGAGCTTGCGGACCAGCGGGGTCACGTACGCGCCGTCCTCGGCCGGCTCCGCGACAGCGGCCGGAGCCGGAGCGGCGGCGGGGGCCGGAGTGGCAGCCGGGGCCGGGGCGGCCGGAGCCGGGGCAGCGGCGACCGGGGCCGGGGCGGGGGCCGGAGCGGGCGCCGGGGCGGCCGGGGCCACCGGGGCGGGAGCCGGAGCCTCGGCCACGGGGGCCGGGGCGGCGGCCGGGGCCGGGGCGGCCGGAGCGGCACCCGCGACACCGATGACGGCCAGCTTGGCGCCGACCTCGGCGGTCTCGTCCTCGGCGACGGTGATCTCGAGCAGCACACCGGAGGCCGGGGCCGGGATCTCGGTGTCGACCTTGTCCGTGGAGACCTCGAGCAGCGGCTCGTCGGCCGTGACGGTGTCGCCGACCGACTTGAGCCAGCGGGTGACGGTGCCCTCGGTGACGGACTCGCCGAGCGCCGGGAGAACGACGTCGGTGCCCTCGGCGGCACCGGCCGGAGCGGCGGCCGGAGCCTCGGCCACGGGGGCCGGGGCGGCCGGGGCGGCGGGGGCCTCGGCGACCGGAGCCGGGGCAGCGGCCGGAGCCGGAGCCGGAGCGGCCTCGGCGGCGGGGGCCGGGGCGGCGGCCGGGGCGCCGGAGCCGTCGTCGATGATGGCCAGCTCGGCGCCGACCTCGACCGTCTCGTCCTCGGCGACCTTGATGGAGGCCAGGATGCCCGAGGCGGGGGCGGGGATCTCGGTGTCGACCTTGTCGGTCGAGACCTCGAGCAGCGGCTCGTCGGCCTCGACACGCTCGCCCTCGGCCTTGAGCCAGCGGGTGACGGTGCCCTCGGTGACGCTCTCGCCGAGCGCCGGCAGGGTTACGGAAACCGACATGGTTTCAGTTGCTCCTAACGAATTGCGGAAAGTGGTCGTCGCGCCCTTGGATGACGTGAGCGTCAGTCATGGGAGTGCAGAGGCTTGCCGGCCAGGGCCAGGTGGGCCTCGCCGAGCGCCTCGTTCTGCGTCGGGTGGGCGTGGATGAGCTGCGCGACCTCGGCCGGCAGCGCCTCCCAGTTGTAGATCAGCTGCGCCTCGCCGACCTGCTCGCCCATGCGGTCACCGACCATGTGGACGCCGACCACGGCACCGTCCTTGACCTGGACGAGCTTGATCTCGCCCGCGGTCTTCAGGATCTTGCTCTTGCCGTTGCCCGCGAGGTTGTACTTCAGGGCCACGACCTTGTCCGCGCCGTAGATCTCCTTGGCCTTGGCCTCGGTGATGCCGACGGAGGCGACCTCCGGGTGGCAGTAGGTCACCCGCGGCACGCCGTCGTAGTCGACCGGAACCGGCTTCAGACCGGCGAGCCGCTCCGCTACCAGGATGCCCTCGGCGAAGCCGACGTGCGCGAGCTGGAGGGTCGGGACGAGGTCGCCGACCGCGGAGATGGTGGGCACGTTGGTACGCATGTACTCGTCGACCAGGACGTAGCCGCGGTCCATCGCGACGCCCTGCTCCTCGTAGCCGAGACCGGCGGAGACCGGGCCGCGGCCGATGGCGACCAGCAGCACCTCGGCCTCGAAGGTCTTGCCGTCGGCCAGGGTGACCTTCACACCGTTCTCGGTGTACTCGGCCGACTGGAAGAAGGTGCCGAGGTTGAACTTGATGCCACGCTTGCGGAAGGCGCGCTCCAGCAGCTTGGAGCTGTTCTCGTCCTCGACCGGGACGAGGTGCTTCATGCCCTCGATGACCGTGACGTCGGTGCCGAAGGACTTCCACGCCGAGGCGAACTCGACGCCGATGACGCCGCCGCCGAGGATGATCGCGGACTCCGGCACCCGGTCCAGGGTGAGCGCGTGGTCCGAGGTGATGATCCGGTTGCCGTCGATCTCCAGACCGGGCAGCGACTTCGGCACGGAACCGGTGGCGAGCAGGACGTGACGGCCCTCGACGCGGCGGCCGTCGACGTCGACGGAGGTCGGGGACGACAGGTGGCCGGTGCCCTCGATGTACGTCACCTTGCGGGAGGCGACGAGACCCTGCAGACCCTTGTACAGGCCGGCGATCACGTCGTCCTTGTACTTGTGCACGGCCTTGATGTCGATGCCCTCGAAGGAGGTCTTGACACCGAACTGCTCCGCCTCGCGCGCCGTGTCGGCGACCTCGCCGGCGTGGAGCAGGGCCTTCGTCGGGATGCAGCCGTTGTGCAGGCAGGTGCCGCCGAGCTTGTTCTTCTCGATCAGTGCGACGTCCAGGCCCAGCTGCGCTCCGCGCAGCGCCGCGGCGTAGCCGCCGCTACCGCCGCCGAGGATCACTAGGTCGAAAACGGTGCTGGCGTCGTTCGCCACGTCACGTCCTCCATGCATATGCGCTCGTCGCCGGTCGTGCTGACCGGCGGCGGCTCAGTGTCCGGCCGCCGCTTTTCGTCGGCCCTGTGGTGGGGGCCCTGTCCTGCCGAGAACCCATCTTCGCACTTGTTGGCGGGTGGCGGGACGCGGGGCCGTGCTCCGGGACGGCGGATCGTCCGTACGGAGGGCTGCGTCACATGGGTGAACATGCGGATTTCGTCGCGGGCGAACACGCCGGGAACGCCGACCGGCCCCCGGGCGGGAAGCTCGGGGGCCGGTCGGGAACGGCTGAGGAAGGGCCCGGAAGGGACCCGACAGGGAGGGGAAGCCGGACCGGAGGGCGGGTCCGGATACCGGCCCCGCCCCCGAGTCCGTCAGCTTCCCGCTTTTCCCGTCGGCTCAGATCTCGCCGTCGGCGGTGCGCTCGGCGAGACGCACCAGGGTGCGCACCGAGGAGCCGGTGCCGCCCTTGTGGGTGTAGCCGTACGGAGCGCTCTCGTGGAAGGCCGGACCCGCGATGTCCAGGTGGGCCCAGGTGATGCCCTTGCCCACGAACTCCTGCAGGAACAGACCGGCCACCAGGCCGCCGCCCATCCGCTCGCCCATGTTGGCGATGTCGGCGGTCGGGGAGTTCATGCCCTTGCGCAGGTCGGCGGGGAGCGGCATCGGCCAGGACGGCTCGCCGACCTCGGTCGCGGTCTCGTGGATCGCGGTACGGAAGTCGTCGTCGTTGGCCATGACGCCGAAGGTGCGGTCGCCGAGCGCGAGGACCATGGCACCGGTCAGGGTGGCCACGTCGACGATCGCGTCCGGCTCCTCCTCGGAGGCGCGGGTCAGCGCGTCCGCGAGGACGAGACGGCCCTCGGCGTCGGTGTTGAGGACCTCGACGGTCTTGCCGCTGTACATGCGCAGCACGTCACCCGGGCGGGTGGCGGTGCCGGACGGCATGTTCTCGGCGAGCGCCAGCCAGCCCGTGACGTTGACGGCGAGGCCGAGGCGGGCGGCGGAGACGACGGCGGCGAAGACGGCGGCGGCGCCGGCCATGTCGCACTTCATCGTCTCGTTGTGACCGGCCGGCTTCAGGGAGATGCCGCCCGAGTCGTAGGTGATGCCCTTGCCGACCAGGGCGAGGGTCTTCTCCGCCTTCGGGTGCGTGTACGCGACCTTGACCAGGCGGGGCGGGTTCGCCGAACCGGCGCCGACGCCCAGGATGCCGCCGTAGCCGCCCTTGGCGAGCGCCTTCTCGTCGAGCACCTGGACCTTCAGGCCGTGCTCCTTGCCGGCGGCCTGCGCGACGGCGGCGAACGAGGCCGGGGTCAGGTCGTTCGGCGGCGCGTTGACCAGGTCGCGGGCGCGGTTGATCTCCTCGGCGACCGCCAGGGCGCGCTCGGCGGCGGCCTTGTAGGCCTTGTCGCGGGGCTTGGCGCCGAGCAGGGCGACCTCGGCCAGCGGCTTCTTGGCGCCCTCGGCGTCCTCCTTCCACGCGGTGTAGGAGTACGCGCCGAGCAGCGCGCCCTCACCGATCGCGGCGGCGTCCTCGGGGGAACCGATCGGCAGCGCGAACGCGGCCTTCTTCGCACCGGCGAGGATCCGGGCGGCGGTGCCGGCCGCGCGGCGCAGCGCCTCGGTGCTGAAGCCCGAGCCGTCCTTGTCGTCCTCGGCCAGGGTGCCGAGACCGATGGCGAGGACGAGCGGGGCCTTCAGACCGGCCGGGGCGGGCACCTTGGTCGCCTCACCCTCGGCGCCGGTGGCGCCCAGAGTCTCCAGGACGGCGGCGAGAGCGCCGTCGAAAGCCTGGTCGACGGCCTCGGCGCCCGGGGCCACGACCAGCGTCTTGCCGGACTTGGCGACGCCGACCACGACGGCGTCGGCGCGCAGCGTGGCCGCGCCGGCGGTGCTGAGAGTGAGAGCAGTCACGGTGGTGAAATCTCGCTTCCGTTGAGTTCGTTGGCGGTCGTGGGATGGGCCGACCGTGCCCGCCGTATCGTATTTCGGCCCGACGAGCGCCGGACAGGAGCCTACGCTCGCCTGCCGGGTTCGCCCACGGCGGCGTGGTTCTCCCGGCCTGGCGGCCCTGCGGTGCGGACCGGCGGGCGGGCCCGCGTGCCGCCGTACCGGGGTGGATTCCGAATGGAAGCTCCCTACCCCGGAGGTGAGTTGATCAGGCATTGTCCCGATCGTTCGTCAGGTAGCAGGTCACCCGCCCCTTTCCGGCGCCGCCTTGGGGTTCGGGCGTCCACCAGGCCCAGGTTTCGGCCTTCGCGGGCATCCAGGAGGGCCGGGAGGCGTCGAGCGCGAACGAGCAGGCGGTGTCCGCGCGGAACTGGGTGTCCTCGGCCGAACCGCCCGGTCCCAGCGGGAGCTGGTGGACGACACGGACGTCGTACGGCCCGGAGCAGGGCACGCCGACGACGAGGTGGGCCAGCCGCTGGCCGGTGTCGAAGTCGGCGCAGCCGTCCTCCCGTACGTCCCGCAGGGGCAGGACGTCCTTGGCCGCCGTGCGGACGGTGCCGGCGGGAGAGTCCTTCGGCGCGGACGTGCCGTAGCCGCCGAGCGTGAGATCCATCGTCACTTTGGTGAAGCCGGAGAGCGCGTCGCCGTGCTTCCTCAGGAGGGGGGTCAGATCGGCGTGGGCGTCGAGGATCCGGCCTTGCTCGTCCAGGGTGACGGTGACCGGCAGGACGTCGGTGTTGTCCCGGGTCGTGTGCCGTCGCAGGCCGGCCGGGAACAGGCCGTCGACCGTGTCGACCGGCATGCCGCCCCGATACACGCGGCGGCCGCCGGGGCCGTCGGTCCGCTGGGTCGCCTCAGCCCCGGAGAGGCCCTCCAGGAGAGTGCCGCCGACCGGCGCCTCGGTGCCGTGGAGGTGCTCCAGGACGTCGTTCTCCTGGGATGCCTGGGTGTCCGCGGAGGTGTAGCGGATCCAGTACGGGGCGCCGTCGGCCCGGTAGTCGATCCGGTCGCCGCCGACCAGATAGGTGCCGGTCAGCGCGCCGGACCGGCTGCCGGCCGTCGTGCCCGTCAGGACGTCCCGAGCCTCCTGGGGCAGTGACGTGGGGGCCTTCCAGACGACCTTGGCCCGCCCCCGTCCGCCGGTGAAGTCCATGCGCCCGCTCATCGTCTGGACCGCGTCGCCTTTGCCCGAGGCGAAGGTCAGGCGGTGGGTGAAGGACGCGGTGCCCGCCTGTTTCGTCCGGCGCACCGCCAGGAGCAGTTGCCGGTCGAGCTTCTGGTCGAAGACGGGGTGCCGGGTGGGCGTGGGCTTGGCGGCCGGGGCGGTGTCGCCGGCGCCGGAGCAGGCGGTCAGGAGCAGGGCGGCGGCGGCCAGTGCGGCAGCCGCGCGGACGGAAGGGGTGAGCATGATCATGGCGAAGTGACCCGCGGGGCGCCGCGAGGGTTGCGTCCGGATCAGGACAGTCGGAAAGGGGGGATACGGCCACCGGAGCGGTCCTCACCCGTGCCTCAGCCCAGGGTCAGCGCCACCAGCGTGACCGTGCCCGCGACCTCCGCCACCCCGCCGAAGACGTCGCCGGTCACCCCGCCGAAGCGGCGGACGCAGCGGCGCAGCAGCACCTCGGCCGCGCCGAGCGCGACGAGTGCGGCCAGGACGTGGCGCAGGGCGTCGTACGGGGAGAAGACCGCGCCGGCCGCCCCGACCAGCGCGAGGACCACCGCGGTGGCGAGGGCGGCGGAGCGGCGGGGGACGGTGGCGGCGACGATCGCGCCGAGCCCCTCGGGCCGGGCGGCCGGGACCCCGTGCCGGGAGGCGAGGGTGAGGGCGAGCCGGGCGACGGCCGAGGCGACGGCGACGGCGACCGTGCCGTCTGCCCAGCCCTCCCCGTACAGCTCGGCGAGCGCGGCGACCTGCGCGAACAGGACGAAGACGAGGGCGAGTACGCCGAACGGCCCGATGTCGGACCGCTTCATCACCCGCAGTGCCTCCTCGGCGGGCTTGGCGCTGCCGAGGCCGTCGGCGGTGTCGGCGAGACCGTCGAGGTGCAGCCCGCGCGTGAGCAGGGCCGGGACCACGGCGGTGAGGACGGCGGCGACCAGCGGGCTCGCGCCGAGCAGCAGCGACACCCCGCCGGCCGCGGCGGCGAACAGGCCGACGACGAGGCCCGCGAGCGGGGCACAGAGCATCCCGGACCGGGCCGCGTCACGGTCCCAGCGGGTGATGCGGGCGGGCAGCACGGTGAGAGTGCCGAAAGCGAATCGCAGGCCGTCCATCCGCGGAAGGGTAGTGCCCCGGTAAGGTCGTCAAATCATCGATAACAGAATGAAACCGTACGAAAACTGATCATTCGACAGAGGGTGGCATGGGTCACTGGTTCTCGCGCAATATCGTCGAACCCGGGAAGCTCCCGATGCTGCTCGCCCTGACCGCCTTCGTGCTGACCTTCCTGATCACCCGCACCATCACCCGGCTGATCCGGGCCGGCAAGGGCCCGTTCCGCGACCTCTCCTCGGGCGGGACGCACATCCATCACGTGGTGCCGGGCGTGGTCCTCACCGTGCTCGGCGGGTTCGGGGCGGTGGCCAGCGGGCGGTACGGCCTGGGGGCGGCCGTCTTCGCGGTGCTCTTCGGGACCGGCGCGGGTCTGGTGCTCGACGAGTTCGCGCTGATCCTCCACCTCGACGACGTCTACTGGACGGACGAGGGCCGCAAGAGCGTGGAGGTGGTGGTCTTCACCGCCGCCCTTGTCCTGCTCGGACTCGTCGGCTTCGCGCCGTTCGGGGTGAACGACGTGACCGCCGACGAGCGCCAGAACCGGGCCGCCTTCCTTCTCTCCCTGGCCGTCAACTTCCTCTTCGTCCTCGTCACCCTGGTCAAGGGCAAGTTCCGGACCGCCGTGATCGGCGCCCTGATCCCCTTCGTCGCCCTCGTCGGCGCGCTCCGGCTGGCCCGCCCCGGATCCTGGTGGGCCCGCCGCTTCTACCGGCGCCGCCCCCGCGCCCGGGCCCGCTCCCGGATCCGCGGCTACCGGGGCGACAAACGCTGGACCCGGGTGCGCCGCAGGGTTCAGGACCTGATCGGCGGCTTTCAGGAACGGACGCCGGGCCGAGGCTCCACGTCGGACTGAAGCAGGGGGGAACGGACGGCCGGCCGTGGCGCGGAGACGGACGCGGACACGGAGCCGAGACGGGGCCCTGACCCCCCGGACCCGGAGCCGCCCTCCGGCCCGGACCCCGGTCCCGCGCCGGGGTCCACCGGCCCTGACGCCGACCCCGATACCGGTGAGCCGTCCCCGGTCCGCGGCCGGCGCCGCCGGTCCCGCCACTCCTGGACGGCGACGACGACCCCCACCGCCACGAGCGCCGCGATGTGCTCCTTGCCGGCCAGGTTGTTCTTGACCAGCACCTCCACCACCATCGCGACGACCACGAGGATCGCGGTCCAGCGCGCACGGCGGCGCCAGCACACGTACACGGCGAGCGCGACGACCGCCGCCGACGGACCGGTGTCCACCACCTGCGCGTCGGCCGCGGGCAGCCCCAGCGGGTTGTCCGGCCCGAGCGCCAGAGCCACGCGCGCGTAGAGAGTGCCGGCCAGCGTCGCCGCGTACGCGAGGAACAGCGTCCGTCCCCGGCCCAGACAGATCTCGGCGATCCCGAACACCACCAGGACCTGCGCGAGCGCGCCCCACACCGGCAGGTCGAGCGCCGGTACGAAGAGGGACAGCGGAGTCCGAAGCAGCGCGAGCCCGAGGGGGTCCGCGGCCCGCACCGAGCCGAGGTCCTGGACCGGCTGATAGCCCCAGTCCTGGTTCTGGACGATCTGGAGGACCGAGGTGAGGAGAACCGCGGTCAGGGTCAGCGGGATCGCCCGCCATCGCCGTACGACCAGGGCCTCCCGCACGGTCCCGTACAGCGGCCCCCACTCGCGGCGCGCGAACGCCCGCACGGACCCGCGGCTCACCGTCTGCCTTCCAGGTGCCTGCGGTGCAGCCACTTGGGCAGCCCCGGGGCTTCCAGGAAGCCCTCGGCGCGGCCGGCGGCGAGGCCGATGCGCAGCAGGTCGGCGCTCTTCTCGAACAGCATGAAACGGGGCTCCCAGATCGGTCGGTACTTGGCGTTGGCGCGGTACAGCGACTCGATCTGCCACCAGCGGGAGAAGAAGCTCAGCAGTGAACGCCACAGCCGCAGCACCGGCCCCGCCCCGAGCCTCGAGCCACGTTCGAAGACGGATCTGAACATCGCGAAGTTGAGCGAGACATGAAGGATTCCGATCTTCCCCGCCCGCTGGAGGAGCTCGATGACCATGAACTCCATCAGACCGTTCTCGGAATCCCGGTCGCGGCGCATCAGATCGAGGGACAGGCCCTCGGGCCCCCACGGTACGAAGGACAGCAAAGCCCGCAGGTCACCTTGGTCGTCGGTGCATTCCAGCATCACGCAGCGGCCGTCTCGCGGATCGCCGAGCCGGCCGAGCGCCATCGAGAAACCGCGCTCGGTCGCGCCGTCGCGCCAGTCGTCCGCCTTGCGGACGAGGGTCGCCATCTCGTCGGCCGGGATCTCGTCGTGACGGCGGATCCGGACCTGGTAGCCCGCCCGCTTCACCCGGTTGAACGCCTGGCGCACCGTGCGCATGGCCCGCCCGTCGAGGGTGAACTCCTTGGTCTCCACGATCGCCTCGTCGCCCAGCTCCAGGGCGTCCAGGCCATGCCGCGCGTAGATCGTGCCGGCCTCCTCGCTCGCGCCCATCACCGCCGGGATCCAGCCGTGCTCACGCGCCTCGGCCAGCCACGGCTCGATGGCGCCGGGCCAGGCCTCCGGGTCGCCGATCGGGTCGCCGGAGGCCAGCGACACCCCGCCGACCACCCGGTAGGCGATGGCCGCCTTCGCGCTGGGCGACCAGACGACGCTCTTCTCGCGGCGGGTCGCGAAGTAGCCGAGGGAGTCCCGCTCGCCGTACCCGGCCAGCAGCGTCCGCAGCCGCTCCTCGTCCTCCTCGGTGAGCGGATCGACCGCGCGGCGAGACCGGAAGGCCGCGTAGAGCACCGCGATGAGCAGCAGTGTGGACATCACGTTGATGACCACGTCCACCCAGCCGGGAGTGCTGATACCGGGCAGCCGGTCCGCGTCGGTGGCCAGCGTGACCAGCCGCATCGTGCCGTACCGCCAGCGCTCCGGGAAGGTCGAGGCGCCGGGCGTCCGGTTGGTGACGGTGACCAGGAGCGCGGCGAGCAGCGACGCGGTCAGCAGTCCGCCCACCGCCACGACCGCGGCGAGCGGCGGATTGGAACGGTCGCCCTTCGCGTAGAACTCCCGGCGGCCGGTGAGCAGCGCGCCGAAGAAGGCCGCCGTCAACACGAGCGACACCCAGTTCTGGGCATGCTCGCGGATCTCCGGGAAGAACATGACGAGCGCGAAGAGCAGCAGGAACAGCCCGCACAGCACGAAGTTCAGGATCCACGCGGCCCGCTTGCGGCGGCGCATGGTGATCGCCAGGAAGAGGGTGAAGACCCCGGAGGCGAAGCCGGCGGTGAGCATGTACGGGGTGAAGAAGTCGTGCTGGTTGTGCCGGCGCAGATCCTGGCCGAACGAAACCCAGACGGCACTCAGGAAATTGACGAAGGTGACGGCGCGCAGATACCAGACGGCGAACGCGGCCCCGCGCCGGGAACGGGCCGTGCTCCGGGCCGCTCCGGTGACGGGCAGGCGGACTTCTCCCATGAAAGGTGATCATATGGGGCATCGCATGGTGTGACAGGTCGAGCACCCACGGCGACCACCTTCGAGTGGTGTCACCCCGGATGCCCGGCCCCGTCGTCCGGCCGTGTGAGAACGCGTCAGAGAGCGTCGGCGGCGGCCTCGGCGTCCGCCGCGTCCTTGGCCTCGGCCGGCTCCGCCTTCTCCGGCAGCTCCGCCGCCAGTGCGGCCGCGGCCCGGACCAGCGGCAGCGCGAGCAGCGCCCCGGTCCCCTCGCCCACCATGACCCCGTGGTCGAGCAGCGGGTCGAGCGCCATCCGGTCCAGCGCCTTCGCCTGCGCCGGCTCCCCGCTCACCTGGCCCGCCAGCCACCAGTCCGGCGCCCGGAACGCCGACCGCTGCGCCACCAGCGCGCACGCCGCGCCCACCACACCGTCGAGCACCACCGGCATCCGGCGCACCGACGCCTGGAGCAGGAAGCCCGTCATCGCCGCGAGATCCGCGCCGCCGACCGTCGAAAGAAGGGCCAGCTGGTCGCCGAGCACCGGCCGGGCCCGGCGCAGCGCGTCACGGATCGCCGCGCACTTGCGCATCCACGCCAGATCGTCGATCCCGGCGCCGCCGCGACCGGTCACCACCGAGGCGTCCGTCCCGCACAGCGCCGCGATCAGCGTCGACGCCGGGGTGGTGCCGCCCACGCTCAGATCGCCGAGCACGACCAGGTCGGTACCGGAGTCGGCCTCCTCGTCGGCGACCGCGATCCCCAGTTCGAGGGCCGCTTGCGCCTCCTCGGCGGTCAGCGCGTCCTCGATGTCGATCCGCCCGCTGCCGCGCCGCACCCGGCGCCGGGTCACCTCGGCCGGCAGCAGCTCCGGGTCGCAGTCCAGCCCCGCGTCCACCACCCGCACCGGCACCTGCTGCGCCCGCGCGAGGACCGCCACCGGGCTCCCGCCGTCGAGCACCGCGCGCACCAGTTCGTACGCGCTGCCCGCGGGCCGCCCGGACACCTCCAGCGAGGCCACCCCGTGGTCGCCCGCGAACAGCACCACCTTCGGCTGCTCCACCGGCGCGACCGGTACCCGGCCCTGGGCCGCCGACAGCCACTCGCCGAGCTCGTCGAGGCGTCCGAGCGCCCCGGGGCGGACGTCCAGCCGCTCCCTGCGCTCCTCTGCGTCATGCCGGATCCCCCCGTCGGGGCGCTGGATCAGATCGGAGAAGTCGTCGAGGTTCAAGGTGTGTTCCGCCTAGTGACGTCAATCGGTCGGTAAGCCGGTCGGGATTCGTTCGTGGGCTCGTACATCAATCGTCCGAACCCTACCCGGGGCCCTAGTCGCCGCGGGCACGACAGCGCGCCGGGGAGCCCACCCACCGACTCCGGCACTCACCCACTTTCCCTTCCCCTCCACCCACCTCCCTCCACCCACGTGCTGCACCCACCCCCCATCCCTTCAAGCGGGAGGGGTGCGGGGTGGTGCGCGCGAGACGGCGACGGGAGCGGGGGTCGGGGAGGGGGTCGTGTTCGAAACGTAAAGCGTGATTTGTGGCGCGGGACCAGCAACGCCTTGCGCACAAGTCAGGTGCCCGCGCCGTAAATCATGCAGTGCAGAACACGACCCCCGCACCGGCCCACGCGCACCCCCCACCAACCCAGCGCACCACCCCGCAACCCCGACCGCGCCCCCACGCCCCGCCACCACCACGCCGCACCCGCCCGCACAGCGCAGCGTCACCGCAGCGTCACCGCAGCACCACCCCCTGCCCCGCTACCACCAACACCACCTGCTCGCACTCCCCGGCGACCGCCGCGTTCAGCCGCCCCAACTCGTCCCGGAACCGCCGCCCCGACGCCGTCGCCGGAACCACCCCCGAGCCGACTTCGTTCGTCACCGCGACCACAGTCCGCGACGTCGCCCGCACCGCCGCCACGAGTTCCTCCATCCGCTCGGCGAGCGCCCGCCGCCCGCCGTTGTCCCATGCGGTGTCGTCCCAGGCGCCCACCTGGTCCATGGCGTCCGTGAGCCAGAGCGACAGGCAGTCGATGAGCAGGGCCGGGCCGTCCTCCGCGAGCAGCGGGACGAGGTCGGTCGTCTCCTCGGTGCGCCAGGTGGCGGGCCGCCGCTCGCGGTGCAGACCGACCCGCTGTGCCCAGTCCGCGTCGCCGGCGCGGGTGCCGCCGGTGGCCACGTACACGACTTCGGGGAAGGTTTCGAGGCGCCGTTCGGCTTCCACCGATTTGCCGGACCGGGCTCCGCCCGTGACGAGCGTGCGGCGCGGCACGTCGGGTACGGCGTGGTACTCGCCGACGTACAGCGTCGTCCCGTCCGGGACCGTCCGGGCCCCGGCCGCCCCGAGCCGCCGGTCCAGTTCGGGGCCGGTCGGCGCGTCGTGGTCGAGGTGTACGGCGATCACGTCGGTGCTCGCCGCGACGGCGCCGGCCGCCCGCAGCCGGGCGAGCGCGTCGGGGCGGCCGGTCACATCCGCCAGCACCATGTCGTACGGCACCCGGTGGTCGTCGGGGAGTCCGGCGGGCGCTCCGCCGCGCGGCAGGTACAGCAGCCGTTCGCCGTCGGCCGACACCACCTCGTATCCGGTGCCCGGGGCGTCCATCGGTACGGCCCGTACCCGGTGGCCGCTGATGAGAGTCAGTTCCCGTCCGTCCGGTACGCGGCCCGCCGCCGGCAGTCCGGCGGGCATTTCCACGGCCGGCCCGTCGTGCGGCCGGGTCAACAGCACTTGCCGTACGCCCACGAGGGAGTGACCGGCGCGGGCGGCGGCCAGCGCGGCCCCGGGGGTGAGGTCGAGCAGCAGTGCCCCGTCCACCAGGAGCGAGGTCGCGGCCCGGGCTCGCGGGCCCCGGGACAGCGCGCACACCGCGCAGGGGCAGTCGGGGCGGGGGAGGCCGAGGGGCGCGCCGGTGCCGAGCAGAGTCAGTTCCACCCTCGGATTTTCCCGCGCTGCCGCGAGCGGTGCGCGCCCGGCTACGCTGCGGGCAGCAAACCGATCATCCGGTGAGTGCCGGCATCCCCAGGAGGCGGACATGGCATGGACGTGGCGGTTCGAGAAGTCCGACGGCAGCGAGGTCGCCCCGTCGGTGACCCCGGAGGAGGAGTTCACCACCCAGGGCGACGCGGAGACCTGGCTCGGTGAGAACTGGCGTGATCTGCTCGACGGCGGGGCGGACCAGGTGACGCTCTCGGAGGACGGCACGACGATCTACGGCCCGATGCCGCTGAACGCCGAGGGCTGAGCCGGACCCGCTCCGGCGGGTCAGGGGCCGGACCCGGAAGGCCCACGTCGGCCTCCGGCCCGGCCCTGCCCGGCCCTGCCCGTCGGACCCCGGCGGGCAGGGCTCACATCTCGCCCAGCGTGACCTCCGCCTTCTCCTCCTTCGCCCCCCGGGTGAACACCACGGTCACCTTGTCGCCCGGCCGGTGCGCCGCCAGCGCCTCGGCGAGCGAGGTGATCGTGGTGATCGGGGCGCCACCGACCCTGGTGATCACGTCCCCGGTCCGCAGCCCCGCGTCGGCGGCGGCCCCGCCCGTCGTGACGTGCACGATCGCGACCCCGCCCGGCTCGTAGGTGTCCCCGAGGACCGTGCGGCCGGTGATGTTCAGCGCGGCCCGGCCCGAGTCGGTCACCCTGCCGTGCTGGATGATCTGGCCGGCCACCGTCCGCACCATCGACGCGGGGATCGCGAACCCGATGCCCGGCGCCGAGCCGCCGCCCAGCGCCGGGTCGACCGCCGCGAGCGTCGGGATGCCGATGACCTCGCTGTTCAGATTCACCAGGGCGCCCCCGCTGTTGCCCGGGTTGATCGCGGCGGAGGTCTGCACCATGTTGGCGATGGTGGCTCCGGTGCCACCGCCCTCGCCGCCCTCGCTGACCGTGCGCCCGGTCGCCGAGACGATGCCCTGGGTGACGCTGCCGGACAGGCCGAGGGGCGAGCCCATCGCCAGCACGATCTGGCCCATGTCGACCTTCGACGAGTCGCCGAACGTCGCCGCCCGCAGCCCCTGCGGCACGGTGTCCAGTTTGATCACGGCGAGATCCTGCTCGGGGTACGAGGAGACCAGCCGCGCCGTCACCGTCTGGCCGCCGGTCGCCGCCGACACCTTGAAGCTCCGGTCCTGGCCGATGACGTGCGCGTTCGTGACGACATGCCCTTGGACGTCGTAGACGACCCCGGATCCGAGGCTCTGTGAGGACTCGATCTGGACGACGGACGGCAGGACGTTCCTGATCACCTGCTGGTAGTCGTCCTGGAGCTGGTTCGACACCAGCGGCGAGGCGGCGAGCGGCGAGGCGGCCCGGGGGGAGGTGGCGGGCGGGGAGACGGCCGGGGCGGGGTGCGCGGCGCGGGGGGCGAGTCCGTTCGCGCAGCCACTCGTCAGAGCGACGGCACCGGCCATGGCGACGAGGGAGCGCAGGAGACGTCTCATGCCCCGAGTCTCCGCGCCGCCACGCCGTCATGCCTCGGTGAAGTCGCCCGATCGGGTGCATGTCGCGGTGAGGCGGCGGCCCGGCGCGCGGGCCGGGAAGGCCGAAGACCAGGAGTGGCCCGGAAGCCGAAAAGCAAAGGCCCGGGGCACGAAGACCCCGGGCGGAAAGACCACAGGCGGGAAGGCAGCGGGCAGGAAGACCACAGGCACGAAGATCCGAGCGGACCCCGAGCGGACCCGCACCGTATTCCGTGCCGGACCCCGAGCGGACCCTGACCGGATTCCGCCACGGACCCCGAGCGGATCAGCCCCGGACGCCGCAGAGGTGGAGCAGTCCCGCGATCCGGCGGTACGGCTCGATCCGCCCGGCCCGGTCCTCGGCGGCGAGCAGCCGCTCCAGTTCGTCCGCCGCCGGCAGCCCCAGGTCACCCGGGATGTTGTCGGAGAAGACCCGCACCCCGTACCAGGCGTGCAGCGGCGCCGCGATCCCGGCCAGGGTCGCGGTGAGGGTGTCGAGCCGGTCGGCCCGCCCTTTGACCCCGTTGCGGTCGGTGTAGACGTCCGAGTCGAAGGCGGCCAGCGCCCCGGCCCACTCCCCGGCGAGGCCCGGCCGCATGGCCAGCGCCTCGGCGTTCCGTACCACCAGGGAGAGCAGCCCGCCGGGGGCCAGCATCCGGGCCAGACCGGCGAGCAGGGCGTCGGGCTCCTCGGCGTACATCAGCACGCCGTGGCACAGCACGACGTCGAAGCTGCCGGGCAGGAAGTGCACCCCGGTCTCGCGGCCGTCGCCGTGGATCAGCCGTACCCGCTCACGGATGCCGGCCGGTTCGGTCGCCAGCGACTCGCGGGCGGCCTGGAGCAGCTCGGGATCGGACTCCAGGCCGGTCACGGTGTGACCGGCCCGGGCGAGCCGCAGGGCCTGGGAGCCCTCGCCCATGCCCGCGTCGAGGATCCGCAGCCGCTGCCCCACGGGGTAGCGGGCGGCTATCTGCTCGTCGATCTGCCGTGCGACCAGTTCCTGGCGGATGGTGTCGCGCAGCCCGCCGGGAACGGTCGGCCAGTGGCCGACGACGGGCAGCACCTCACCCGGGCCCGAGGGCTCCGTGCTCAGGGCCGTTCTCCGCGCTTGACCTGCGGCTTCGGCAGACGCAGCCGGCGGATCTGGAGCGAGCGCATCAGCGCGTACGGGATGGCGCCGCGCTTCGGCTCGTTCGGGAAGCGCGTGCTCAGCTGCTTGCGCAGCCGGATCCACGTGACGACCGAGTCGATCACGATCAGCACGATCAGCGCGGCCCACAGCAGCAGCGCGATGTCCTGGAGACGGCGGTTGTGGTTGCCGAAGAACGACAGCACCAGGATGACGACGGCCATCGGCAGGAAGAACTCGGCCACGGCGAACCGCGAGTCGATGTAGTCACGGGCGAAGCGCCGCACCGGGCCCTTGTCGCGGACCGGCAGATAGCGCTCGTCGCCGCTGTTCAGCGCCTCGCGCTGGCGGGTGAGGTCCACGCGGCGGGCCTCGCGCTGGCGCTTGGCGGCCTCCTTGCGGTCCATCGGCGCGGACTGCGCGCGGCGCCGCTGGGACTGCGCCTCGCTCCGCTTCGGAGTCGGGCGGCCCTTGGGGGCCTCGGGGTCACGGGGATTCTTGGAGAGGTCCGCCGTCACCTGCTGGGCGGAGGCCTTCTCATCCTTCGAGCGGCTACGGAACACAACGCCAAGGGTACGTGGTGCCCGGTGCGCGACCCAGCGCGGGCGGGAACGATCCGCTAACGGAGCGCGTCCTCGCCTGTGAGACCAAGGGTCCCACTACTCCTTGGGCGGGAGGGCGCGCGGCGCCCAGTCGTCCTTGGGGAGGAGCACATCGGGTCCCGGACAGTGCGGTAATGGAGACATGAACCGTAGTGTGGTTCATGTTGGAGTGCTGGAGCCCAGTCCGTCAGAAGGGGGCGCGCGAAGCCCATGAGCGGTGTCATGAAGCGTATGGGGATGATCTTCCGCGCGAAGGCAAACAAGGCCCTCGACCGGGCCGAGGATCCGCGCGAGACCCTTGATTACTCGTATCAGAAGCAGCTGGAGCTGCTGCAGAAGGTGCGCCGCGGCGTCGCCGACGTGGCGACCTCCCGCAAGCGCCTGGAGCTGCAGCTGAACCAGCTCCAGGGACAGTCCGCCAAGCTGGAGGACCAGGGCCGCAAGGCGCTGGCGCTCGGCCGCGAGGACCTGGCGCGTGAGGCGCTGTCCCGCAGGTCCGCGCTGCAGCAGCAGGTCAGCGACCTGGAAGTGCAGCACCAGACCCTGCAGGGCGAGGAGGAGAAGCTGACGCTCGCGGCGCAGCGCCTCCAGGCCAAGGTCGACGCCTTCCGCACGAAGAAGGAGACGATCAAGGCCACGTACACGGCGGCCCAGGCGCAGACCCGGATCGCCGAGTCGTTCTCCGGTATCTCGGAGGAGATGAGCGACGTCGGTCTCGCGATCCAGCGGGCCGAGGACAAGACCGCGCAGCTCCAGGCCCGCGCCGGCGCGATCGACGAGCTGCTCGCCTCGGGCGCGCTCGACGACCAGTCGGGGCTCGCCAAGGACGACATCCAGGCCGAGCTGGACCGGCTCTCCGGCGGCAGCGACGTCGAGCTGGAGCTCCAGCGGATGAAGGCGGAGCTGGCCGGCGGTCCCTCGGCGCAGCAGCAGGCCATCGAAGGCGGTTCCGGCACCGGCCAGAACCAGCAGAACCAGCAGCACCAGTCCCACCCGCGCTACGAGAAGTAGGACGTCGTCATGATCGTACGGATCATGGGGGAGGGTCAGTGGAAGCTGGCCGACAGTCATTTCGCCGAGCTGAACGCGCTCGACGACGAGCTTCTGGCCGAGATGGAGGACGGTGACGAGGCCGGTTTCCGCCGGACTCTCGGTGGCCTCCTCGACGCGGTCCGCCGGCTCGGCGAACCGCTCCCGGACGATGCCCTGGAGCCCTCCGAGCTGATCCTTCCGGCGCCGGAAGCGAGCCTCGACGAGGTCCGCGCCATGCTCTCGGACGGTGGGCTCATCCCGGGCTGAAGCGTCAGACGGCCCCGGGGTCCCGGCCCGGCCGACCGCCGGCTTGCCCGGGGGCCGGCTCCCGAGTCCCCTAGGGGACTCGCCAGGATTTCTTCGCGCGCTCCACTCCACGACCCCCGTGCCCCCGCTCCGCTCAGGAGCCGGGGCACGGGGGTCGTTCGGGTCCGGGCCGACCCCTTACGGTGTCCGGATGACCGACGGCAGCTTGTTCCCCTGGGTCCGGACACGGCTGCGGGCGCATCCGCTCGCCCTGGACACGGGGCTCGCCGCGCTCGTCTTCGTGAGCATGTTCGTCGCCTCCTTCGCCGACCGGCACGGCGCCCCCGATGGCGGGGCCACCTTCGGGCGGCACACCCCCACCACGGCCGGAGTGGTGCTGATGCTGGCCGGGTCCGCCGCGCTGGTGCTGCGGCGCGGCCGGCCCATCGAGGTGCTGGCCGTCACGACCGCCGTCTCGCTGGTCGACGTGATCGGCGAGCCCCGCCCCGCGCCCGTCATCTTCGGCGCCGTCATCGCGCTGTACACCGTCGCCTCCCGCACCGACCGGCCCACCACCTGGAAGCTCGGGCTCGTCACCATGACCGCGCTGACCGGCGGCGCCATGTTCTTCGGGCCCAACCCCTGGTACGCGCAGGAGAACCTCGGCGTCTTCGCCTGGACCGGCATGGCGGCGGCGGCCGGTGACGCGGTGCGCAGCCGCCGGGCGTTCATCGACGCCATCCAGGAGCGGGCCGAGCGCGCCGAACGCACCCGCGAGGAGGAGGCCCGGCGGCGGGTCGCCGAGGAGCGGCTGCGGATCGCCCGCGATCTGCACGATGTCGTCGCGCACCACATCGCGCTGGTCAACGTCCAGGCCGGGGTCGCCGCGCACGTCATGGACAAGCGCCCCGACCAGGCCAAGGAGGCCCTCGCGCATGTGCGCACGGCCTCTCGTTCGGCACTTGACGAACTGCGCGCCACGGTCGGGCTGCTGCGCCAGTCCGGCGACCCGGAGGCGCCGACCGAGCCGGTGTCCGGTCTCGCCGTCCTCGACGATCTGCTGGCCACCTTCCGCAACGCCGGTCTGCCGGTCGACGTCACCCGCACGGACATCGACGCCGCCGGGGGCGCCCCGCTGCCGGCGGCCGTCGACCTCGCCGCGTACCGGATCATCCAGGAGGCGCTGACCAACGTCCGCAAGCACGCCGGATCGGAGGCCCGCGCCGAGGTCAGCGTGCTCCGGGTCGGCCGTACGGTGGAGGTCACCGTCCTCGACGACGGCGCCGGGCGGCAGGCCACGGCGGAGCCCGCGGACGACGGCGGCGGGCACGGTCTGATCGGGATGCGCGAGCGGGTGACCGCCCTCGGCGGCGCGCTCACGGCCGCACCCCGCTACGGGGGCGGTTTCCGGGTGCAGGCGATACTTCCGGTGTCCGGCGAGCGCCGTACGGGGGAGGACGACCGCACATGACCGGGACCCGGCACGACACCCAGCGGGAAAGCCGACGCGAAGACCGCCACGGCACCAGCCCGCACCCCGACCACGGCGCCCTGCCGGAGGCCGAGGCCGAGGCCGGGCCCGGCCCCGCGCGCCCCATCCGGGTGCTGCTCGCCGACGACCAGGCCCTCCTGCGCAGCGCCTTCCGGGTCCTGGTCGACTCCGAGCCGGACATGGAGGTCGTCGCCGAGGCGGCCGACGGCGCCCAGGCCGTCGAGCGGGCCCGCGCCACCCGCCCCGACGTGGTCCTCATGGACATCCGGATGCCCGGCACGGACGGGCTCACCGCCACCCGCCTGATCACCGGCGACCCCGCGCTGTGCGCCGTACGGATCGTCATGCTCACCACGTTCGAGGTCGACGAGTACGTGGTGCGCTCGCTGCGCGCCGGTGCCTCCGGCTTCCTCGGCAAGGGCGCCGAACCGGACGAACTGCTCGACGCCATCCGGATCGCGCACGCGGGCGAGGCTCTGCTCTCCCCGGCCGCCACCAAGGGCCTGATCACCCGTTTCCTCGCCCAGGGCGGCGGCGCGGAGCTGGAGGACGGCCGGGCGCCCGGCTACGCGGAACGGCTGGCCGCGCTGACCGCCCGCGAGCGCGAGGTGCTGATCCTGGTGGCGGGCGGCCGCTCCAACGACGAGATCGCCGGGCTGCTCGACGTCAGCCCGCTCACCGTCAAGACCCATGTGAACCGGACCATGGCCAAGCTGGGCGCCCGCGACCGGGCCCAGCTGGTGGTGACCGCCTACGAGTCGGGACTCGTCCGCCCCCGGACGGAGTGAGGCGCGGGGAGCGGGAGCCCTCGGCGGAGCGGGGTACGGGAAGGGGCGCACCACCGCCGAACCACCGCCGTACCTCCAAAACGACGCCCCGGCGTACCGCGCACGCGGCACCGGCCCGTACTCCAGACGCGGTATACGCGGCCCGGGGATCCGGCACCGGGGGGCGAGGAATTCACCCGTTCGGATGGCTGATGGTATAGACGCGCACCCGTCGGCCCGTCCCGGCCGGGACGGGTGGCCAGCACGCCGAGTACGCCAGTACGCCACCAGAAGAGAGTCCCCATGTCCTGGCTGTCGAGATTCAGCCTCGCGCAACGGGCCCTGATAGGGCTGATGTCCCTCGTCGCGCTCCTCTTCGGAGCGATAGCGATCCCGCAGCTGAAGCAGCAGCTGCTCCCCACCATCGAGCTCCCGATGGTCTCGATCCTCGCCCCGTACCCGGGGGCCTCTCCCGACGTGGTCGAGAAGCAGGTCGTCGAGCCGCTGGAGAACAGCCTCAAGGCCGTCTCCGGCATCAAGAGCGTCACCTCCACCGCCTCCGAGGGCAGCGCCGTCGTCATGGCCGGCTTCGACTACGGGGACGAGGGCACCAAGCAGCTCGTCGCCGACGTCCAGCAGGCCGTCAACCGGGCCCGGGCCAAGATGCCGTCGACGGTCGACCCGCAGGTGATCGCCGGTTCCACCGACGACATGCCGACGGTCGTTCTCGCCGTCACCTCCGACAAGGACCAGCAGGCGCTCGCCGACCAGCTGGACAAGACGGTCGTCCCCGCCCTCCAGGACATCGACGGTGTCGCCCAGGTCAGCGTGAGCGGTGTCCAGGACCTCCAGGTCTCCGTCACCCCCGACGACCGCAAGCTGGCCGCGGCCGGTCTGACGCCGATGAAGCTCACCGAGGCGATCAAGAACGGCGGCGGCACCATGCCCGCCGGCGCCTTCGCCGAGGACGGCATGAGCCGTACGGTCCAGGTCGGCGGCGGCTACACCGCGCTCCGGCAGATCGAGGACCTGCGGATCAAGCCCGAGAAGGGCCGGGCGGTCCGGCTCGGCGACGTGGCCACCGTCAAGCAGGAGGAGGCCAACCGGGTCTCGCTGACCCGTACCAACGGCCGGCCCAGCCTCGCCGTCATGGCCACCATGGACAAGGACGGCAGTGCCGTCGCCATCTCCGACGCCGTCCGGGACAAGCTGCCCGACCTGCGCCGCGACCTCGGCGCGGGTGCCGAGCTGACCGTGGTCTCCGACCAGGGCCCGGCCGTCGCCAAGTCCATCTCCGGTCTCACCACCGAGGGCGCGCTCGGCCTGGTCATGGCCGTGCTGGTCATCCTGGTCTTCCTCGCCTCGCTGCGCTCGACCCTGGTCACCGCGGTCTCCATCCCGCTCTCCGTGGTCCTCGCGCTCATCGTGCTGTGGACCCGCGACCTGTCGCTCAACATGCTGACCCTCGGCGCGCTCACCATCGCCATCGGCCGGGTCGTCGACGACTCCATCGTGGTCCTGGAGAACATCAAGCGGCACCTCGGCTACGGCGAGGAGCGCCACTCCGCGATCGTCACCGCGGTCAAGGAGGTCGCCGGCGCGGTCACCTCCTCGACCCTCACCACGGTCGCCGTCTTCCTGCCGATCGGCCTGGTCGGCGGCATGATCGGCGAGCTGTTCGGCTCCTTCAGCCTCACCGTCACCGCCGCGCTGCTCGCCTCGCTGCTGGTGTCGCTGACGGTCGTGCCGGTCCTGTCGTACTGGTTCCTGCGCGCCCCCAAGGGCACCTCGGCCGACCCGGAGCGGGCCCGCCGCGAGGCCGAGGAGAAGGAGGCGAAGAGCCGCCTCCAGCGCGCGTACGTGCGGGTGCTCGGGTTCGCCACCCGGCGCCGTCTCACCAGCCTCGCCATCGCCCTGGTGGTCCTGGTGGTCACCTTCGGCATGGGCGGTCTGCTGAAGACCAACTTCTTCGACCAGGGCGAGCAGGAAGTCCTGTCGATCAAGCAGAAGCTGCCGCCGGACACCAGCCTCGCCGCCTCCGACGAGGCCGCGAAGAAGGTCGAGAAGGTCCTCGCCGAGACCAAGGGCGTCAAGGACTACCAGGTCACCGTCGGCTCCTCCGGCTTCATGGCGGCCTTCGGCGGCGGCACCGGCTCCAACCAGGCCTCGTACCAGGTGACCCTGGAGGACTCCGCCTCGTCCCAGAAGACCAGCGACGCCCTGCACCAGGCGCTCGCCAAGCTCGACGGCATCGGCGAGACCAAGGTCTCCGCGGGCAGCGGCTTCGGCAGCCAGAATCTGAGCGTGGTCGTCAAGGCCTCCGACCCCGAGCTGCTGAAGAAGGCGTCCGAGCAGGTCAAGAAGGCCGTCGGAGGACTCAAGAACGTCACCGACGTGCAGAGCGACCTCTCCCAGTCGGTGCCCCGGATCTCGGTGAAGGCCACCCCGAAGGCCGCCGACGCCGGGTTCGACAACGCGACCCTCGGCATGATCGTCGCCCAGGCCGTGCACGGCACCCCGGCCGCCAAGGCCGTCCTCGACGACACCGAGCGGGACGTCGTCATCACCTCGGCGCGTCCGGCCACCACCCTCGCCGAGCTGAAGGCGCTGCCGCTCGGCCCGGTGAAGCTGGGTGACATCGCGGACGTACGCCTGGTGCCCGGCCCGGTCTCGCTGGCCCGGATCGACGGTGCCCGCACCGCCACCGTCACGGCCCAGCCGACCACGGACGACACCGGTTCGGTCAGCCTCGACCTCCAGAAGAAGCTCGACGCGCTGGATCTGCCCGAGGGCGCGACCGTCTCCATCGGCGGTGTCTCGCAGGACCAGTCCGAGGCCCTGGTCAACATGCTCCTGGCGATGCTCGCCGCCGTGGCGATCGTCTTCATGCTGCTGGTCGCGACCTTCCGCTCGCTGATCCAGCCGCTGATCCTGCTGGTCTCCATCCCGTTCGCCGCCACCGGCGCCATCGGCCTGCTGGTCGTGACCGGCACCCCGATGGGCGTCCCGGCGATGATCGGCATGCTGATGCTGATCGGCATCGTGGTCACCAACGCGATCGTCCTGATCGACCTGATCAACCAGTACCGGGCCCAGGGCCTCGGCGTCATCGAGGCCGTGATCGAGGGCGGCCGGCACCGGCTGCGCCCGATCCTCATGACGGCACTGGCGACGATCTTCGCGCTGATCCCGATGGCGCTCGGCGTCACCGGCGAGGGCGGCTTCATCGCCCAGCCGCTGGCCGTGGTGGTGATCGGCGGTCTGGTCACCTCGACGCTGCTGACGCTGCTGCTCGTGCCGACGCTCTACGCGATGGTGGAACTCCGCAAGGAGCGCCGCGCGAAGAAGAAGGCCGACAAGCGGGCGGCGAAGGCCGGGGACGGCGACGGTGACGCCTCCGTCCCGCCGTCGGCGAAGGAGGAGCCGGCCGCGGTCTGATCCGTACGGCCCGATCCGTACGGCCCGATCCGTACGGATCGGCCCCACGGCACAGCCGAAGGGGTGCCCCGCGTTCGCGCGGGGCACCCCTTCGGCTGTCGTACGAGGAATCGTTACGGCAGCGCCAGCATCCGCTCCAGGGCGAGCTTGGCGAAGTGCTCGGTCTCCTGGTCGACCTGGATCCGGTTGACCAGGTTGCCCTCGGCCAGCGACTCCAGGGCCCAGACCAGGTGCGGCAGGTCGATGCGGTTCATGGTCGAGCAGAAGCAGACCGTCTTGTCGAGGAAGACGATCTCCTTGCCCTCGGGAGCGAAACGGTTCGCCAGTCGGCGGACCAGGTTCAGCTCGGTGCCGATCGCCCACTTCGAGCCGGCCGGGGCCGCCTCCAGGGCCTTGATGATGTACTCCGTCGAGCCCACGTGGTCGGCCGCGGCGACGACCTCGTGCCGGCACTCGGGGTGGACCAGGACGTTGACGCCCGGTATCCGCTCGCGGACCTCGTTCACCGAGTCCAGGCTGAAGCGGCCGTGCACCGAGCAGTGCCCGCGCCACAGGATCATCTTCGCGGCCCGCAGCTCCTCGGCGGTCAGCCCGCCGTTCGGCTTGTGCGGGTTGTAGACCACGCAGTCGTCCAGGGACATGCCCATGTCGCGCACGGCGGTGTTGCGGCCCAGGTGCTGGTCCGGCAGGAACAGCACCTTCTCGCCCTGCTCGAAGGCCCACTCCAGGGCCTTCTTGGCGTTGGAGGAGGTGCAGATGGTGCCGCCGTGCCGGCCGGTGAAGGCCTTGATGTCGGCGGAGGAGTTCATGTACGAGACGGGTACGACGCTCGTCTCGATCCCCGCGTCGGTCAGCACGTCCCAGCACTCGGCGACCTGCTCGGCGGTGGCCATGTCGGCCATCGAGCAGCCGGCCGCCAGGTCCGGCAGGACGACCTTCTGGTCGTCGCCGGTCAGGATGTCCGCCGACTCGGCCATGAAGTGCACACCGCAGAAGACGATGTACTCGGCCTCCGGGCGGGCCGCCGCGTCCCGCGCGAGCTTGAACGAGTCACCGGTGACGTCGGCGAACTGGATGACCTCGTCACGCTGGTAATGGTGGCCGAGCACGAAGACCTTGTCTCCGAGCTTCTCCTTGGCCGCGCGGGCGCGCGCCACCAGGTCCGGGTCGGAGGGCGAGGGCAGGTCGCCGGGGCACTCCACGCCGCGCTCGCTCTTCGGGTCGGCCTCCCGGCCGAGCAGGAGGAGGGCGAGCGGCGTCGGCTGGACGTCCAGGGGCTGGGCGGTGGTCACGTCACGCACCCTTTCTACGGGTTGCCTGTCACACTTTTCGTCTAAATGACGCTATCTATCATATCCGGTTCGTGTCAGTTTGACGATGGCCATAGTGTCGATGTGACGTATTCGCCCTCCGGGCGCACGGCGGGACCGCCGCCGGATCTCGTGTGCGAGCATGAAAGGGAAAGACGTGCCCGGCCCGGAATGAATCCGCGGCCCCGCCGGTTGCACCGTCGGCAAGCAGTCTCCGTACCAACCCGGGAGAGAAGCAGATGTCCGTATCGGACGATCAGACCACTGTCAGCGACGGCATCCTCCTGTCCGACGCCGCCGCGGCCAAGGTCAAGGCCCTGCTCGACCAGGAAGGCCGCGACGACCTGGCCCTGCGTGTCGCCGTCCAGCCCGGTGGCTGCTCCGGCCTGCGTTACCAGCTGTTCTTCGACGAGCGTTCGCTCGACGGTGACGTCGTCAAGGACTTCGACGGCGTCAAGGTCGTCACCGACCGCATGAGCGCCCCGTACCTGGGCGGCGCCTCGATCGACTTCGTCGACACCATCGAGAAGCAGGGCTTCACGATCGACAACCCCAACGCCACGGGCTCCTGCGCCTGCGGCGACAGCTTCAGCTAAGCCCTGAGGTTCGGCATGAGAAGGGCGGCACCCGGTTCTCCGGGTGCCGCCCTTCTCGCCTTCCCGTACGTACGGGGACGGCCTAAGGGACGCGCGACCGCGCCCTGACCGCGCCGGCGGGCCGACCCGTCAGCCGCGCGGCACCGGCTCGCCGCTCGCCCCGTCCACGACCGTCCGGTCGCCCAGCGGCTGCCGCAGCGTCACCGTCTTCGTGGTCTCCACCGCCGACATCACGCACACCCGGCCGGGCTCCTGAGGCCGCTCCGTGACCCGTACCGTCACCCGGCCGGGCGCCGACTCGTCGGCGGTCGCGGTGTACGTGCCGCAGACCCCGCCCCAGAAGGTCACCGAGAGCCGGGTGCCCGCCGCGTCCGTCCGGTACGCGGAGAGCTGCCGGCCGCCGGGGGAGGCGGGCGCCGCCGACGGCGCGGATCCGGTCGTACGGCGGTTGTCCACCGCCGGGCGCACCAGGGTGTGCGGGGCGGCGCCGGGGGTGTCC
The DNA here is from genome assembly GCF_043198875.1 of Streptomyces sp. NPDC048718. Classification (NCBI taxonomy): domain Bacteria; kingdom Bacillati; phylum Actinomycetota; class Actinomycetes; order Kitasatosporales; family Streptomycetaceae; genus Streptomyces; species Streptomyces sp. NPDC048718. Next base: position 368,167 of record NZ_JBICVG010000003.1, read on the forward strand.
CGTACCTGGAACAGCCAGGCCGGGGCCAGCGCGTCACCGTCGCCGCTCTGAGGGGCGAGCCCGAGCACCGCGCTCGTCACCCCGACCACGCGGGGCGAGGGCGCGGCCGACGGCGCCGCGGAGACGGTGGGGGAGGCCGGGGAGGCAGGGGAGACGGCGCTCCCCGCCGGACCGGCGGTGCCCCGGGTGATCCCGTTCAGTTCGTCCAGTGCCCGCTGCGCGCTGAGCACCGGCAGGATCTCGGCCTTCACCGGCTCCTTCAGCCGTCCGCTGCCGTTCAGCAGCGTGCCGTCCGGGCCCACCTGGACGGTGGTCGACCAGCCGTACGTCGGGAGCCCGCCCACCACCGGATCGACGGTGACGGTCCGCACCGCGCCCCGCGCGCTCTGATGCTCGGCGGACTTCGCATCGTCCTGACCGGCGGCCGCGAGTACGGGTGCCACGGCCGCCCGGGCCGCCGTCTCGCTCGCCGGGGCCCCGCCCGCCGGGGGCAGCGCGTCGCCCGCGGGCGGGCACGCCTTGCCCTTCAGACAGTTGTCGCCGCCCGCCACCCCTTCGTACCGGTGGAAGGTCCAGCTGCCCGGCGCCTGCTCGGCGACGCTGAGCCGGGGTCCCGAGCCGTCCTTGTCCGGGCCTACCCGCCACACCCCGCCCGCGAGCCGGGGCGTGCCGCCGAGGTCCAGGGCCCGGGCCAGCCGGGTCACCTCCGCCGAGGTGACCCGGCCTTCCGGCCGGTGGACGGCGGCCGTCGAGGGCCCCTGGGGGAGGGTTCCCTCGGCCCGGTAGACGGTGCCGGCGGCACCGCCCGGGGCGGGTTCGCCCGGGGCGATTCCCGGCCCGCCGGTCTGTCCCGGCGGGCCCTGCGCCGCCGGATCGCTCATACCGCTCGCGCTGGTCGCTCTGCTCGTACCGCCCGCGTCGCTCGCGCCGCCGCCGTCGCCCGAGGCCGTGGCGGCGTAGTACACGCCTCCGCCGCCCACGAGCAGTACTCCCGCCGCCACCGAGGCGACGAGCAGCGAACCGCGCCTGCCCGGCCGGGTCTCCGTTCCGCTCATCACGACTCTCCCTTCCCGAGGACGCCTCTGGGACGGGCGGGGCGGACGAACGGTTCCGCCGGGGCTGGGTGCGTCAGGCCGTACGGCTCCACTCGGGCGTACGGCTGGACTCGGGCGTACGGCTCCGCCAAGGCGTCCGGCTCGGGCCCGGTGCACGGCGCCACCCGGGCCGGCGGCCGTCCGGCCGCCGGCTGCGCGCGGGCGCCGCGGTCCGGGCTCAGTTCCCGTACTCGGAGGTCGCGGCGATCAGCCGGGCCGAGGCGGCCGGCACCTTCACGCCGTGGATCAGCGAGGGGGAGACCGGGTCGGCCGCCGGAGCCGCGGGGGACGCCCAGTGGGGGGCCATCCGCACGCCGTCACCGCGCAGTTCGGCGAGGCTGAAGTCGGACTCACGGGGCTCGCGGGGCTCACGAGGAGCGGGGTACTGGGTCATGGCCGCACCGTACGCAGGCCAAGCCCTCGGGGAAAAGGCCTACTCTGGGGTAGTTTCCACTGTTCGGAAACGCGTGCCGCACCCGGTAGCGTGAACTGTCCTCACCGTCGTCACCACTGGAGCGCCCAGCCGTGCGTATCGCAGTCACCGGCTCCATCGCCACCGACCACCTCATGACCTTCCCGGGCCGGTTCGCCGACCAGCTCGTGGCGGACCAGCTTCACACGGTCTCGCTCTCCTTCCTCGTCGACAACCTCGACGTCCGGCGGGGCGGTGTCGCCGCGAACATCTGCTTCGGCATGGGACAGCTCGGCGGGGGCCCGATCCTCGTGGGCGCGGCCGGCTTCGACTTCGACGAGTACCGCGCCTGGCTCGACCGCCACGGCGTGGACACCGGCTCCGTCCGCATCTCCGAGGTCCTGCACACCGCCCGCTTCGTGTGCACCACCGACCAGGACCACAACCAGATCGGCTCCTTCTACACCGGCGCCATGAGCGAGGCCCGGCTGATCGAGCTCAAGGCCGTCGCCGACCGCGTGGGCGGCCTCGACCTGGTCCTCATCGGCGCCGACGACCCCGAGGCGATGCTGCGCCACACGGAGGAGTGCCGGAGCCGCGACCTCCCGTTCGCCGCCGACTTCTCGCAGCAGATCGCCCGCATGGACGGTACCGAGATCCGCACCCTCATGGACGGCGCCGCCTACCTCTTCTCGAACGAGTACGAGAAGGGCCTCATCGAGTCGAAGACCGGCTGGAGCGAGCAGGAGATCCTGGAGCGGGTCGGCCACCGCGTCACCACCCTCGGTTCGCGCGGCGTGCGCATCGAGCGGGTCGGCGAGGACCCGATCGAGGTCGCCTGCCCGGAGGAGGAGGCCAAGGTCGACCCGACCGGCGTCGGCGACGCCTTCCGCGCCGGCTTCCTCACCGGTCTGTCGTGGGGTGTCGGCCTGGAGCGCGCCGCGCAGGTCGGCTGCATGCTCGCCACGCTGGTGATCGAGACCCTGGGCACCCAGGAGTACACCCTGCGCCGCGCGAACTTCATGGAGCGCTTCACCAAGGCGTACGGCGACGAGGCCGCCGCCGAGGTCCAGGCCTACCTGGTCTGATCCCGGCCCCGCCCGCCCGTCGCGAGCCCCCTCACCCGGACTTGGGTGAGGGGGCTCGCGCGTGTCCGGGCGCGTGCCCCTGGGTGGATGCGCCGGGGTCACGCCACCCGGCGCACCACATAGGCCGTGCCGCCCTTCGGGGACGGCTCCTCGCCCACGTACTCCTGTCCCCGCATCTCGCACCACGCCGGGATGTCGAGCCGGGCCGCCCCGTCGTCGGACAGCACCGTGACCGTGTCGCCCACCGGTACCTCGCCGATCACCCGGGCCAGCTCGATCACCGGGATCGGGCAGCGCCGGCCGAGCGCGTCGACCACCAGCGAACGGGCCGGCTTCGCCGCCGGGGCCGCCTCGGGCCGCGGGGCGCCCAGCCGGTCGCGTACGGCGGCCACGACCCCCGGCAGCACCGTCAGGAAGCGGTCCACGTCCTCCTCGGTCGTACCGGCGGGCAGCGACACCCGTACGTTGCCCTCGCTCAGCACCCCCATCGCGCGCAGCACATGGCTGGGCGTCAGCGTCGCGCTCGTACAGGACGAACCCGACGAAACGGAGAAGCCTTCCCGGTCCAGCTCGGACAGCAGCGTCTCGCCGTCGACGTACAGACACGAGAACGTGACCAGATGCGGCAGCCGCCGCACCGGATCGCCCACCACCTCCACATCCGGCACCAGCTCCGGCACCCGCGCCCGGATCCGGTCCACGAGCGCCCGCAGCCGCGCCCCCTCGGCCGCCGCCTCCGCCCGTACCGCGCGCAGCGAGGCCGCCGCCGCCACGATCGCGGGCAGATTCTCGAACCCGGGCGCCCGGCCCGACTCCCGCTCGTCCGCCGGGCCTTGCGGGGCGAACCGGACCCCCTTGCGCACCGCGAGCAGCCCGACCCCGGCCGGACCGCCCCACTTGTGCGCGCTCGCGGTCAGCAGCGACCAGCCCTCCGGCACCGGCCCCCAGCCCAGCGACTGGGCCGCGTCCACCAGGAGCGGCACCCCCGCCGCCCGGCAGGCCGCCACGGCCTCGGCCACCGGCTGCTCGGTGCCCACCTCGTGATTGGCCGACTGGAGGGCGGCCAGCGCGGTACGGGAGTCCAGTGCCGCCGCGAACACCTCCGGGTCCACCGCGCCCGACCGCCCCACCGGCACCTCGGTGACGGTCCCGCCCGCCGCCGCGTGCGCCTCGCCCGCGTACAGCACGGAGGAGTGCTCGACCGCCGACACCACGAGCCGGTCCCCGGCCCGGCGACGGCCCGCCAGCGCCCCGGCGACACCCGTGTGGACGGCGCGCGTCCCCGAAGGAGTGAAAACGAGTTCGTCGGGGCGAGCGCCGACCGCCTCGGCGGCGGCCTCGCGCGCCGCGTCGAGCAGCAGCCGGGCCCGCCGCCCCTCGCGGTACAGCCGGGCCGGGTCGGCCCAGCCCTCGTCCAGGGAGGCCAGCAGGGCCTGGCGGGCGACGGGGTGCAGCGGAGCCGCCGATGCGGCGTCGAAGTACGGCATCCGCCCACGCTATCCCCGGCCTCGCGGGCTCCGGTCGTCCGGCGGGGGTGGGGCGGCGGGGGGCCTGCGCGAAGCCGGGGACGGGCCGGAGGCGGGCCGGAGTACACCGCCACGGCAGCCTGAAGCCGTGAGGAATCCGTATAAAATCCATGAAATCCCGCATGGATCCCACCAGGGCTTCACGGAGCCCGGCCGCCACTTGGCCAAGACTTCGCCAAACCTCGCGGGAGCCGCGCCGCCCCCCGCCGGACCCCCGGCCGGGATCGTGGCGGAATCAATCCGTCCGTTCCCTCCCCCGAGTGAGCGACACCTCGTCAAAAGCCCCTTCCGGCCCGGTGCCAGAGGGCCGTCCGGCCCAGGCCGGACGGGCCCCGACACGCCAGGGGCCACCCCTTCGGGGGCTCGGGCGGCGCGTTGGGCACCCTCCCCGCGCGACCCCAAATAGCGTCCAGTAGGGTTTGGTCCGCATAAACATCCAAACCCCTGCCCGCGGCCGGGGCGGCGACCGACCAGCGAGACGGACGGCCGTAGCCGACCAGCGCGGGCCGAGACTCTCGGGAAGGCGCTACGTGAGTCCCAACGGCTCCGACCGCTCGTCGCGGCGCCCGATGCGGCGGAAGCTGCCGCAGGTGCTGACTGCGGGCCTGGTCCTGGCGACAGCCACTGGCTGCTCGTACAACTGGGAAGACTTCCCCCGACTTGGTATGCCCACCCCGGTGACCGAGGAGGCCCCCCGGATCCTGTCCCTGTGGCAGGGATCCTGGGCCGCCGCGCTCACCGTCGGTGTGCTGGTGTGGGGCCTGATCATCTGGGCCGCCATCTTCTACCGGCGCAGCCGCACCAAGGTCGAGGTTCCTCCGCAGACCCGTTACAACATGCCCATCGAGGCGCTGTACACGATCACTCCGCTGATCATCGTGTCGGTGCTCTTCTACTTCACCGCGCGTGATCAGTCGAAGCTCCTCACGCTCTCCCCGAAGCCGGCCCACACGGTCAACGTGGTCGGCTACCAGTGGAGCTGGGGCTTCAACTACATCGAGAACGTGCCCGGTGTGACCGGTGACGCCAAGACGGCTCCGAACCTCTCGGCGATCCCGGACAAGTTCCAGGAGGAGTTCCCGGCGAACGCGGGCGGCGTCTACGACGCCGGCATCCCCGGCACCCGGAACCCGCAGACCGGAAACCCTGGCCCGACCCTGTGGCTGCCCAAGGGTGAGAAGGTCCGCTTCATCCTCACCTCGCGTGACGTCATCCACTCCTTCTGGGTGGTTCCGTTCCTGATGAAGCAGGACGTCATTCCGGGTCACACCAACGCCTTCGAGGTCACCCCGACCCAGGAAGGCACCTTCCTCGGCAAGTGCGCCGAGCTGTGCGGTGTCGACCACTCCCGGATGCTCTTCAACGTCAAGGTGGTCTCCCCGGAGCGCTACCAGCAGCACCTGAAGGAGCTGGCGGAGAAGGGGCAGACCGGCTACATCCCGTCGGGCATTGAGCAGACGGACCCGGCCAGGAATGCGGAGAAGAACCTACTGTGAGCATCCTCAACGAACCCCAGGGTGCGGCCGCGGCGGAGGACTCGTACGAGAACGAGACCCCCGTCCGGCGCAAGCAGCCCGGCAGTGTGGTGGTGAAGTGGCTGACCACCACTGACCACAAGACGATCGGTAGCCTCTACCTCGTCACGTCGTTCGTGTTCTTCTGTATCGGCGGACTCATGGCGCTCTTCATGCGCGCCGAGCTGGCCCGTCCGGGTACGCAGATCATGTCGAACGAGCAGTTCAACCAGGCGTTCACGATGCACGGCACGATCATGCTGCTGATGTTCGCGACGCCGCTGTTCGCCGGTTTCGCGAACTGGATCATGCCGCTTCAGATCGGTGCGCCCGACGTGGCGTTCCCGCGGCTGAACATGTTCGCCTACTGGCTGTACCTCTTCGGCTCGATCATCGCCGTGGCCGGCTTCCTCACCCCGCAGGGTGCCGCCGACTTCGGCTGGTTCGCCTACTCCCCGCTGTCGGACGCCGTCCGCTCGCCGGGTGTCGGTGCCGACATGTGGATCATGGGTCTGGCCTTCTCCGGCTTCGGCACGATCCTCGGTTCGGTCAACTTCATCACCACGATCATCTGCATGCGCGCTCCGGGCATGACGATGTTCCGTATGCCGATCTTCACCTGGAACGTGCTGCTGACCGGTGTTCTGGTCCTGCTCGCCTTCCCGGTCCTGGCGGCTGCGCTCTTCGCCCTTGAGGCGGACCGCAAGTTCGGTGCCCACGTCTTCGACGCGGCCAACGGCGGTTCCCTGCTCTGGCAGCATCTCTTCTGGTTCTTCGGACACCCAGAGGTGTACATCATCGCCTTGCCGTTCTTCGGCATCGTCTCCGAGATCATCCCGGTCTTCAGCCGTAAGCCGATGTTCGGCTACATCGGTCTGGTCGCCGCGACGATCGCCATCGCCGGTCTCTCCGTGACCGTGTGGGCCCACCACATGTACGCGACCGGCGGCGTGCTCCTGCCGTTCTTCTCCTTCATGACGTTCCTCATCGCCGTTCCGACCGGCGTGAAGTTCTTCAACTGGATCGGCACGATGTGGAAGGGCTCGCTGTCCTTCGAGACCCCGATGCTCTGGGTCGTCGGCTTCCTGGTCACCTTCACCTTCGGTGGTCTGACCGGCGTCATCCTGGCCGCGCCCCCGCTGGACTTCCACGTCACCGACTCGTACTTCGTGGTCGCGCACTTCCACTACGTGATCTTCGGTACGGTCGTCTTCGCGATGTTCGCCGGCTTCCACTTCTGGTGGCCGAAGTTCACCGGCAAGATGCTGGACGAGCGCCTGGGCAAGATCACCTTCTGGACGCTGTTCGTGGGCTTCCACGGCACGTTCCTGGTGCAGCACTGGCTGGGTGCCGAGGGCATGCCGCGCCGTTACGCGGACTACCTCGACGCCGACGGCTTCACCGCGTTGAACACGGTCTCGACGATCGCGTCCTTCCTGCTCGGTCTGTCGATGCTGCCGTTCCTCTACAACGTGTGGAAGACCGCCAAGTACGGCAAGAAGATCGAGGTCGACGACCCGTGGGGCTACGGCCGCTCGCTCGAGTGGGCGACGTCCTGCCCGCCGCCGCGGCACAACTTCCTCACCCTGCCGCGGATCCGTTCCGAATCCCCGGCCTTCGACCTGCACCACCCTGAGATCGCGGCTGTGGACCAGCTCGAGAACCACACCGAGGTGGCGGCCCTCACCGGTGGCAAGGAGGCCGGCAAGTGAAGATCCAGGGCAAGATGTTCATCTGGCTGAGCGTCTTCATCCTCGCCGTGGCCGTCGTCTACGGCGTCTGGGCGAAGGAGGCGGTCGGCACCACGGCGCTGTTCCTGGCGTTCGGTCTGTGCATCATGGTCGGCTACTACCTGGCCTTCACGGCCAAGCGGGTCGACGAGATGGCGCAGGACGACAAGGAGGCCGACGTCGCGGACGAGGCCGGCGAGCAGGGCTTCTTCGCCCCGCACAGCTGGCAGCCGCTGTCGCTGGCCGCCGGTGGCGCGCTCGCCTTCCTGGGTGTCGCGATGGGCTGGTGGCTGATGTACTTCTCGGCGCCGCTGATCCTGGTCGGCATCTTCGGCTGGGTCTTCGAGTTCTACCGCGGTGAGAACCAGAACCAGTAGCACGGCCGGCAGTACCCCGTGACACCCGCAACACCCCGAGGGGCCCCCTCGCTTCGTCCGACGGAGCGAGGGGGCCCCTCGTTTGCGTCATCCGGCGCGCCACCCCGGGGGATTGTTCCTACCGTGAGCCCATGAACGACATGCCGCGCGCCCGGACTGCCCGGAGCTGCACCCTGCTGGTCCTCGCCGTCACCGCGGCCGCCACCGCGTGTGCCGGCTCCGCGGACCGCCCGTCGGCGGCACGGCCCTACGACGCGGCCGCCCAGATCTCCTACAACGCGCCGACGGGCAAGAGGAAGGCCGACCCGGACAAACCCCTGGAGATCAGCTCCAAGGGCGACGAGGGCCGCATCACCGACGTCAGCGCCGTCGACGAGACCGGGCACCACCTGGCCGGCGAACTCACCGCGGACGGCCGCAAATGGCGTTCCACGGGCTCCCTGTCGGCCGGAGCCCGCTACACCGTCAAGGTGGCCACCGAGGACGAGGAAGGCGCTCCAGGGGCCCGTACGCTGACGTACGAGACGGCGGCGGCCAAACGGGCCCTCACCGCCACGTTCGGCCCGGAGGAGGGCAAGTACGGCGTCGGACAGCCGATCACCGCCGAACTGAGCCTCCCGGTGAAGGACAAGGCGTCCCGCGCGATCGTCGAACAGGCCCTCAAGGTCCGCTCCGTGCCCGCCGTGACCGGCTCCTGGTACTGGATCGACGACAAGGAACTCCACTACCGCCCCAAGGAGTACTGGCCGAACGACGCGACCATCACCGTCACCGGCAACCTCGACGGCCTGAAGATCGGCGACAAGCTCTACGGCGGCGCCTCGCACCCTCTGAAGATCACCACCGGCGACCGCGTCGAGGCCATCACGGACGCGAGCGACCACTCCCTGACGTTCAAAGTCAACGGAGAAGTGATCAACACCATTCCGGTGACCACCGGAAAACCGGGCTACTCCACCCGAAACGGGATCAAGGTGGTCCTCGGCAAGGAGTACTTCGTCCGCATGCGCGGCACCAGCATCGGCATCTCCGAAGGCACCTCCGACTCCTACGACCTGCCCGTCTACTGGGCCACCCGAGTGACCTGGAGCGGCGAATACGTCCACGCCGCCCCCTGGTCCGTCGGCTCCCAGGGCGCCGCCAACGTCAGCCACGGCTGCGTCGGCATGTCCACCGGCAACGCCGCCTGGTTCTACGAGAACATCACCCCCGGCGACCTCGTCACCGTCGTCAACAGCTACGGCGACACCATGGACACCTTCGGCAACGGCTACGGGGACTGGAACATGGAGTGGGACGAGTGGCGCAAGGGCAGCGCCCTCGTGAAGGACGGCACGGACCCGAACGCGACGGCGGACGCGAAGGCCCGCTTGCGCCCCTCCATCTGATTTTCCCTGCCGCCTCGCACTCGTGCGGGCCCGCCCCGGAGGCACCGCGAGTGCGGGCCGCGCACCTGACGAGGTCAGAGCTACCGGGCCGGCCTATGGCCGAGTGAGCCGAAGGGGTGCGTCGGGGGAACAGTGCCGAACGCGCACAGGCCCGCGAGGAACGAGTGGGCCGAGCACGATCGGTGCTGTGAGTCCGACTCCAGCACCCCGGAGGCGAACCGAGGCACAAAAAAGGCCAACGCTGCGCAAACAACATGCGCTCACCCGTAGCCGCCTCGCGCACGTGCGGGCCAGGCACCTGCCGTCACGCCTACATGCGGGTCTCTGTCCCTGTGAGTGCGGGCCGCTTCCCTGCCGTCACGCCTGACCGCAGGTCGCCGCGTACGGCCGAGTGAGCCGAAGGGGTGCGTCGGGGGAACAGTGCCGAACGCGCACAGGCCCGCGAGGAACGAGTGGGCCGAGCACGATCGGTGCTGTGAGTCCGACTCCAGCACCCCGGAGGCGAACCGAGGCACAAAAAAGGCCAACGCTGCGCAAACAACATGCGCTCACCCGTAGCCGCCTCGCGCCCGTACGGGCCGCGCACCAGCCGTCTCGCCTACGGGCGGGCCCAGCCCCAGCGCCGCACCCACCCGGGCGGCCCGCACTCGCGGTGCCGGATGAGCCCGCATGAGTGCGAGGTGGCGGGGCGGGCTCGCACTCAGGTGCGATGACCCGCCCCGCGGCGCCCGGTCAGTACGCCGCCACCGCCGCCAGGCGGGTGCGCAGGAGGGCCGCCAGGGACTGGGCGAGCTCGACCGGCTCCACCGGATGGGTGATTGCCGCGTCCGCGCGGCTCCACGTGGCCAGCCAGGCGTCCTGCGGGCGTCCGATGAGGACCAGGACCGGCGGGCAGCGGTAGACCTCGTCCTTGATCTGGCGGCACACGCCCATCCCGCCGGCCGGCACCGCCTCGCCGTCCAGGACGCACACGTCGATGCCGCCCGCGTCGAGCGCCGCCAGGACGGCGGGCAGCGTCGCGCACTCCACGAACTCGACCGGGGGAACATCGGCGGCGGGCCTGCGCCCGGCCGCGAGGCGCACCTGGGCGCGGGTGTTCGCGTCGTCGCTGTAGACCAGAACCGTGGTGCTCGACTGCATCGTTCCTCCGTGAAGGTGGTCGGTCGTTGCGCGGGATGCTACTCCGGACCACCCCGCGTCAACAGCCGTTCAACACCCGTTCGAAGGGTGGTGGAGGCCCGCTCCGATGGGCCGTTCGGGCTGGACACAGGCCTCGGACACTCCGAACGGCACCCCCCGGAGTGAGGGCGGGATAAGGGACCGACATAATGTCGGCGTGGCGACAGTAACGACAGTAGATACCGGGCACGCGCACCCGTCGGTCAATCGACCGAACCTCACCAGCGTCGGAACCATCATCTGGCTGAGTTCCGAGCTGATGTTCTTCGCGGCCCTCTTCGCGATGTACTTCACCCTGCGATCCGTGATGGGTCCCGAGTTCTGGGCGGAAAAGGCGCATGCGCTGAACCTCCCGTTCTCCGGGACGAACACCGCGATCCTGGTGCTCTCCTCTCTCACCTGTCAGCTCGGCGTCTTCGCTGCCGAGCGCGGTGATGTGAAGAAGCTCCGGGCGTGGTTCATCCTCACGTTCGTGATGGGCGCGATCTTCATTGGCGGTCAGGTCTTCGAGTACACCGACCTGGTGAAGAAGGATGGGCTCTCGCTCTCCTCCGACCCGTACGGCACGGTGTTCTACCTGACCACCGGCTTCCACGGCCTGCACGTGACGGGCGGTCTCATCGCCTTCCTGCTGGTCCTCGGCCGGACGTACGCCGCCAAGAGGTTCACTCACGAGCAGGCAACCGCCGCCATCGTCGTGTCCTACTACTGGCACTTCGTCGATGTCGTCTGGATCGGCCTCTTCGCCACGATCTACTTGATCAAGTAATCGGGCTCCACCCCAAGGTGGAGCGAATCATCCAGCAAGCATCGACGCAGAAGATCCTGACACCGGGGTAATCCGTGAAAAAGCTCTCCGCACGACGACGCCATCCGCTGGCGGCGGTCGTCGTCCTACTTCTCGCGCTGGCGGCAACTGGGGGGCTGTACGCCGCGTTCGCGCCCGCGGGCACGGCCAAGGCCGATGAAACCGCCCAGTCCCTCGCCATCGAGGAGGGCAAGAAGCTCTACGCCGTCGGCTGTGCCAGCTGCCACGGAACCGGCGGTCAGGGCACCTCTGACGGTCCGCAGCTCGTGGGCGTGGGCTCGGCGGCGGTGGACTTCCAGGTCGGCACCGGCCGTATGCCCGCGCAGCAGCCGGGCGCCCAGGTTCCGAGGAAGAAGGTCATCTACACGCAGGCTGAGATCGATCAGCTCGCGGCGTACGTGGCGTCTCTCGGCGCCGGCCCGATCACGCCGACCAAGGGGCAGTACAGCCCCGAGGGTGCGGACGTCGCCCGCGGTGGCGAGCTGTTCCGTACCAACTGTGCCCAGTGCCACAACTTCACCGGTGAGGGTGGCGCGCTGACGCACGGCAAGTACGCCCCCACCCTCGACGGCGTGGACCCGAAGCACCTCTACGAGGCCATGCAGACCGGCCCGCAGAACATGCCCTCCTTCCCCGACACCACCATGCCGGAGCAGCAGAAGAGGGACATCATCTCCTACGTCCAGGCTGTCAACAGTGACGAAGCCGACAACCCGGGTGGTCTCAAGCTCGGTGGCCTCGGCCCCGTCAGCGAGGGTCTGTTCGCTTGGATCTTCGGCCTGGGCGCACTGATCGCAGTTGCCATCTGGGTCGCGGCCCACACCGCTAAGGCCAAGAAGTCATGAGTACCCAAGAGAATCCTGAAGAGAACCTGCCGACCGCGCAGGACACCGCGCACGGCGCGGTGAAGGTCGCCGACGACCCGTTCGCCGACCCGGGCCTTCCGCCCCACAAGCCGCGTATCCAGGACATCGACGAGCGGGCCGCCAAGCGGTCCGAGCGTGCGGTCGCCTTCCTGTTCACGCTGTCGATGCTGGCCACGATCGGGTTCATCGCGTCCTACGTGATCTTCCCGGTCGACCAGATCGTCTACATCTGGCCGTTCGGCCGGGTGTCCGCGCTCAACTTCGCCCTGGGTCTGACCCTCGGCGCGGCGCTCTTCTTCATCGGCGCGGGCGCGGTCCACTGGGCCCGCACCCTGATGTCCGACGTCGAGGTCGCCGACGAGCGTCACCCGATCGAGGCGACTCCGGACGTCAAGGCCAAGGTCATGGCGGACTTCGCGGCCGGTGCCGCCGAGTCCGGCTTCGGCCGTCGCAAGCTCATCCGCAACACGCTCTTCGGAGCGCTCGCGATGGTGCCGCTGTCCGGCATCGTCCTGCTGCGCGACATGGGTCCGCTGCCCGAGAAGAAGCTCCGCAGCACGCTGTGGGCCAAGGGCAAGCAGCTCATCAACATGAACACCAACGAGCCGCTGCGTCCCGAGGACGTCGCCGTCGGTTCGCTGACGTTCGCGATGCCCGAGGGCCTGACGGTCCACGACGAGCACTTCCAGACCGAGATCGCCAAGGCCGCCCTGATGATCGTCCGGATCCAGCCGGAGGACATCAAGGACAAGAACGAGCTCGAGTGGTCGCACGAGGGCATCGTCGCGTTCTCCAAGATCTGCACCCACGTCGGCTGCCCGATCTCCCTGTACGAGCAGCAGACGCACCACGTGCTCTGCCCGTGCCACCAGTCCACCTTCGACCTGTCCGACGGCGCGCGCGTCATCTTCGGCCCGGCCGGCCACGCCCTGCCGCAGCTGCGGATCGGCGTGAACGACAAGGGTTACCTCGAAGCGCTCGGCGACTTCGAAGAGCCCGTCGGTCCTGCATTCTGGGAGCGCGGATGAGTACCGTGACTGATACGCAGAAGAAGCCGGCCTCCCGTGGTGAGCGGGTCGCCGACTGGGCCGACGGCCGCCTGGGGATCTACTCGCTGGCCAAGGCCAACCTGCGGAAGATCTTCCCGGACCACTGGTCCTTCATGCTGGGCGAGGTCTGCCTCTACAGCTTCCTCATCATCATCCTGACGGGCGTCTATCTGACGATGTTCTTCCACCCGTCGATGAACGAGGTGGAGTACACCGGACCGTACGTCCCGCTTCAGGGACAGCTGATGTCCGAGGCGTTCAACTCGACCATGCACATCTCGTTCGAGGTGCGCGGTGGTCTGCTGATCCGGCAGATCCACCACTGGGCGGCGCTGATCTTCCTCGCCGGCATGTTCGTGCACATGATGCGCGTGTTCTTCACGGGTGCTTTCCGCAAGCCGCGTGAGATCAACTGGCTGTTCGGCTTCCTGCTGTTCTTCCTGGGCATGTTCACCGGTTTCACCGGTTACTCGCTCCCGGACGACCTGCTCTCCGGCACCGGTGTCCGCTTCATGCAGGGCGCCATCCTGTCGGTGCCGATCGTCGGTACGTACCTGTCGATGTTCCTGTTCGGCGGCGAGTTCCCCGGCGGCGACTTCGTCGCCCGGTTCTACTCGGCGCACGTGCTGCTGCTCCCGGGCATCATGCTCGGCCTGGTGGTCGCTCACCTCATCCTGGTGTTCGTCCACAAGCACACGCACTTCGAGGGCCCCGGCCGGACGAACAAGAACGTCGTCGGCATGCCGCTGATGCCGGTCTACATGGCCAAGGCCGGAGGATTCTTCTTCCTGGTCTTCGGTGTGATCGCGGTCGTCGCGGCCGTCGCCTCGATCAACCCGATCTGGGGCATCGGCCCGTACCGCCCGGACCAGGTGTCCACCGGCGCCCAGCCCGACTGGTACATGGGCTTCGCCGAGGGTCTGATCCGTGTCATGCCGGGCTGGGAGATCAACCTGTGGGGCCACACGCTGGTCCTCGGTGTGATGATCCCGCTGGCGATCTTCCCGGTCGTCCTCGGTGTGATCGGTGTCTACCCGTTCATCGAGTCCTGGATCACCGGCGACAAGCGCGAGCACCACATCTCGCAGCGCCCGCGCAACGCGCCGACGCGCACCGCCTTCGGTGTCGCGTGGATCACCGCGTACATGGTCATGCTGGTCGGTGGTGGAAACGACCTCTGGGCCACCCACTTCCACCTGTCGATCAACGCGATCACCTGGTTCGTCCGGATCTTCTTCTTCCTCGGACCGGTCATCGCCTTCGTTATCACCAAGCGGATCTGCCTCGGCCTGCAGCGCCGGGACAAGGACAAGGTGCTGCACGGACGCGAGTCCGGCATCATCAAGCGCCTGCCGCACGGTGAGTTCGTCGAGGTGCACCAGCCGCTCAGCCAGGGCGAGCGCTACAAGCTCACCGCCCACGAGCAGTACGACGCCGCCGCGCTGCCGCCGGCCGTCGACGAGAACGGTGTGGAGCGCAAGGTCGGCCGCATGGAGAAGCTCCGGGTCAAGCTCAACCGGGGTTACTACGGTGGGGACAACCAGATCGCCAAGCCCACCGCCGAGGAGTTCAAGGAGATCGAGAGCGGCCACGGCCACCACTGATCCCGTAGGACTCCCGACCCCCGGGGCGTAAAGCTCCGGACCCGAGGTCGCCACGGTGAGAGCCCCGTCCATTCGATGGACGGGGCTCTTTGCCGTACCCGGGGATCGATAGGGTGGAGACCGGCCGGGCCACCGGTCCCATTCGTACGTACACACAGGAGCGACCATGAGCGCTGTGCAACCCGCTGGAGGCGACATCGCGGCGGGCCGCTCCTGGCCCGTCCTCCTGAACGGCCTGCTCGACGGCCACGACCTGTCCGCCGACGACACGGCCTGGGCGATGGACCTCATCATGCGCGGCGAGGCGACCGACGCGCAGATCGCCGGATTTATGGTGGCGCTGCGGGCCAAGGGCGAGACGGTCGCGGAGATCAGCGGTCTCGTCCGCACGATGTACGCGCACGCCAACGTCATCGAGGTGCCCGGCCCGGCCGTCGACATCGTCGGCACCGGCGGCGACGGCGCCAAGACGGTCAACATCTCCACCATGTCGTCGATCGTCGTGGCCGGCACCGGGGTCAAGGTCGTCAAGCACGGCAACCGGGCCGCGTCCTCCGCCTCCGGCTCCTCCGACGTCCTGGAGAAGCTCGGCGTCAATCTGAACCTGACGCCGCGCCGGGTCGCCGAGGTCGCCGAGGAAGCCGGCATCACCATGTGCTTCGCGGTGAAGTTCCACCCCTCGCTGCGCCATGTCGCCGCCGCCCGAGGCCAGCTCGGCATCCGCACCACCTTCAACGTGCTGGGCCCGCTGACCAACCCGGCCCAGGTACGCGCCCAGGCGGTCGGCGTCGCCGACCCCCGGATGGCGCCCATCGTGGCCGGGGTGCTCGCCGAACGCGGCAACTCCGCGCTGGTCTTCCGGGGCGACGACGGACTGGACGAACTGACCACCACCGCCACCTCCCGGGTGTGGGTGGTGGCCGGGGGCACGGTCACCGAGGAGCGCTTCGACCCGCGCGACGTCGGCATCGACCTGGTGCCGCTGGAGGCGCTGCGCGGCGCGGACGCCACGTACAACGCCGAGGTCGCCCGCCGGGTCCTGGCCGGCGAGACCGGTCCGGTGCGGGACACGGTCCTGCTCAACTCGGCGGCCGCCCTGGTCGCCGTGGAGCCGGGCGAGGGCACCCTGACGGAGCGGCTGCGGGCCGGCATGGACCGGGCCGCCGAGTCCATCGACTCGGGGGCCGCCCGGCGCGCCCTGGAGCGGTGGGTCGCCGCCAGCCACGCCTGAGCGTTCCCGAGCGTCCCCGAGCCGCTCCGAACAGAACACCTGCGCGACCCCGTTCCGGATTCCGGGACGGGGTTGCGTCGTCCCGAGCCGACGGCATAGGTTTTCCGGCAGGTCATGAGTGACAGCGACAAAGCCCCGGCTGGCTGTCCGGCAACCCTCCGTCCGTGGCGGGGTGCCCCGGGTGAAGACCAGGCCGTACGTGCAGCAGCCGACGGCAAGCGCGGACCCCTGAGCACCACCCGGGGTCCTTGGTCCTCCAGGGAGCGGTGTCTCGTGAGCCAGCGAATGCGTTAGGGCCGGGCGGTTTCCCGCCTTCTCGGCCCCTCCCCCTCCGTCAGCACCCGTGCGCGGCGCCCCTTTCGCGCGCCCTCGCCACACGAGCCGTCGCACGGGCCTTCGCTTGGGCCCTCGTACGTCCGCGCATGTCCGCGTACGCCTTCGCGCGCCCTTTTCCTCCCGGGAGACACCGTCATGTCCGCGTACCCGAACGCCGCCGTCCTCGACTCCACCGCCCCCGCCCCGGCCGCCGACTCCACCGCCTGCGCCCCGGCCGATTCCTCCGCCGACCCCTGCCGCGGCGGCGACGCCCCGCTGCCCGTCCTCGGCCGCGACGTCACCGTCCCGCTCGCCGACGGCGGCGAGATCACCTATGCCGCGCTCGACTACGCGGCCAGCGCCCCGGCCCTCCAGCGGGTGTGGGACGACGTCGCCGCGTACGCCCCGTACTACGGCAGCGTCCACCGGGGCGCCGGACATCTCTCCCAGCTGTCCACCGACCTCTTCGAGAACAGCCGTGCCGAGATCGCCCGCTTCCTCGACTGCCGCCCCGGCGACCAGGTCGTCTTCACCCGCTCCACCACCGACTCGCTGGCCCTGCTGGCCCGCGCGCTGCCTGCCGGCTGCGAGGTCTTCGTCTTCGAGACCGAGCACCACGCGGCGCTGCTGCCCTGGGGCGATGCCCGCCGCACCGTCCTCGACGCGCCCCGCGATCCCGCCGAGGCCGTCACCACCCTGGAGCGGGCACTGGCCGACCGGGAGCCGCACGGGCCGGCGCTGGTCTGTGTGACCGGGGCGTCCAATGTGACCGGCGAGCTGTGGCCGGTGCGCGAACTGGCCGCCGCCGCCCACGCGCACGGCGCCCGTATCGTCCTCGACGCCGCCCAGCTCGCCCCCCATCACCCCGTCTCCGTACGGGACCTGGGCGTCGACTGGGTCGCCTTCTCCGGGCACAAGCTGTACGCGCCCTTCGGCTCCGGCGTGCTCGCGGGCCGGGCCGACTGGCTCCAGGAGGCCGAGCCCTATCTGGCGGGCGGCGGCGCCTCCCGTACGGTGGCCCGCCGGGCCGACGGGGGAGTGGACGTCCAGTGGCACACCACCGCCGCCCGGCACGAGGCCGGTTCGCCCAATGTCATCGGCGCCTACGCCATCGCGTCCGCCTGCCGGGCGCTGACCGAGGCCGGCTTCGACCGGCTCGTCGCCCGTGAGCGCCGGCTGATCGCCACGCTCCGCGCGGGCCTCGCCGAGGTGCCCGAGGTGCGGGTGCTCTCCCTCTTCGGTGACGACCACCCGAGGGTCGGGGTGCTCTCCTTCGTCGTCGAGGGCTGGGACAGCTCCCGGTTCGCCGCCGCGCTCTCCGCCGGGTACGGCATCGGGGTGCGCGACGGACTGTTCTGCGCCCACCCGCTGGTGCGCGTCCTGCTCGGCGGCGACCCGGCCGAGCCGGGGGAGTGCGGCGCCCCCGGATCCGCCTCCGCGCTCGCCGCGGTCCGGGTGAGTTTCGGGGCGGGCACCCCGGACGAGCATGTGGAGCGGTTCCTCGGCGCGGTACGGGAACTGGTCCGCCGCGGCCCGGACCGGGACTGACGCTCCGGCCGAAACCGGGGAGCCCGACCACCCGTCGGATCCCCTGGACGGGTGAAGCCGGCCTCCCACGGGGGTGAGGCCGGCTTCATGCCGCGTATGAAGGAACCGGGTCGCAAAAGGCCTGGGCCGGGTCGGAACAGCCCGGGTCAGGACTCCAGACCGATGGCGAAGGCCGCGTCCAGGTCGTGCTGCGAGTAGGCGCGGAAGGCGACATGGGTGTCGGTGCCCTCGACGCCCTGGATCTTGGAGATCCGGCCGGGGATCACATCGGCCAGATCGTCGTGCCGCCCCACCCGGACCATGGCGATCAGGTCGTACGTCCCGGTGACGGAGAAGACCTCGGTGACGCAGTCGACCGACGCGATCTCCTCGGCGATCTCCGGGATGCGGTCCACGCTGGTCTTGATGAGCACGATCGCGGTGATCACGGCTGGCTTTCTCCCTCGGTGGCCGCGGCTGGTGGTGTCACTCTAGCCCGCCTGTCCCCGCCGCCCTTCTTCGAGGCGAGCGCCGCGCGAACCCTTCCTTTTCCGCCGAAGCGGACCCACGCGTAGAGGAAGCCCAGCGCGAAGCCGATGACATGGGCCAGATACGCGACCCCCGGCCCCGCCTCCGCCGTCCGCGCCGCCAGCCACTGGATGGCGAACCAGAAGACGAGCACGACCCACGCCGGGAAACGCAGCGGCAGAAAGAAGAGGAACGGGAAGAGACTGGTCACCCGGGAGCGCGGAAACAGATGGAGGAAGGCCCCGAGCACCCCCGAGATCGCCCCCGACGCCCCCACCAGGGTCTGCCCGCTGTCCGCGTGCGCCAGCGCGTAGCCGTACAGCGCCAGATATCCGCAGACCAGGTAGAACAGGCCGAATTCGAGCGGCCCCATCCGCTTCTCCGCCATCGCGCCGAACACGTACAGGAACAGCATGTTCCCGAGCAGATGCAGCCAGCTGCCGTGGACGAACAGCGCGGTGAGCGGGGTGAGCAGGGCCCCGGGACGCAGCCGGCCGAGGTGGGCGAGGTCGTCCGGGATCACGCCCCAGTGCCGGAAGTACGCGCCCTGCGCGGCGAGCAGGGTGTCGCCCGTGCCGTACGAGGGGTTCAGACCGCCGGCCGGGCTCAGCGCGAAGAGCAGCACGCAGGCGGCGATGAGCCCGTAGGTGACGGTCGGACCGTCGCGCAGCGTCCGCGCGGTCCGTCGTACCCCCGAGGCCGTACCCCGCCAGTCGATCATGGGCAGATCATGGCGTACCGGGGCTCATCGGGACAGAGTGCCTCGCCGTGACGCGGGGTACCCGTGAGGCCGTAGTGTTACGGGCAGCACTCCCGCAGTCCGACGGCGCACCGCGGGCCCGTTAAGCCTCGTACGGAAAGAGGACAGCACGATGACGGTTCCCCAGCCGACTGCCGACACCCGCTGGCGCTGCACGTTGTGCGGCAATCTGACCCGCTTCGACGTGACCCGCTCGTCGAAGGTCGTCGAGTACGTCCATCTGGACCTCGCAGGTGAGCCGAAGGTGGAGGAGCGCGAGGTGGTCAGTGAGACCATCGAATCGGTCCGCTGCCGCTGGTGCAACGCGGTGGACCAGATCGAGTTGGTGGACAGGCCGGGCGCCGCTTCCTGAGAAGCGGCCCGACGAGGGCGAGGCGCCCCGGCGAGGGCGACGACAGGGAGTGGGTGACGGGATCGTGGAGCAGCCCGCGCACGGTGACGCGCCGGCGGGATCGGCAGGCGAGGCCGCCGAGGTGCTCGACCGCCCGCTGCCCGAGTCCGTACGGCGCAAGGTGATCGCGCTGGTCGCGGACTCCTTCGGCAGTCTGACGCTCGGCGAGCTGCCCGCCCCGCTGCGCCAGTACGCCCGTTTCACCGCCCCCCGGCGGGCCAAGTTCGCCGGGAACGCGATGGCCACCGCCCTGGCCGGCGATCCGGTGTTCCGTCAGCGGATCGCCGAGCGGGTCCGGGAGGCGCTGCCCGAGCTGGCGGGCGCCCTGGAGGTCGGCTCCCCGCCCGCCGCCGCGGACCCGGTCGACGTGGCCGCGGCCGCCTATGTGCTGCGCCCGGCCGGCTGGAGCAAGCTGGTGGCCGCGGCCGGCGAGGAGGCCGAACGGGCCGACGCCGAACGGGCCGACGAGGCCGGCCGGCGTGAACTGGAGCGGCTGCGCGAGGAGGTCGCGGCCGCGAAGGAGCGGGCCCGCACCGAGACCGAGCAGCTGCGCCACGACCTGGAGGCCTCCCGCCGGGAGACGGAAACGCTGCGCCGGAAGCTGCGCGGCGCGCAGAGCGACGTCAAGCGCGGCGAGGCCGCGCTGCGCCGCGTCCAGGCCGAGATCGACACCGCGCGCACCGAGGCCGCCGCCCAGGTGTCCGCGGCCGAGAGCGAGTCCCGGCGCCTCAAGGCCCGGCTCGGGGAGGTCGAGGCCGCCCTGGAGGCGAGCCGCCGGGCCACTCGCGAGGGGCGCTCGACGGAGGACATGCGGCTGCGGCTACTCCTGGACACGGTGCTGGACGCCGCCCAGGGGCTGCGCCGCGAACTGGCCCTGCCGCCGGTGTCGACGCGTCCGGCGGACACCGTGGACGCGGTGGAGCCGGGCCGGATGTCGCCGAAGGACATCGCGGCCCGCGCGCTGTCCGAGACCGATCCCGCGCTCCTGGACCAGCTGCTCGAACTGCCGCAGGCACACCTGGTGGTGGACGGCTACAACGTCACCAAGACCGGCTATCCGACGATGCCGCTGGAGAAGCAGCGGCTGCGGCTGCTCGGCGGGCTCTCCGCGCTCGCGGCCCGCTCGGGGGCGGAGGTCACTTGTGTCTTCGACGGGGCGGAGCTGGCCGCGCCGGTGCTGCTCGCGCCGCCGCGCGGGGTGCGGGTGCTGTTCTCCAAGCCCGGGGTGACGGCCGACGAGCTGATCCGTCAGCTGGTACGGGCGGAGCCGCCCGGCCGTCCGGTGGTCGTGGTGTCCACCGACCGCGAAGTGGCCGACGGGGTCGCCAAGTCGGGCGCGCGGCCGGTCGCGTCCGCCTTGTTGCTGAAGCGGCTTTCGCGCCTCTCATGACGGCGTGTCATTTTCTGACCGGTACGACCGTTTTCTGATGGGCACAGGGTCAACCATCCCTTACGGCCTGTGCGGTGTCGATAAATAAGTTGTCGCAAGAGCGAGATTTTGTCCGTTGGGATTTGAACTGATCACAAGATGGTCACTAGGGTCGGCTTCGAACCTACGCACGGTTGATCACTCATCGGGAGTGACGGCGTCGGTCCCCGCCTGCCGCTGACCCGTCGGGCGGCTCGAGGAAGAAGGAGCTCGCCCCCGTGGCGTCCCACCGTCGTCCCAAACAGCCGAGCCGCGCCCGCGTGACCGTGCTCACCGCGACCGCCGCGGCGGCCGTCGCGCTCACCGCCCAGACCGGAGCCCAGGCGGCCCCGAAGCCGAAGATCGACGAGGTCAAGTCGAAGGTCGACAAGCTGCACCACGAGGCCGAGGAGGCCACGGAGCAGTACAACGCCGCCGACGAGCGCCGCGGGAAGCTCCAGAAGGAGATCACCGCACTCCAGGACAAGGTCGCCCGCGGCCAGGAGGAGCTCAACACCCTGCGCGACAGCATCGGCGCCGTCGCCAGCGCCCAGTACCGCTCCGGCGGCATCGACCCGGCGCTCCAGCTCTTCCTCTCCTCCGACCCGGACACCTATCTCGACCAGGCGTCCGCGATCGAGCAGGTGGGCGCCAAGCAGGCCGACGTCCTGCAGACGATCCAGGCCAAGCAGCGCACCCTCGCCCAGCAGCGCGCCGAGGCGGCCGGCAAGCTCGCCGACCTCGAGGACGTCCGCAAGTCCCTCGGTGACAAGAAGAAGAAGTTCCAGGGCAAGCTCGCCGAGGCGCGGCAGCTGCTCAACACGCTGACCGCGGCCGAGCGCGCCAAGATGCAGCAGGAAGAGACGCAGCGCGCCAGCCGCGGCGCCAGCGAGCAGCGCGTCAGCCTCGGCAACGAGGTGCCGGCCTCGCAGCGCGGCGCCGCCGCCCTCAGCGCCGCCGCCACCCAGATCGGCAAGCCGTACGTCTCCGGCGCCGAGGGCCCCAACTCGTACGACTGCTCGGGTCTGACCCAGTGGTCCTACCGTCAGGCCGGCGTCACCCTCAGCCGGGTCACCTACACCCAGCAGAACGACGGCGTGAAGATCGGCCGCAGCCAGCTCAAGCCCGGCGACCTGGTCTTCTTCAACGGCCTTTCGCACGTCGGCCTGTACGCGGGCAACAACACCGTGCTGCACGCCCCGCACCCGGGCGCGTCGGTCCGCTACGAGTCGATGAACTACCTCGGCACGTTCCAGTTCGGCGTGCGCATCTGACGTACCCCCGCCGCCTCCCGCTGCCCCTTCGGACGGGGTGACATGCCCTCCGAACGAGTGGATTAGGGAAACGCGAAGCGACCTGACGCCCCGCCGGTGACCTGTGATCTCCGGCGGGGCGTCACTGTGTGTGCCCGAAAGGCTCGTTGGACGCACGGTGAGCAACGGCTACTCTCTGCGGCGCCAGTTGCCGAGCCGATCGGAGCGCGATCCGTGGCGTCCCACCGACGACCCACCAAGGTCACCGTCCTCACCGCAGCAGCGGCCACCGCGGCCGCGGCCTTCGGCGCGGTTCCCGCGCACGCCGACCCGGACGCCGGCGCATCCCACGCCACCCGCTCGCCGCGGGCCGCCGTCGACCGGCTCTACGAGGAGGCCGAGCAGGCCACCGAGGACTACAACCGGGCCGGGGAGCGCGCCGACCGGCTGCGCCGTACGGTCTCCGAGGCCCAGGACCGGCTCGCCCGCGGCCAGGAGCGCGTCAACCTGATGCGCGGCGCGCTCGGCGCCGTCGCCGACGCCCAGTACCGCTCCGGCGGTCTCGACCCGGCCCTGGCCCTGCTGCTCTCCGCCGACCCGGACAGCTATCTCCAGCGGGCCGCCGTCCTCGACCGGGTCGGCGCCCGCCAGGCCACCGTCCTTGGCGAACTGCGCGGCGAGCTGCGCCGGATGGCCCAGGAACGCACCGAGGCCGGCCGCGCCCTCGACGAACTGGTCCGCAGCCGCGCCGAGGCGACCCGGCACAAGCGCGTGGTCGAGCACAAGCTCGCCGAGGCTCGCCGGCTGCTCGGCTCGCTGTCCGCCGCCGACCGGGCCGGCTACGACCGCTCCTCCCGCTCCGGGCGCGACGCCTTCGGCGAGTCGCTGCCCCCGCTCGGCGACCTCGGCTCCTCGCGCGCCGCCGCCGCGGTCGTCGCCGCCCGCAGTGCCATCGGCCGGCCGTACGTGTGGGGCGCGACCGGCCCCTCGTCCTTCGACTGCTCCGGCCTGATGGTCTGGGCGTTCCGGCAGGCCGGCATCTCGCTGCCCCGCACCGCCGCCGCCCAGCGCGCCGCCGGCCGGCGGGTCCCGCTCTCCCAGGCCCAGCCCGGGGACCTCGTCACCTACCGCGGCGACGCCAGCCATGTCGCGGTCTACGCCGGAAACGGCCGGGTCATCCACGCGCCCCACCCCGGCGCCAGGGTCCGCTACGACCCGGTGGACATGATCTCGCCGCTCGTCGTCACGCGCGTCTGAGGCCGCGGTCCTGCGACCCCTTACGATCGACGGCGTGACATTCCGGACCCGGCCCAGGGCGCGCGGCGCGGCCGCGGCGCTGCTCGCCGTGCTGCTCCCGCTCGCCGGATGCGCCGCCCCCAAGCCCCCCGCCCCGGACCGTCCCGCCATCCAGCGGCTGCTCGACCAGCGCGCCCGCGCGCTCCTCGCGCGCGACGAGCCGGGCTATCTGGCCGCCGTCGACCCGGCCCTCGTCCCCGCCGCGCGCACCGAGTTCGAACGGCTCGCGGCCGTCCCGCTCGCCGCCTGGAGCTACCGGCTCACCGACGTGGAGCGCACCGGCCCGGGCCGGGTCACCGCCCGCGCCGAACTCGGCTACCGCGTCGAGGGGTACGACTCCGGTCCCGTCACCGGCACCCGGATCCTCGACCTCGCCGACCAGGGCGGCCGCTGGTACGTGACCGCCGACCGCGCCGCCGACGGCGCCCCGCAGCAGCTCTGGCAGCAGGGCGTGGTCCGCGCCCGGGCGGGGAAACGCAGCCTGGTCCTCGGCGTGGGCCAGAGCCGGGAGCGGCTCGCCGAGATCGCCGCCGCGGCCGACGCCGCCGTGCCCGCCGCCTCCGGCGCCTGGCCCTCGCCCTGGGCCGGCCGGGTCGTGGTGATCGTCCCGGCGTCCACGAACGCCATGGGCCGGCTGCTCGGCGCGCCCGCGTCCGCGTACCGGGGGATCGCGGCCGTCACCACCGGCGAGGCCGGCGGCGGCCCGAAGGCGCCCGCGGACCGGATCATCGTCAACCCGGAGGCGTACGCGGGACTCGGCGAGTTCGGCCGGCGTTTCGTCCTCACCCACGAGACCACCCATGTCGCCACCCGCGCCCGTACCACCGCCGCCACCCCGCTCTGGCTCTCCGAGGGCTTCGCCGACTGGGCCGCCTACCGGGGCTCCGGCCGTACCCCGGCGGCGGCCGCCCCCGAACTGGCCCGCGAGGTGCTGGCCGGCCGGGTGCCCGCCGCCCTGCCGGACGACAAGGACTTCGCCTTCGGCGGCGGCGCGGGCGCGCTGGCCCGCGCCTACGAGGGCGGCTGGCTGGCCTGCGCGATGATCGCCGACAAGTGGGGCGAGACGGAACTGACCGCGTTCTACGGGGCGGTGGGCAGCCGCAAGGAGCGCGCGGGCGCGGTGGAGAAGGCCATGAACGACGTGCTCGGCGTCACCCCGGAGGAGTTCACGGCGCGCTGGCGGGCGTACCTCGGCGAACGGCTCGGCTGAGCCCCGGGGGTGGGCCTTCCGCCCGGGGGCCCGGGTCGAGCCACCAGGTGGGCCCCGGCTGATCCCAGCCGAGCCCCCGGCACTTCACCGCGCGGAGGCCGGGACCCGGGCGTCCTCGCGCTCCGGCGCCCGCTCCGGCGCGCGGTCCGTCACCCGGACCGGCTGGACCGGGACCCGCGCCCCCGTGCCGGCCAGGAGACGCGGCTCGGTGACCGTCTGGCGCCACAGGATCCGGCACGCCGACACCGAGGCCGCCACCAGCAGCCCGTTGCGGACGAGCAGCAGCGCGATGCCCAGGATGTCGCTGTGCGAGACATGCGAGAACCACACCGGGAACTCGAACTGGGTCACCGCCGTCGCCCACAGCACCAGATACGCGGGCCGGCGCATCCGGCTCGCCCGGTACGCCAGGCACACGGCCGCGAGCCCCACCAGCCAGATCATGTACTGGGGGCTGATCACCCGGCTCGTGGTGACGAACAGCAGCACCGCCGTGAAGGCCGCGTCCGCCGTCGTCGTCACCGCGAGGTGCCGGGCCCGCAGCCGCCACAGCAGCAGCCAGCCGAACGCGGCGATCGTCAGCACCATCGCCGCCGTGGACACGACGGGCACCCCGGGGCCGAGGAACTCCATGGAGCCGTAGTTCATCCGCGCCTCGCCCGGCCAGCCGAAGTTGCGGGCCACATGGAAGACCAGCGCGCCCAGCGACTCGACCTCCGTGCCCCGGTCCCGCTGGAAACCGAGGAAGGCCAGCGACCCGGGCGCCGCGAGCGCGCACAGCCCGACCACTCCGGCCGCCGCGCCCGCCGCCGTCGCCCACGAGCGCAGGGTGGCCCGGCCGCGCGGGGTGCCGCTGAGCAGCAGCGCCGGCCAGACCTTCAGCGCCGCCCCGAACCCGGCGAGCGCGCCGAGCACGGCCGGGCTGCGCAGGGCCGCGAGCAGCGCGGCGACCGCGACCGCCGTGACCATCAGGTCGTACCTGCTGTACGCGGTCGGCCCGAGCAGCGGCACCCCGGCCAGCCACAGCCAGGCGCCGCGCGAGGAGCGCCCCGGCCGGCGGCCGGTGTACAGCAGCAGCCCGAAGACCAGGGCGTCGCACAGCAGCGAGAGGACGAAGAAGGCGGCGGAGTAGCCGAGGAAGGGCAGCAGCGCGGGGGAGACGATCGCGAGGGCGGCGGCCGGCGGGTACTGCCAGGTGATGTCGTCCAGGGGATACGTACCGGTCCGCAGGACCTCGTACCAGCCCTGGTAGATCTGCTCGACGTCGCTGGTCACATCGGGGCCGGGGACCACGACGACACGGAAGACGCACAGCAGGAGCAGCAGCCGGGTCAGGCTCCACAGGCCGACGGCCCGCAGCGGCCCGCCGGAGCGTGCCCACGTGACCGCGCGGTTCCACGCTCCTGTCGTCGCACCCGTGCCCGTGCCTATCGCGCCGGCCGTCATCGCTGTTCTGTTCCTGTCCTGTCGGTCCGCGGGCGCGGTGGGGCGGGACTTTCCGGACGCGGCCTGGTGCCGGGCCCGGCGTATGCGCGCGGTACTGTCGGCCACGATGCACAAGACCCTGATCGTAACCAACGACTTTCCGCCACGGCCTGGCGGAATCCAGGCATTCCTGCACAACATGGCGCTGCGTCTCGACCCCGAGCGGGTCGTGGTCTACGCCTCCACGTGGAAGCGGAGCGACGAGGGGAAGGAGGCGACCGCCGCGTTCGACCTCGAACAGCCTTTCACGGTGATCCGCGATCGCACCACCATGCTGCTGCCGACCCCCCGCGTCACGGCCCGGGCGACGGCGCTGCTGCGCGAGCACGGCTGTACGTCGGTGTGGTTCGGCGCCGCCGCCCCGCTCGGCCTGATGGCCCCGGCGCTGCGGCGCGCGGGCGCCCGCCGGATCGTCGCCACCACACACGGGCACGAGGCGGGCTGGGCCCAGCTGCCGGCCGCCCGGCAGCTGCTGCGGCGGATCGGCGAGGGTACGGACACGATCACCTACCTCGGCGAGTACACCCGGTCCCGGATCGCCTCGGCGCTCACCCCGGCCGCCGCGGCGCGCATGACGCAGCTCCCGCCGGGTGTCGACGAGAAGACCTTCCATCCCGGCTCCGGCGGCGCCGAGATCCGCGAGCGGCTCGGGCTCACCGACCGGCCGGTGGTCGTGTGCGTCTCGCGGCTCGTCCCGCGCAAGGGCCAGGACACCCTGATCCTCGCCATGCCCGAGATCCTGCGCCGGGTCCCGGGCGCGGTCCTGCTGATCGTCGGCGGCGGCCCCTACGAGCAGGACCTGCGCCGGCTCGCGGACCGCACCGGCGTGGCCGGCTCCGTACGGTTCACCGGCGCCGTGCCGTGGGAGGAACTGCCCGCGCACTACGGGGCGGGCGACGTCTTCGCCATGCCGTGCCGTACCCGGCGCGGCGGCCTGGACGTCGAGGGCCTCGGCATCGTCTACCTGGAGGCGTCCGCGACCGGTCTGCCGGTCGTCGCGGGCGACTCGGGCGGCGCGCCGGACGCCGTCCTCGACGGCGAGACCGGCTGGGTGGTGCGCGGCGGCAGCGCCGAGGAGACCGCCGACCGGGTCGCCACGCTGCTGCTCGACCCGGAGCTGCGCGCGCGGATGGGCGCGCGCGGCCGGGAGTGGGTCGAGGACCGCTGGCGCTGGGACCTGCTGGCGGAGCGGCTGCGCGAGCTGCTTTAGCGTCTTCAGTGGTGGGCCTTGTCCGCCCGGCCTCCGGAGGTACTCCGCCGCACCGCGTCCGCGAGCGGTCACGACGACGGGCCGGCGCGTCGCACCGGCCCGTCGCAGGGGTACCCGCTGATGTCCGTCAGCGGTCGTGGGTGATCAGTGGAGCCTGGAGCGGCGCTTACGGGTCATGAAGACGACGGCCGCGCCCGCGCCGACCAGCAGGGTGGTGAGGGCGAGGTACAGGCCCGTACCGGACGTGCCCGTGTGGGCGAGGGAGCCCGAGTCGCCGCCGTTCGGGACCGGGCCGGGGGGAAGCGGCGCCGCGGAGGTCGGCGGTGCCGGCGTCGGCGGGGTGCTGGTCGGCGGCACCGAGGTCGTCGGGGTCGGGGTGGGGGTAGGAGGGGTCTCCTCGGGGATGTACACGCCGGCGTCGATCGTGTGGTCGACCTCTCCCGCCTTCGCGGGTGCCGTGACCGGCGCGGTTCCGTCGCACAGCTGCCCGGTGGTCGGCGGCGTCACATTGGAGTCGTGCGCCCGGTCGTCACCGGCCCTCGGGAGCGTGAAGCGCAGATCGGTGGCCGCCGGCTTGCCGGGCACCTGGCTGGTGTCCGCCGTACACACGTTGAACCGCACGGTGTAGTCGGCGCCCGGCGTGAGCTCGTACGCCGCGCCGACCCCGCCGAAGTAGTACTCGCCCGCGGCGTCGGTCCTGGTCGTGGCGACCTGCTTGCCGTCGGCGTCCAGCAGGTCGATCGTGGCGCCCGGCAGCAGCACGTGCCCGGGGTCCTGGATGCCGTTGTGGTCACCGTCGAACCAGACCACGTTGCCGATCTGGATCGGCGCGTTCGCCGCGGCGTACGCGATGTCGCCGAGGCCGCCGGCCTTGCCGAACCCGTTTCCGTCGACGAACTGGTACGCGTTGCCGTTCGGGTCGTTGCCCGGTCCCGCCCCGGTGGCGACGTCGTAGAAGCCGGCACCGGCGGTGCTGACATGGACGGTCGGGTCCATCTGGGTGCTGATGACCCACTGCTGCTGCGGGATGTAGGCGACCGAGCCGAGCGAGGTCTCCTGGTGCAGCCCGCGCTGGTTCGGGGCCGGGGTGGTCTGGCCGGAGAAGAAGTCGCCGGGGAAGTACTCGACGACGCCCTCCGCCTCCAAGCCGTCGTTGGCGGGAGTCGCGTGGTTCGGGCAGCCCTCGGTGCCCTCCCAGGCGTACCCGCCGGTGGGCTTGGCGCAGGCCATGGTGATGTCACCGCCGGCCATGCCGCCCTGCGGGGTGTTCTTGTCGGGCCTCGGGTCGAGCCCGCCGGCGACGTCCATGAGCCGGTCGCGGAAGCCGAGGATCATCGAACCGTCGCGGGCGAAGGCCATACTGGCCAGCTCCGGCTGCGGACCGATCATCGTGGCGCCCACCACGTTGCTGTCCCAGGTCTCCAGGCGGGTGTCCCAGGGGTTCCAGAAGCGGGACGCCTCGTGGTCCGGGAAGCCGACGAACACATCCCCGCGCTCGGCGGTCAGCGGATGGTCCAGTACGGGGGTGAACTCCTTGCCGTCGTACGTGGAGACGACGGCCTTCAGGTCCGCGCGCTTGCGCGTGCTCTCCGCGCTGCACACGCCGCCGACGTACAGGGTGTTGTCGTGGACGGCCAGACCGGTCGGCCGCCAGTCGCCGGCCGAGGCGCAGCCCGGGTCGGGGATCGGCACCGTGGCCTTCGGCGCCGAGGCGCTCGCCCCGGTGGCGTCGAAGCTGACCAGGCTGCGGGTGAGCAGGTTCACCGCGTACAGCGTCGAGCCGTCCTCCGACAGGGCCAGGCCACCGATGCTCTCCTTGCCCGGCGCGTCGGTGAACCCGGCGTCCTTGAGCATGTTGGCGCTGTCGTGCGCCGTCGCCGTGGCGCCCGGCACCTTCGCGAACAGCTTCGGGGCGCCGCCGCCGTCGGCCGGCACGGTGTAGATCGCGTCGCCGCCCTCCGGCCCGTACGCGGCGAACCGCCGGGCGAACGCCGCCTGGAACAGCCGTTTGCGGTACCTGTCATAGGCAAGGCCCGTGGTCGTCCCCACCTGTTCCTGCGTGGCGAGCACGGTCGGGCAGGCCTTGTCGGCGGGACAGGTGCCGCGGGAGTCCGTCCCGAAGGCCACCAGCGCCCGGGTGTCGCTCGCGCCGGGGCCGGTCTGGACCGGTACGAAGTAGCGGGTGTCCGCCAGCGCGTAGTCGGCCGCGTCCCAGACCCCGGTGATCACCGAGTCGTCCTTGCCCTCGGAGACGTCCACGAACGACGTGAAGCTGTCGAAGTGGTTCTCCTCGGTGGAGGCGGGCGCCGCCCGCAGGTAGCGGTCGTACGGCGCCGGGACGCTGACGTCGACGCGGTACCGGCCACCGGTCAGTTCGGCCGACGGGGGCAGCACGACCTTGCCGGTGGCGTCCGTGGTGCCGGTGACGTGATGACCGGCCGGGTCTAAGACGTCGACCTTCATCCCCCGCTGCGGCACGTCCATGGTCGTGTTGATCACGCCGGTGCCGAAGAAGTCCCGCAGCACCTGGACCGTCAGTGTGCCGTCGGAGGTGGCGGCGCCGGCCTGCCCGGCGCCTGTCGCGATGGTGCCGGTGGCCCCACCGATCAGTAACAGACCGGACAGCCCCACGCGTGCCAGTCTTGGAATCGCCATGTACGGGCACTCCTCTTTGTCGTCCTATGTCCCTACGGACACAGCAACCGACCGCAATATCCCACAAGTTGACGTTCAATCAGGTCGGAAAGCGGAATTTG
Source organism: Streptomyces sp. NPDC048718 (assembly GCF_043198875.1). Lineage (NCBI taxonomy): Bacteria > Bacillati > Actinomycetota > Actinomycetes > Kitasatosporales > Streptomycetaceae > Streptomyces > Streptomyces sp. NPDC048718. Next base: position 398,172 of record NZ_JBICVG010000003.1, read on the forward strand.
CCGGCTGGGCCGCCGGGCGACTGTTAGCATCCCGCCGCGTGCGGAGCATAAGGATCAGGCGAGGTCTCCCTCGGGGAGCGGCGGACCGGCACGGGGCGAAGCGACCCCGGACGCGCTGGATGGCAGCGGGCGCGGGCATCGCCGTCGCGGCTGCCGTGGCCCTCGCGTTCGCCCTTGCCGGCGACGGCGACGAGCCCGTCGCCCGGCGCGTGCTGACCTCGGACGAGGCCGACCGGCTGGCGGTCGCGCGGTTCCGTAACTACGAAGCGGAAGGCCGCGCGGTGACGATCACCGTGCCGGGCGCGGCCGGCGGGCTGGTCGTGACCGGATCCGTCGACTACCGCGCGAAGACGGGGTACGGGGTGGTGCGCGGAACCGGACGCGACGCGTCCGGCGACGGCCTGATCGAGTGGACGGCCGCCACCGTCCGTTTCCACCCCTTGGCGAACGCCCCGGCGACCGCGCCGGCGTCGCCGCCCGCGACCGGCTGGTACGACCGTCCGCTGCGGACGGCCGGCAACACCCTGGACAGTGCGCTGGCCATCGTCCTCGGCCTGGGCGGCGACCGCCCGGACAACGCCCAGCTTCTCCGGCAGAACGGCGCCGCGTGGATCGGGTCCGGCCAGGTGCGCGGCCGGCGGACGGACATCATGACCGGCCCGGACGCCCGCGGCAAGGCCGGTACGGCGGACAGCGTGCGCTACTGGGTCGGCGAGGACGGGACCATGTACCGGGTGCGGGCAGACGTGGCCTCCGAACCGCGGCCGGTGGTCATCGAGTTCGACACCCAGAGGTACGTCCCCGTCCGCCCGGTGCCGAAGGCGACGCCCGCGCGGTGACCCCGGCACCCGGCACCCGGCCCCTGGAACCCCGCCACGTAGGGGAAACGCCCCGGCCTGATCAGGCCGGGGCGTTTCCCCTACGTGCGGGAGGAGGGGCCGTCAGACGGTGTAGATCGCCTCGATCTCGTCGGCGAAGTCCTTCGCCACCACGTTGCGCTTCAGCTTCAGCGACGGGGTGATGTGCCCCGCCTGCTCCGTGAACTGCGAGGACAGGATGCGGAACTTGCGCACCGACTCGGCCTTGGAGACGGCCGCGTTGCCGTCGTCCACCGCCCGCTGGACCTCCGCGAGCAGCTCCGGGTCGTCGCGCAGCGACGCCGCCGTGGCACCGGCCGGCTTGCCGTGCTCGGCCGCCCAGCGGCCCAGGAAATCCTCGTCGAGGGTGACGAGCGCGGCGACGAACGGCCGCCCGTCGCCGACCACCATGCACTCGGCGACCAGCGCGTGGGCCCGGATCCGGTCCTCGATGACGGCCGGGGCGACGTTCTTGCCGCCCGCCGTCACCAGGATCTCCTTCTTGCGGCCGGTGATCGTGAGGTAGCCGTCCTCGTCGAGGGTGCCGATGTCACCGGTGTGGAACCAGCCGTCGGCCAGCGCCTCGGCCGTCGCCGCCTCGTTGTTCCAGTAGCCGGAGAAGAGGTGCTCGCCGTGCAGCAGCACCTCGCCGTCGTCGGCGATCCGTACCACCGAGCCCGGCAGAGGCTGGCCGACCGTACCGATCTTCGGCCGGTCCCACGGGTTGAACGCGGTCGCCGCGCACGACTCGGTGAGGCCGTAGCCCTCCAGGACCGTGAAGCCGATGCCCCGGAAGAAGTGGCCGAGCCGCTCGCCCAGCGGCGCGCCGCCCGAGATCGCGTACTCGCCGCGCCCGCCGAGCACCGCGCGCAGCTTCGTGTAGACGAGCTTGTCGAAGATCTTGTGCTTGATCCGCAGTCCGAGGCCCGGCCCCTGAGGGGTGCTCAGCGCGCGGCTGTACGCGATGGAGGTCTGGGCGGCCTTGTCGAAGATCTTGCCCTTGCCGTCGGCCTGCGCCTTGGCGCGCGCCCCGTTGTAGACCTTCTCGAAGACCCGCGGCACGCCGAGGATCATGGTCGGCTGGAAGGCCGCCAGCTCGTCGGTGAGGTTCTTGATGTCCGGCAGACAGCCCAGTTTGACCGGGGCCATCACACAGGCGATCTCGACGAGCCGGCCGAAGACGTGCGCCGTCGGCAGGAACAGCAGCACCGAGGACTCGTTGGTGCGAAACAGCGGCCTCAGCCGCTCGACGGTGTTGCCGCACTCGGCGAAGAAGGCGCGGTGGGTCAGCACGCAACCCTTGGGGCGGCCGGTGGTGCCCGAGGTGTAGACGATGGTCGCCGGGTCGTCGGCGTTGGCCGCCGACATCCGCTGGTCGAGGGTCTCGTCGGAGACGTCCGCGCCCTCGGCGGTGAGGCTCGCGATCGCGTCGGCGTCGATCTGCCGCACGCTCTTGAGGGCCGGCAGGTTCGCCCGTACCGACTCCACCGAGGCCTCGTGCCCCGCGTTCTCCACGAAGGCGAGGGCGGCGCCCGAGTCGCCGAGGATCCACTGGATCTGCTCCGGCGAGCTGGTCTCGTACACCGGCACGGTCACCGCGCCCGCGCTCCAGATGGCGAAGTCGAGCAGCACCCACTCGTAGCGGGTGCGGGACAGCAGGGCGACCCGGTCGCCCGTCTCGATGCCCGCGGCGATCAGACCCTTGGCCACCCCACGGACCTCGGCGAGGAACTGCTTCGCGGTGACGTCGGTCCAGGTGCCCCCCACCTTGTGCCCCAGAACGGCGACATCTGGGTGCTGGGCGGCGTTCCGGCGGATGAGATCCGTCAGATTCCCGTCGGCGGGGACCTCGTACAAAGCCGGAAGGCTGAACTCGCGCAAGACTGCTGCTCCTCATCGGGCGCCGGCGCCACGGCTCTGTGTGATGCACCGGTGCGGTCCAAGATCGGGCAGGTGCTCAAGGGTGGGGGTGAGCACGACTGGACTGCCCGGACGTTACCCATCAGTACGTGGTTCCCGATAGGGGGTCCTGGCCAGATGTTCCATGCGTCACACCGCCCTGACGCTCTTGGCCGCAGAGTAGTCGACGGCATTCCCGACTCCCAAGTAACCGCAGGTCGCGCCTGCCGGAGGGGTGTGGCGGGGTGGCTTCCGGAGGTAAACGGAGCAGGTCATTCCACGGGGGTACGGGGGATTCCCGGCGCGGCCCCGGGCCGGAAGCGGCCGATTCGGGGGAGGTCCCCTCGCGCCGTACGGCCCCTACCCTGACCCCATGCGGATCAACGTGGTGAGCGATGTGCACGGCAACACGGCGGCCCTCGCCCGCGCCGGGGACGGCGCCGACGCCCTCGTCTGCCTCGGCGACCTGGTGCTCTTCCTCGACTACGCCGACCACAGCCGAGGCATCTTCCCCGACCTCTTCGGCGCCGAGAACGCCGACCGCCTCGTCGCCCTGCGCACCGCCCGCCGCTTCGACGAGGCCCGCGACCTCGGCCGCAGGCTCTGGGCCGGACTCGGCGTCGACCGCGCCGAGGCCATCGAGGCGGGCGTCCGCCGCCAGTACGCCGAAATGTTCGCCGCCTTCCCCACTCCGACGTACGCCACCTACGGAAATGTCGACATGCCCGGCCTGTGGCCCGAGTACGCGGGACCCGGTACCACCGTCCTCGACGGCGGGCGGGCCGAGATCGGCGGTCTCGTCTTCGGCTTCGTCGGCGGCGGTCTGCCCACCCCCATGCGCACCCCGTACGAGATCCCCGACGAGGAGTACGCCGCCAAGGTCGAGGCCCTCGGCGAGGTCGACGTGCTCTGCTCGCACATCCCGCCGGACGTGCCGGAACTGACCTACGACACCGTCGCCCGCCGCTTCGAACGCGGCAGCCGTGCCCTGCTCGACGCGGTGCGCCGGACCCGGCCGCGCTACGCCCTCTTCGGCCATGTCCACCAGCCGCTCGTGCGCCGGATGCGGATCGGCGCGACCGAGTGCGTGAACGTCGGGCACTTCGCGGCGACCGGCCGTCCCTGGACGCTGGAGTGGTGAGCCGGAGCCGGAGCCGGAGCCGGAGCTGGAGCCGGTGGGCGGGGGCGGGCGGACCCGGTGCCGTTTCCGCCGTGGCCCCGGATACGGCCGCGGTCGCGGGGCCGGCCGGGCCGTGACCGCCCTCGGCCGGAGCGGTGACGGGCGCCCGGGGGCGGCGCGATAGCCTGCTGGCAGACACGGATCGCGTCCACACGAGGAGCCCCCGCGATGGCGGAACACACCAGCTCGAGCATCACGATCGAGGCGGCCCCGGCCGAGGTCATGGGCGTCATCGCGGACTTCGCCCGCTACCCGGAGTGGACCGGCGAGGTGAAGGAGGCCGAGGTCCTGAAGACGGACGCGGCCGGCCGCGCCGAGCAGGTCCGGCTGCTCCTGGACGCCGGCGCCATCAAGGACGACCACACCCTCGCGTACACCTGGACCGGCACCGACGAGGTCAGCTGGACGCTGGTCAAGTCCCAGATGCTCCGCGTCCTCGACGGCTCCTACCGGCTCGCCCCGGCGGCCGGCGGCTCCCGTACCGAGGTCACGTACCAGCTGACCGTCGACGTCAAGATCCCCATGCTCGGCATGATCAAGCGCAAGGCCGAGAAGGTCATCATCGACCGCGCCCTCGCGGGCCTGAAGAAGCGCGTCGAATCCGGGAAGTGACCCGAGGCCCCTTACCGGCACAGCCGGTCCGGCTAGGCCCGGCCCGCCCCGGCGGGGAACCGGCCGGACGGCCCTGAGGGCCTTTGAAGGGGAACCGGGCCGCGAGCCGGGCAGGGCCGCCGGTACGGTTCGGCGCATGCGGATCATTCTTGTCACCGGTACGGGCGGCGCCGGGCGGAGCACCGTGGCCGCGGGCACCGCGCTCGCCGAGGCCCGGGCGGGCCGGCGGGTGCTGTTCGTCACCGCCGCGGCCCGGGGAGCGGCCGGCGGCGCGGCGGACGGCGTGGTCGGGCTGCTCGCCGGCGGGGCCGGAGCCCCGGCGGGCCGCCCGCACCCGGTCCCGCTGGACACCCCGGCCACCGCTCCCGGCGGCGGCGAAACGTTCCATGGCGCCGGGACCGGCAGCCTGCACCTCCTGGTCCCCGACCCCGCCGGCGACTTCCGGCGTGAGTTCCTCGGCTTCCAGGACCGTTCGCAGACCGCGCTCGACCTGCTCGGCGCCACCCCCTTCGAGGAGGCCGAGCTGACCGAACTGCCCGGCAGCGGACAGGTCGCGCTGCTCCGGGCGGTACGTGACGCCGCCGCCGGGAACTGGGACCTCGCCGTCGTCGAGCTGCCCCCGGTCACCGAGGCCCTCGCCCTGCTCGCCCTGCCCGAGCAGCTCCGCCGCTATCTGCGCCGGCTCCTGCCCGCCGAACGCCAGGCCGCCCGCGCGCTGCGCCCGATGCTCGCCCAGCTGGCCGGCGTACCCCTGCCCGCGCAGTGGCTGTACGAGACCACCGCCCGCTGGGAGGCGGAACTCGCCGCCGTCCAGGATGTGATCGACTCCCCGGACACCGCCGTCCGGCTCGTCCTCGAACCGGGCCCCGCCGCCACCGGCACCCTGCGCACCGCCCGCCTCGGCCTCGCCCTCCAGGGCCTCGCCCTGGACACGGTCGTCGCCAACCGGGTGCTGCCGGCCGGCTCGTTTGACCCCTGGTTCGCCGGCCTCGCCGCCGAACAGCACCGCCACCTGGCCGCCCTGCGCGAGGAACACCCCGGCCTGCGCGAGCTGCCGCACCTCGGGCGCGCCCCGCGCGGCCTCGACGACCTGGCCCTGCTCGCCACGACCGGCGGTACGGGGACGGGGGGCCCGGGGCTTGCCGCCGCGCCCGTACGGACCGTCGAGGACCGGCGCGCCGAGGACGGCATCCTGGTCTGGCACGTTCCGCTGCCCGGCGCCGTCAAGGACGGTCTCGGCCTGGTCCGGCGCGGCGATGAGCTGCTGCTCTCCGTCGGCCCGTTCCGGCGCGCTCTGCCGCTGCCCGCGGCGCTGCGCCGCTGCACGGTCACCGGCGCCGGACTCGTCGACGGCGACCTGCGGATCCGCTTCGCCCCGGACCCGGGACTCTGGCCGGCCGGTACGCGCTGAGTGGGGCGGATCGGGTCGGGGCGCCTGGGGCCCGCGCGGCTCGATCCGGCCGGATCCATTCCGTAGCGCGGCGGACCGCTGCGGCGACGGCCGGATCGGCACCCTCCTGGAGCCGCCCGCCCGGCGTGTACCGTCGATCGTAGAGACGTAAGGAGGAGGCCATGAGCGAGAGCGACCCGGACGCCTGGGCCCAGGCGTGTGCCGAGGACCTTCAGGCCGAGAAGGCCCGCCGCCGCGCCCGGCGCGGCGAGGAACCCGGCTCCCCGGCGGAGGAGTTCCGCAAGCTCTTCGAGGCCGTCGCCGACAAGCTCTCCGGGAGCTTCGGCGGCACGCTCGGCGGCGCCGCCGCGGGGCAGGCCGCGGCCACCGTCCAGCAGGTCGTCCACCAGGCCAAGGCGCTGGTGGAGCCCGTCATCGAACGCAACCCGCAGGTCTTCGACCACCTCGCCGCCGCAGGCGGCGAACTGCTCGCGGCCTACCGCTCGGCCGTCCAGGGCCACGAGGCCCGCTGGACCCGCGGCGACACCCGCGAGGCCAACGAGGCGGGCGCGCCCCGCCCGGCCGGTACGGACAACCCCCACGACGTCCACACCGACAAGGGCGGCGAGAGCGCCGAGAGCGGTGCGGGTGGCACGAAGAGCACGCGGGGCACTTCGGGTACGGAAGGCACTCCGGGCCCGCGGGGCCGGAGCGACGGCCCCGACGGCCCCGGTGGGCCGGACGACGACGGCCCCGCGACCGGGCAGCACATCGACCTCGACTGAGCCCGTCCGCGCAGCCCGGAGCGGCCCTCCGCCTCGGGTACGGTGATCCTTCGCGGGGCTCCACCGGAACTGAGGGACACATGGGACTCACCATCGGCGTCGACATCGGCGGCACGAAGATCGCGGCCGGCGTGGTCGACGAGGAGGGCAACATCCTCGGCACGCACACCGTGCCCACGCCGCCCACCCCCGAGGGCATCGTCGACGCCATCTGCGCCGCCGTCTCCGAGGCGGGCAAGGGCCACTCGATCGAGGCCGTCGGCATCGGAGCCGCCGGCTACGTCGACGACAAGCGCGCCACCGTTCTGTTCGCCCCCAACATCGACTGGCGGCACGAGCCGCTGAAGGACAAGGTCGAACAGCGCGTCGGCCTCCCCGTCGTCGTCGAGAACGACGCCAACGCCGCCGCCTGGGGCGAATACCGCTTCGGCGCGGGCCAGGGCCACGAGGACGTCATCTGCATCACTCTGGGCACCGGCCTCGGCGGCGGCATCATCATCGGCAACAAGCTGCGCCGCGGCCGTTTCGGCGTGGCCGCCGAGTTCGGCCACATCCGGGTCGTCCCCGACGGCCTGCTGTGCGGCTGCGGCAGCCAGGGCTGCTGGGAGCAGTACGCCTCCGGCCGCGCCCTCGTCCGCTACGCCCGCCAGCGCGCCCTGGCCACCCCCGAGAACGCCGAGGTGCTCCTCGGCCTCGGCGACGGCACCCCGGAGGGCATCCAGGGCCGGCACATCAGCGAGGCCGCCCGGGCCGGCGACCCGGTCGCCATCGACTCCTTCCGCGAGCTGGCCCGCTGGGCCGGTGCCGGTCTCGCGGACCTGGCGTCGCTCTTCGACCCCTCGGCGTTCATCGTCGGCGGCGGTGTCTCCGACGAGGGCGAGCTGGTCCTGGACCCGATCCGCAAGTCCTTCCGGCGCTGGCTGGTCGGCGGCCGGCACCGTCCGCACGCCCAGGTCCTCGCCGCGCAGCTCGGCAACAAGGCCGGTCTGGTCGGCGCCGCCGACCTGGCCCGCCAGGGCTGAGCCCCGCCGCCCCCGCCGCCCCCGCCGCACGACCCTCGCGCCCCTGCGCGCGCCCCTTGGGCGACCCTCGTGCCCGTCGTGCCCTCTGTGGCGCGGCGGGCACGCCGTCTATCGTGACCGGCATGGCGATCAGCGCGCGGAGCGGCCTGGGGCGTGTTTCGAAAGTCCCTCCTGGCCCGCGACGCCTGGCACGCACACTCGCTGCGTTGTCGGAGTCATCCAAGTACGTCCAGTACGAGGATGATCCTCCGCCTTGCGATGCTGCTCGGCATCCGAAGGATGAATCAAGGCGCCGAGACGGAGCGAGCGAAGCGAGCGCAGTGCACCAGACGCCGCAGGCCCCGCCCTCCGGGCGGACGGAGCTACTTTCGAAACACGCCCTTGCCGGTCTGCCCGGCTCCCGTACCGAGCCGGACGGCTCGGCCGTCGTCCGGGTCCTCTCCTACAACGTGCGCTCGATGCGCGACGACGAGGACGCCCTCGCCCGGGTGATCCGGGCCTGCGCTCCCGATCTGGTCTTCGTGCAGGAGGCCCCGCGCTTCTTCCGCTGGCGCGAGCACGCGGCCCGGCTCGCCGCGAAGAGCGAACTGGTCGTCCTGACCGGCGGCGCGACCGCCGCCGGTCCACTGCTGCTGTGCTCGCTGCGCGCCACCGTGGAACGCGCCGAGGACCTGCTCCTGCCCCTCACTCCCGGCCTCCACCGGCGCGGTCTCGCGACCGCCGTCGTCCGCTTCGGCGGTGCGCGGGTGGGGCTCGTCAGCTGTCATCTGAGCCTGGACGCGAACGAGCGCGACACCCAGGCGGGCCTGCTCCTCGACCAGGTGGCCGCGCTCGGCACCCCGTACACGATCGTCGCCGGCGACCTCAACGAACGCCCCGGCGGCCGGGCCTGGACCCGGCTGACCAAGGAACTGCGGGACGGCCACGAGGCCGCCCCCTGGGGCACCGGCGCCACCTTCCCGGCCACCGCGCCCGACCGCCGGATCGACGCCGTCCTCGCCACCCCGGGCATCGAGTTCCTGGCCTGCGGTGTCCCACCGGACCTCGACCCCGCCGACCTGTGCGCGGCCACGGATCATCTCCCGTTGGTGGCGGTGGTCCGGATCCCTGCGGTGGGTGGGTGACGGTCGGTGGCCGGAGGCCGCCGCAGCTGTCCGAAGCCCGTGAGGCGCCGCGGCACCGAACAGCGCGAGGAGGGCATCGAAGGAAAGGATCAGACGACCGCGCCCCGGCCCGGGTCGTCGAAACCGTCCTCGTCCTCGTCGTCGCTCTTCATCCGGGCCACCAGCGTCACGAACCCGCCCAGGAAGCCGCCCACGCACAGCGTGGTCAGCCACCAGGTCATGTCCCACTGGAGCAGCACCGCGAGCAGCATCAGGACCGGGCCGCCCGCAGCGGCCAGCCACGCGAACTTGGTCGTCGTGTCGGCCTCCGGCAGTGGCGGCGGCTCCGGCGGGACGAAATGGCCCTCGTCGGGTTCGGCCGGCGAGTAGTCCCGGGGGCCGCCCGGCCCCACGCCCGGCGCGAACACGATCGACGAACCGAGCGCCGGCTTTCCGGGCTCGTCCGGCGCCGCCGGACGGCGGAACTTGTCCGGCTTCTCCGCCGCCTCCGAGGAGGAGTCCGCGCGCCCTTCCGGCCGCCCCTCCGCCCCTTCGCCCTTGCCGTCGCCGCTGCTCCGGCCGTCGTCCTCACGTCCGTCCGAAGCCGCCCGATCCGCTCCGGACGCGGCTCCGGAGGCAGTCCCGGACGTCGTTCCGGACGCCGTCCCGGGCGTCGCCCTGTCTCCAGGCGTCCCCGTGCTTCCCTTGTTCCCCTTGCTTCCCGAAGCCCCCTTGCCCCCGGCCGTCCCCTCGTCCCCGGGCAGGTCCGGCAGCGCCAGATCCTCCACCCGGCGGAAGGGCCGTGCCCCCGGCGGGTCCGCCGGCTCCTCCCCGTACCCCGCGACGATCGCCGCCCAGGCAGCCTCCTCGTCGATGGGCTGCGGCTCCCGCTCCCCGTCCTGCTGCTCAGCCACCGCTCGCGATTCCCTTCTCGCCTGCCACTTCGGGAGCGAGCCTGGCCATGAACGCCCAGCTCTCCTCGAAGATCCGCTCCGCGTCATGGTCCAACGTCGCCACGTGGTAGCTCTGTTCCAGCAGGATTTCCCGGACGTCGGTCGACGACACCCGGCTGAGCACCCGAGCCGAGTCGGCCGGCGGGACGACATGGTCCTGCGGGCTGCGCAGAAGCAGCAGGGGACAGGTGACCTGCGGCAGCTCCCCGTCCACGACCTGGAAGAAGCGCCGCAGCGAATACGCCGCGTGCAGCGGCACCCGGGGGTAGCCGACCTCGTCCACGCCCGGCTTCGCGATGTCGCTGGCGATACCCGCGACGGACGGCACCAGGTGCCGGACCACCGGCAGTGCCTTCGCCGCGAGGCCGTGGACCTTGTTCCCCGGGTTCACGAGCACGATCCCGGCGACCGTGTCACCGTGCCGCGCCGCGAGCCGCAGGGTCAGGGCGCCGCCCATCGACAGACCCATGACGAAGACCCGCGAGCAGCGCTCGGTCAGCTCCAGCAGCGCGCGTTCCACCTCCGCGTACCAGTCGTGCCAGGTCGTGAGCTGCATGTCCTGCCAGCGGGTGCCGTGACCCGGCAGCAGCGGCAGCGACACCGTCAGCCCCTGCGCGGCCAGGAACTCGGCCCAGGGGCGCATCGACTGCGGGGAACCGGTGAAGCCGTGACAGAGGAGTACGCCGACCTCTCCGCCCTCATGGCGGTACGGCTCGGCTCCAGGAAGGACCGGCACGGGGTCTCCTGTTCGGGTTCGACATCGAAGAAGGGCTTTCACCGTACGCGACCGGACCGACACCGACCAGGGCCGTTCGCGGGCGGGCATGGACGCCTGTGGCCGCCCGGCCCGCCGCCCAGGGGATAAAGTCGTCGTGACGGCGCGCAGTGGAGCGCGGCGGCACACGGAAGGCATGGAGAGTTGATCTACGGCGCAATGAAGTTCTCCCTCGGCGGGTCCCTGAAGCTCGCCTTCAGGCCCTGGGTCGAGGGCCTGGAGAACGTACCCGCCGAAGGCCCGGCCATCCTCGCGAGCAACCACCTGTCCTTCTCCGACTCCTTCTTCCTGCCCGCGGTGCTCGACCGCAAGGTGACCTTCATCGCCAAGGCCGAGTACTTCACCACCCCCGGCGTCAAGGGCCGGCTGACCGCCGCCTTCTTCAAGGGCGTCGGCCAGCTCCCGGTGGACCGCTCGGGCGGGCGGGGCGCGGGCGAGGCGGCGATCAAGGCCGGCATCCAGGTCATCGAGAACGGCGGCCTGTTCGGCATCTACCCTGAGGGCACCCGTTCGCCCGACGGCCGGCTCTACCGGGGCAAGCCCGGCGGCCTCGCGCGCGTGGCGCTCGCCACCGGCGCGCCGGTGATCCCGGTCGCCATGATCGACACGGAGAAGATCCAGCCGCCCGGCAAGGTCCTGCCCAAGCTGATGCGCCCGGGCATCCGGATCGGCAAGCCGCTGGACTTCAGCCGCTACCAGGGCATGGACGGCGACCGCTTCATCCTGCGCTCGGTGACCGACGAGGTCATGTACGAGATCATGAAGCTGTCCGGCCAGGAGTACGTGGACATCTACGCGACGGCCGCCAAGCGCCAGATGGCGGAGGCCGAGAAGGCCGCCAAGCAGGCCGTGAAGGAAGAGATCGCGGCACGCGAGGACTCCGGCGCCTGACCCCGGCAGGGGTACGTACGGGGGTACGTGCGGGGGTACGTACGAGGGCGCGCACCGGGGCGCACGGGCCGAGGTAGCGGACCGGCGGACCGGCGAAGCGACGGGCCTACGGGCCTACGGGCTTACGGAGTGACGGGGGCGACGATGGCCAGGCGCGAGCAGGTCGTGCGCATGTCGGTCGAACAACCGCTGTGGCGCGCGCTCGCCGCGTACCGCGTCCTCACCCTGGTCTACGCCCTGCTGCTGGCCTTCTTCGGCCGCGCCCGCTACGAGCATCCCGCGGTCGCCGCCGGCTATCTCGCCGTCCTGGCCGTATGGACCCTCGCCACCCTGCCCCGGGTGGCCAACGCGGCGAGCTGCACCAAGCGCTTCCTCGCCGCCGACCTCACCGTCGCCCTCACCGGCATCCTGCTGACCCCGGTCGCCGACCTCCAGGCGCAGTCCGTCGACGGGCCCACCCTGCCGTCGATATGGACCGCCGGCGCCGTCCTCGCGTACGCGATCAAGGGCGGCTGGCGCTGGGCCGCCGTCGCCTCCACCCTCGTCGGCGTCGCCAACCTGGTCGAACGCGCCCATCCCAGCCGGGACACCCTGCACAACGTGCTCCTCGTGTGGGTCGCCTCCATCGGCATCGGCTACGTGGTCCAGATCGCCCGCGCCTCCGAACGGACCCTGGCCCGCGCCCTGGAGATCGAGGCCGCGACCCGCGAACGGGAACGGCTCGCCCGGGACATCCACGACAGCGTGCTCCAGGTGCTCGCCATGGTGCAGCGGCGCGGTACGGCGCTCGGCGGCGAGGCCGCCGAGCTGGGCCGGATGGCGGGCGAGCAGGAGATCGCGCTGCGCACCCTGGTCGCGGGCGGGCTCGTCCGTCCCTCCCATGTCTCCGAGGACGAGTCGGCGGGTGCCGTCGTCCGGCTCGTGGAGTCGCCGGAGGGACGGGAGGGACCAGCGGGTCCAAAGGGGCCGGAGGGTCTCGGTGGAGCGGGGGAGTCCGGCGAGATCGACCTGCGTATGCTGCTCGCCCCGCGCGCCGGTGCCCGGATCACCCTCGCCGATCCCGGCGCCCCCGTCCCGCTGGCGGCCTCGGCCGCCCGCGAACTGGCCGCCGCCGTCGGCGCCGCCCTGGACAACGTACGGGTGCACGCGGGCGAGGGCGCCCGCGCCTGGATCCTGGTCGAGGACTGGGGCGACGAGGTGATCGTGACCGTACGGGACGACGGCCCCGGCATCCCCGAGGGCCGGCTCGCCCAGGCCGAGGGCGAGGGCCGGATGGGCGTCGCGCTGTCCATCCGGGGCAGACTGCGGGACCTCGGCGGCAGCGCCGAACTGATCTCGGTACCCGGTCAGGGCACCGAAGTGGAACTGAAGGTCCCGCGCACGCCACGGGACCAGCACGAACAGCGTGACCAGCGGGAACAACGGGGGAAGGCATGAGCGACGTGGACGAGCGGCAGCCTCGGGCGGCGGAGCACGGCACCGGCGGATCGGCCGGACAGGGCGGTGCACAGCCCGGACCGGCGGGGCGGTACGGCGGCCGGCCCGGACCCGCGGGGCCGAGTGGTGCGCCGGCCGGGCAGCCCGGACCGGCCGTACAGGACCGGTCCGAGCGGCCGATCCGGGTCATGGTCGTCGACGACCACCCGATGTGGCGGGACGCCGTCGCCCGCGACCTCGGCGAGGCGGGCCTGGACGTGGTCGCCACCGCCGGCGACGGCGAGCAGGCCGTCCGCCGGGCCGCCGCCGCTGCCCCCGATGTCCTCGTCCTCGATCTGAACCTGCCGCTCAAGCCGGGCGTCCGGGTCTGCAAGGAACTGGTCGCCGCCGACCCGCGCCTGCGCGTCCTGGTCCTGTCGGCCAGCGGCGAGCACGCCGACGTCCTGGAGGCCGTGAAGTCCGGCGCCACCGGCTATCTGCTGAAGTCGGCCAGTACGGAGGAACTGCTCGACGCGGTCCGCCGTACCGCCGTGGGCGACCCCGTCTTCACTCCCGGCCTGGCCGGTCTGGTCCTCGGCGAGTACCGGCGGCTCGCCGCCACGCCCGCCCGGACCTCCGGATCCGCCGCCACGCCGGCCGCGCCCCGGCTCACCGACCGGGAGACCGAGGTCCTGCGCCTGGTAGCCAAGGGCCTGAGCTACAAACAGATCGCCGAACGGCTCGTGATCTCGCACCGCACGGTGCAGAACCACGTCCAGAACACCCTCGGCAAGCTCCAGCTGCACAACCGCGTGGAACTCGTCCGGTACGCCATCGAGCGCGGCCTCGACGAGGCCTGAGGGCGCGCCGGAGCGGCTCCGCGCTCCCCGGGCCAGGAGCTGTCCGGGCCCGTATATTCGCCGTGGGGGATCCGTGGACGCCCCCGGGTCCCCGTGAAAGAGCGGCGGCGGAACCCGGCGGAGCAACCGGAGGGCCTGTGGAGATCCTGGCGTTCGGCGTCCAGGCGGACGAGAAGCCGCTCATCGAGCGGGCCTTCGCGGGCCATCACGAGGTCCGCTGTCTGGATGTCTTCCTCAGCGCGGACACCGCGCCCATCGCCGCCGGGTACGAGGTCGTCTCGACCAGCGTCAACGCCAGTCTCGACCACCGGGTGCTGCAGACCCTCGCGGCCGGCGGCACCCAGATGGTCGCCCAGCGCTCCACCGGCTTCAACAACATCGACCTGGAGGTGGCCGAGCGCCTGGGACTCACCGTCGCCCGGGTCTCGGCGTACTCCCCGTACTCCGTCGCCGAGTTCGCCTGGACCCTGGCCATGGCGGTCAACCGGCGGATCGTCCGGGCCTCCATCCGCACCCGCGACTTCGACTTCCGGCTCGACGGACTGATGGGCCGCGATCTGCACGGCCGCACCGCCGGGGTCGTCGGCACGGGCAAGATCGGCGAGGCGTTCACCCGGATCGCCCATGGCTTCGGTATGCGGCTGCTCGGCTGGGATCTGGCCGAGAACCCCGCCTGCCGACAGCTCGGCATGACGTACGTGGACAAGGAACGGCTGTTCGCCGAGGCCGATCTGATCAGCCTGCACGTCCCGCTGCTCCCCGACACCCACCACCTCGTCGACGCCAGGGCCCTGCGGTCGATGAAGGACGACGCCATCCTGGTGAACTCCAGCCGAGGCGGTCTCGTCGACACCGAGGCCCTGGTCGGCGAGCTGCGCGCGGGCCGCTTCACCGGGGTCGGGCTCGATGTCTACGAGGCCGAGGCCGGGCTCTTCTTCCTCGACAAGTCCCTCGCGGGCGTCGCGGACGACACCCTCGCCCGGCTGATGACCTTCCCGAACGTCCTGGTCACCTCGCACCAGGCGTACTACACCGCCGAGGCGGTCGGCCAGATCATCGACACCACGGTGAGGAACGTCCTCGACTACCTGGCCGGCCGTCGCGGCGAGAACGTCCTGGTCCCGCGCCTCGCTCCCACGCGGCCGACCGCCGAGGCTTGACCTCAAGCTCGCTTGAGGTCACAGACTCCCCTCATGACCACTCCACGGGATCACACCGAGATCACCCTGCTCGTCGACCGGTTCTTCCGGGCCCTGGACGAACGGACGTTCACGGCGGGCTGGGGCCGCGCCTTCTTCACCGACGACATCGTCGAGGAGACCCCCTTCGGGATCTTCCGGGGGCCCGAGGCCGTCCGCGCGATGGAGGAGGCGGTCGAACGCTTCGACCGCACGCAGCACATGGCGTCCGGAATCCTCACCGACCAGGCCTCCGACGCGGACCCGGACCCGGGGCCGGGGCCGGACGCCGGGACGGAGCGGGCCACCGCCTCCTGGGACGCCCTGATGACCCATGTCCACCACGCCGCCACGCTCCGGGAGCGTGGCAGCGGGGCCGATCCCCTCCTGGTCGTGGGCGGCCGTTTCGAGACAGAGCTCCGGCGCACCCCCGAAGGGTGGCGTTTCACCCGGATGGCGGTCCGGCCCGTCTGGACGACGGGACAGCCGCCCCCGGGAATCGACCCCGAGATGCCGTGACGGTATGACGGCGTCATGACGAGGCGCCGCACGGCCGGTCCGCCGTACAGGCCGGTCATCCGCGCGTCCCGTCCGCCGGGCTCAGACCAGGACGCCCGCCAGCAGTGAGGCGGTGATCGCCGCGCCCTCCCGGGTCAGCACCGACTCCGGGTGGAACTGCACCCCCGCGAACCCGGGCCCGCGCAGCGCGTGCACCTCCCCGCTCGCCGGGTCCCGGCTGACCTCGATCCGGTGCAGCGCCAGCTCCGTCGCCGCCGCCTCGTCGCAGCGCGCGGTGAAGCTGTTGTAGAAGCCGACCGTCCGTTCCTGCCCGAACAGATCGATCCGGGTCTGCGCCCCCTGGAACGGGACCCGCTTGCGTACGATCTCCAGGCCCAGCTCCGCCGCGATCAGCTCGTGCCCGAGGCACACGCCCAACAGCCCGTACCGGTGCCCGCGCAGCAGCTCCGCCGCGAGGCCGCGCAGGAAGCGCATCTTCGGGTCGGCCGCGTCCGACGGGTCGCCGGGCCCCGGGCCGAGCACCACCGGACCCTCGTGCGCGAGCGCGAGTTCCCGCAGCCCCGGCTCGTCGTAGCGCAGGACGGACACGTCCAGGCCGGCGGAGCGCAGCAGATGCGCCAGCATCGCGGTGAAGGTGTCCTCCGCGTCGATCACGAGGGCGTGCCCGGACAGTTCGGCCGACCGGGCCTGCATCCGCAGCCAGAACGGCGCCAGGTCCGCCCGGCGCGCGTCGAGCGCGGCCCGCACCCGGGGATCGTCGGCGAGCCGGGGCCGCTCCCCGGCCTCTCCCGGAGTCCCGGCCACTCCCGGGGCGCCGGCGCCCGCCGGCCGGCCCTCCCGTACCCCGAGGGCCGTGAGCACGGCCGCCGCCTTGGCGTGGGTCTCGGCGACCTCGCCCGCCGGGTCGGAGTGCCGGACGAGCGTCGCGCCGACCGCGACCCGCAGCGTGCCGTCCGCCGCGATGTCGGCCGTACGGATGAGGATCGGCGAGTCCAGCGTCTGCGCCCCGGACGCGTCGGTGCCCAGCAGTGCCAGCGCCCCCGCGTAGTAGCCGCGGCCGTCCGCCTCGTACCGCTCGATCACCCGGCAGGCGTTCTGCACCGGCGAGCCGGTCACCGTCGCCGCGAACATCGTCTCGCGCAGCACCTCGCGCACGTCGAGTGTGGACCGGCCGCGCAGCTCGTACTCCGTATGGGCGAGGTGCGCCATCTCCTTCAGCCGGGGCCCGATCACCACCCCGCCCTGGTCGCCGACCGTGCACATCATCTTCAGCTCCTCGTCGACCACCATCGACAGCTCCTCCGTCTCCTTGCGGTCGGCGAGGAAGTCCAGGAGCCCGTCGGGCGTCGGCGCGGCGCCCGCCGGATAGCGGTAGGTGCCGCTGATCGGGTTCATCACCACCGTCCCGCCCGACATCCGTACATGCGCCTCGGGGCTCGCGCCGACCAGGGTGCGTTCGCCGGTGTGCACGACGAAGGTCCAGTACGCGCCCCGCTCGCCCACGAGCAGCCGCCGGAACAGGGCCAGCGCGTCGGCCCGGCCGAAGCCCGGGACTCGGCCGGTGAAGGTGCGCCGGATGACGAAGTTGGCGCCCTCGCCCCGTCCGATCTCCTCGTCGATCACCCGCCGCACGATCCGGGCATATGCCTGATCGTCGATGTCGAACCCGCCGTCCTCGACCCGTACGGGGTGCTCCGGCAGCGCGGCGACGACCTCGTCGAGCGGCAGCTCGTACGCCTCCTCGGCGACCAGGACCGACAGTGGGGTGCCGTCGTCGCGGACATCGAAGCCGCGCTCGCGGATCTGCCGGAACGGGACGAGCGCCAGCGCGGGCCGGGGCCCCACCGGCAGCTCGGCCAGCCGGGCGGCCTCGCGCACCGGCCCGATCAGCACCTCGACGATGTCGTGGTGCTGATCGGGAGCGCGCCGCCGCAGCAGCGCGAACGGCGGGCAGTCGGCGCCCCGGAGACGGTCGAGGAGGCCGGAGGGGTCGGGGAGGCCGGAGGTACCGGCGGGATCGGGGAGCGCCGGGGAGGGGTGCGGACGGGAGTGATCCATGGCGGGTGTTCCTTCCTTCGGTGGACCCTGCGGGTCCTTCGGAAGAGGAACGGCCCCCCGGGCGCGGCGCCCGGATACGAGAAAGGCCGCCCCTCGGGCGGCCTTCGCGTGGACTGTGGAAACGCGCAGTCAGTGGGCCGCCGGATGAGCGGTCCACCACCAGTTCTGGACTGTTTGCGCGAACATGGCGCCGATCGTAGCGCACCAAACGGTCACAAGGTGTCACGTTCATCTCATCCTTCGGTCACCGTCGTGGACGAACGCCGCGTACCCGTACTGTTGAGACGTGACCGTGAACGCTGATTTCCACGCCGTCGCCACCCCGGCGACCTGGCGAGACCTGCCCGCGGCGCAGCAGCCCGAGTACCCCGATGCCGAGGCGCTGCGCGATGTCGTCGCGGAGCTCCAGAGCTATCCGCCCCTCGTCTTCGCCGGCGAGTGCGACCAGCTGCGCGCCCGGATGGGAGCCGTCGCCCGTGGCGAGGCGTTCCTGCTCCAGGGCGGCGACTGCGCCGAAGCCTTCGACGGGGTGTCCGCCGAGCAGATCCGGGCGAAGCTGAAGACCCTGCTCCAGATGAGCGCCGTCCTCACCTACGCGGCCTCCGTGCCCGTCGTGAAGGTCGGCCGGATCGCCGGGCAGTACTCCAAGCCCCGCTCCAAGCCCACCGAGACCCGCGACGGGGTGACGCTCCCGACCTACCGGGGCGACTCCGTCAACGGCTTCGACTTCACCGAGGGCGCCCGGATTCCGGACCCCGAGCGGCTGAAGCGGATGTACCACGCGTCCGCCTCCACGCTGAACCTGGTCCGCGCCTTCACCACCGGTGGCTACGCCGACCTGCGCCAGGTGCACGCCTGGAACCAGGACTTCGTGAAGTCGTCCCCGTCGGGCCAGCGCTACGAGCAGCTGGCGCGCGAGATCGACAACGCGCTGAACTTCATGAAGGCCTGTGGCACCGACCCGGCCGAGTTCCGCGCGGTGGAGTTCTACGCCTCCCACGAGGCGCTGCTCCTCGACTACGAGGGCGCGCTGACGCGTACCGACTCGCGCACCGGGCAGCTGTACGACACCTCCGGCCACATGGTCTGGATCGGTGAGCGCACCCGGCAGCTCGACCACGCGCACATCGAGTTCGCCTCGAAGATCCAGAACCCGATCGGCATCAAGCTCGGCCCGACGACGACGGCCGAGGACGCGCTGACGTACGTGGACCGGCTGGACCCGGACCGCGAGCCCGGCCGGCTGACCTTCATCGTCCGCATGGGCGCCGACAAGGTCCGCGACAAGCTGCCCGAGCTGGTCGAGAAGGTCACCGCCGCCGGCGCGACCGTCGCCTGGGTGACCGACCCGATGCACGGCAACACCTTCGAGGCGGCCTCCGGCCACAAGACCCGCCGCTTCGACGACGTGCTCGACGAGGTCAAGGGCTTCTTCGAGGTCCACAAGGCGCTGGGCACCCACCCGGGCGGCATCCACGTCGAGCTGACCGGTGACGACGTCACCGAGTGCGTGGGCGGCGGCGACGAGATCTTCGTCGACGATCTGCACCAGCGCTACGAGACGGCGTGCGACCCGCGGCTCAACCGCAGCCAGTCGCTGGACCTGGCGTTCCTGGTGGCGGAGATGTACCGCGACCAGTGACCGGTGACTCACCAGTGCGTGACCGGTGAGTGACTCGCTGAGCGGGTGAAGTGTGGCAGTGGGGCACGGATCGTTGTGATCCGTGCCCCACTGTCGTATCCGGGGCTTCTGTCCTCCTGGGGTGCCAGGTAAGGTGAGGTTTACCTTATCGATCTCGGCCCCGGTGGGAGGTGGACCGCGTGTACGTGTGCTCGTGCTTCGGCGTCACCGAGGAGCAGGTGAAGCAACACGCGGAAGCCGGCGCCTGTACGCCCCGCCGGATCGCCTCGGCCACCAAGGCGGGCACGGACTGTGGCTCGTGCGTCCGCCGGATCCAGGGTCTGCTCGGCCGGGGCGCCTGCCCGCGGCGCGAGCTTCTCGACAGCGGCCATCCGGCGCTCGCGGCCGAGGTGCCGGAGGACCTCCGGGCCGCCGGGACCCCCGAGATGCCGGAGGCCCCGGACGTGACGGAGTCGACAGGGATCCCGGGGATTCCCGTCCAGGTGCCGGCCCGGATGCCGGTCCGCCTCGCGGCCGTACCCGACGCGGCCTAGAACGCCCTCGTTCGATCAGCTCGGCTGCTCGATGAGTGTCGAGATGTAGAGCGCCTCACCCAGGGACTCGATCAGCTCCAGCTGGGTGTCGAGGTAGTCGATGTGGTGCTCCTCGTCCGCCAGGATGTCCTCGAAGAGGTTGGCCGAGGTGATGTCGCCCTTGGTCCGCATGACCTCGATCCCGCGCTTCAGCCGGTCGATCGCCTCCACCTCGACCTGGCGGTCCGCCTCGAACATCTCCCGGATCGTCTGTCCCACCCGGACGTGGAAGAGCCGCTGGTAGTTGGGCAGGCCGTCGAGCATCAGGATGCGCTCGGTCAGCTTGTCCGCGTGCTTCATCTCGTCCATGGACTCCTCGCGCGTGTACTTCGCGAGTTTCGTCCAGCCGTTGTTGTCCTGGATGCGGTAGTGCAGCCAGTACTGGTTGATCGCGGTCAGTTCGCCGGTCAGCTGCTCATTGAGGAATTCAAGGACCTCGGGGTCGCCCTGCATCGCTACGGGATCCCTTCCACGCATGTCGGTGCCGCCCTCGGGCGGGGTGGCCGCATCCTCGCAAGCGGGCAGGGGTGACGTCCAGTAAGTTCACGCTTACTAGGAGTTGTCCGGATCGTCGTGATGTTCCAGGGATGTCGGTGCATGGCTGGTCATGACCACCCCTCGCGGTCTGTCACCATAGGTGACATGGGTCAGCCGGAGGAGGGCGGAGCGCGCCGGGAAACAGCGGCGGCGGCAGCGATGCCGGAGCTTCCGCCGGAGCTCCCGCCGGGGCAGCGGCTACAGCGCGGCTGGCCGGTGACCCACTACGGTCCCGTGCCCCGCTTCAAGCCGGACCGCTGGGATTTCCGGGTCTTCGGGGCGACCGCCGACGGCGACAAGCACTGCTGGAACCACGAGGAATTCTCCGCGCTGCCCTTCGCCACCGTCGTGGCGGATCTGCACTGCGTGACCAAATTCAGCATGCTCGGGTCCGAATGGGGCGGGGTGCCCGCCCGGACGATCCTGGAACTGGCGCCGCCCGCGCCGCAGGTCACCCACGTGATGGTCTGGGCCGAGTACGGCTACAGCGCCAATATGCGGCTCGCCGACTTCGCCTCCGAACGCACCATCTTCGCCACCCACAAGGACGGCGAGCTGCTCACCGCCGAGCACGGCTTCCCGCTGCGTCTCGTGGTGCCGCACCTGTACGCCTGGAAGGGCCCGAAATGGGTGCGGGGCGTCGAGTACATGGCCGCCGACCGGCGGGGCTTCTGGGAGGAGCGCGGTTACCACAACCTCGGTGACCCGTGGCGGGAGCAGCGCTACTCGTACCAGGAGGAGCCGGGCGACGGCCCCGAGTTCTGACGGGGCCGTCCGGCCGTTCGGGTCCGGTCAGTGGAACTGGTGGACGACCGCGTGACCCTTGCCGCGGCCGATCATCCACTTGTTGACCGGTGTGGTGATGACGAAGGCGAGCGCCAGTGAGGCCGCCAGCGAGATCCAGAACAGCGCGTCGGACAGGGTCGCGTCCATGGCTCCCGGCCACAGGACGATGAAGCCGTTGTCGATGATCTCCATGACGGCGATGGAGACGGTGTCGGCGGCGAGCGCGATCGGCAGGGCGCTCTTGAAGTCGAGGCCGGCCTTCAGGATGCCGCGCAGGGTGAGCGCGTAGCCGAAGGCGAAGGCCAGGATGATCGCGAGGATCATCGTCGGCAGGTTGCCCCAGCCGAACGCGGTGCCGATGACCATGCCGAGTATCTCGCCGATGGCGCAGCCGGTGAGGCAGTGCAGGGTGGCCTGGGCGGCCATGGCCCAGGAGGCGGGCCCGTGCCCGGCGTGCCCGGCGTGCCCGGTGTGGCCGGCGTGGGCCGCATGGCCCCCGTGGTCGGTGGGTCCATGGGGGGACGTGTGCCCCTGGTGCCCCGCGTGCCCCTCGTGTCCCTGGTGCTCGTCGTGTTCGTGCTCGTGGTGGGCGTGCTGCTCGTGCTGCATGGGAGCCCCCAAAACGCGGATATCGGTCCTGTCTGCCTCGGGAACCGTATACCCCCCCTGGGTATTCCTCAAGGGTGGGGAATACCTGCCCCGGCTCGCCCGGGCCAGGGCAGGGAGCTCAGCCGCGCAGCTTCTTCAGCAGCTCCACGTCGGCCTTGTGCCCCTCCGTGCCGCCCGGCGTCTCGATGATCAGCGGCACGCCGTCGGTGGCCGGGTGCCGCAGCAGCTCCCCGAACGCCTCCTGGCCGATGTGCCCCGCGCCGATGTTCGCGTGCCGGTCCTTGTGCGCGCCGACGACGTCCTTCGAGTCGTTGGCGTGGATCAGCTTCAGCCGGCCCTCGCCGATGACCGACACCAGCTCGTCCAGCGTGCGCGCGGCACCGTCCGGGCCGGTCAGATCATGGCCGGCGGCGAAGATATGACAGGTGTCCAGGCATATGCCCAGCTTCGGGTGCCGGTCGAGCGCGTCGAAATACGGCCCGAAGTCCTCGGCCCGTGAACACAGCGAGGAGCCCTGCCCGGCCGTCGATTCGAGCAGCAGGAACGGGTCGTCGTCGTGCGTCAGCTCGTCCAGCAGCGGCAGCATCCGCTCCCGTACCTGCGCCAGCGCCTGTGCGCGAGGCCGTCCGCCGGTCGCGGAGCCGGTGTGCACCACCACGCCCCTCGCGCCGATCTCCCGGCCGCGGCGCAGCGAGTGCCGCATCGACTCCACCGACTTCTCCACGGTGGCCTCGGTGTGCGAGCCGAAGTTGATCAGATACGGGGCGTGCACCCACGCCGACAGGCCCTCGGCCGCGCAGCCGGCCCGGAACAGCTCGTCCTGGGCCGGATTGCCGGCCGGGGTGGCCCAGCCGCGCGGATTGGCGACGAAGACCTGCACGGTCTCCGCGCCGAGTTCGCGCGCGTAGCCGAGACCGGTGGTGGCGAGGCCGCCGGCCACGGGGACATGACCGCCGACGGGATTGCGCATGAGAGTTCAGAGTCCCTTGATCGTGAGGGTGACGGCGGAGCCCTCCGGGGCGTTCTGCCCGCCGGGCACGGACTGGGCGGAGACCTCGTCGCCGAGGAACGGGAAGGTCTTGGAGATCTTCACCGTGAAGCCGGCGCTCTCCAGCGCGTCCTTCGCCTCGTCCACGGTACGGCCCACGACGTCCGGAACGGGAATCATCCTCGGACCCTTGGAGACGGTCAGCGTGATGGTGTCGCCCTTGGCGGCCCGGCTGCCCACGGCCAGCGACTGCGCGGCGACCGCGCCGGCGTCCACCGGGGACTCGACCCGCTCCGGCGCGACCGCCACCTTCAGACCGGCCTTCTGGAGGGTGGCCGTGGCCTGTGACACCGGCTGCCCGGTGACGTCCGGGACCGGGACGGGCACGCCCTTGCTGACCTGGAGCGCGATCGCCGAGTCGGGGGCGCGCTCGGTGCCGGGCTCCGGGTCGGAGCCGATCACCGCGCCCTGGGCGACGGACCGGCTGAAGGCGTAGCCGACGACACCGGGCGCGAGCCCCTCGTCGGCCAGCCGCTTCTTCGCCTCGGCGAGCGGGACACCCTTGAGGTTCGGGACCTTCACCACCTTGGGACCGCGGGACAGGGTGAGCGTCACCCGGCCGTTGCCGCGGATCCGCTCGCCGGGAGCCGGGTCCACGGCCATGACGGTGCCGCGTTCGTACACGTCGCTGAACGCGCGCTCGGTCGCGCCGACCTCCAGGCCCGTGCCGGCCAGACGCCGGGTGGCCTCGGCCTCGCTCTGGCCGAGGACGGCGGGGACATGGGTGAACTGGCCCGCGTTGATGTACCAGACACCGGTCCCGATGCCGAGGGCGAGCAGGACGGCGGTGACGATCAGGAGCGGCCCGCGGGTGATCCGGCGGCGGAAACCGGCCGCCGACGCCGAAGACGCCGCCGACGCCGGGGCGGCAGGGTCGGGTGCGGGGGTGGGCAGCACGCTGGTGTGCTCCACGGGCATCGGCCGGAGCCGGGGGAGCACACTGGTCCGTGCCTCCGACTCGGCGTCCCCGTTGCCCGCCGCCGGCTCCTTGGCCTGCGGCGGTACGGCGTCCAGCTGCGCGTCGTCGAGCCGGGCCCGCGCCTCGCGGACCAGGGCGAGCAGGGCCACCGCGTCGCCGGGCCGCGCCTCGCGGTCGCGGGCCGTCGCCGTGGCCACCAGCGCGTCCAGCTCGGGGGCGAGCCCCGGGACGGCGGCGGACGGCGCGGGCATGTCGGTGCGCAGGTGCTGGTAGAGGATCTGGGCCGGGGTGTCGCCGGTGTACGGCTTGGCGCCGGTCAGCATCTCGTACAGGACGACCCCGCACGCGTACACGTCGGCCCGGGTGTCGGCGCTGCCGTCCTCGATCTGCTCCGGCGCGAGGTAGGAGACGGTGCCGAGGACCGAGCCGGTGGTGTCGGTGACCGAGCCCACGGCCCGCACCAGGCCGAAGTCGGCGACCTTCACCCGGCCGTCGTCGCCGATCAGGACGTTCTCCGGCTTCATGTCCCGGTGCACGAACCCGGCCCGGTGCGCGGCGCCCAGCGCGGCGAGCACCGGCTCCAGGACGTCGAGGGCCGCGCGCGGCCGCAGCGCGCCGCGCTCGCGCAGCACGTCCCGCAGGGTGCAGCCGGCTACGTACTCCATGGCCAGATAGACGTACGCGCCGTCCGCGCCCTGGTCGAAGACCCCGACGACATTCGGGTGCGCGAGACGGGCGACGGACTTCGCCTCCCGCATGAACCGCTCCACGAACGCGGCGTCCGTGGCGAGGTCCGGGTGCATCACCTTGAGCGCGAGCTCGCGGTCGAGCCGGGTGTCCACGGCCCGGTAGACCGTGGCCATACCGCCGACGGCGATGCGCGCGTCGACGCGGTAGCGGCCGTCGAGCAGCCGCCCGACGAGGGGGTCCTGAAGGGTCGTGTCCACCCGTCGAGTCTACGAGGGCCCGGGCCGGGCCCCGCCCGTCCGGCCGGGCTCTGCAGCGCTCTTGTGACGTGCTGGATCGGCGTGCCGGATTCCCGGCCCGGGAGACGGCCCGGAAGGGTGCGGAAGGGCGTACGTACGGTGCGCGGGCCCGGCCGTACGGGGTACGGGCAGCGGTGTACGCCGTACGAGTCCCGGACACGTACGGCGTACAGGAAGGGACGTACGGCGTACGAGTCCGGGTCCCGGCCCCTACCCGGGAGAGGGCTCAGAACGCCGGGCGTTCCGGGTCCAGCCGGGCCAGGCCCTCCCGGGGCGAGGACGCCTCCGCGAAGTGCCGGCGCGGGATCCGCCCCGCCCGGTACGCGAGCCGTCCCGCCTCGACCGCGTGCCGCATCGCCCCGGCCATGAGCACCGGGTCCTGGGCCCGGGTCACCGCCGAGGCCAGCATCACCGCCGCGCACCCCAGCTCCATCGCGAGGGCCGCGTCCGAGGCCGTGCCCGCCCCCGCGTCGAGGATCACCGGTACGCCCGCCGCCGCTGTGATCAGCTCGAAGTTGTGCGGGTTGCGGATGCCGAGCCCGGAGCCGATCGGCGAGCCGAGCGGCATGACCGCCACGCAGCCCGCGTCCTCCAGCTTCCGCGCGAGCACCGGGTCGTCATTGGTGTACGGCAGCACCGTGAAGCCGTCGTCCACCAGCGTCTCCGCCGCGTCGAGCAGCTCCACCGGGTCCGGCAGCAGGGTCCGCTCGTCGGCGATGACCTCCAGCTTGATCCAGTTCGTGCCGAGGGCCTCCCGGGCCAGCCGCGCCGTCAGCACCGCCTCGCCCGCCGTGAAGCAGCCGGCGGTGTTCGGCAGGACCTGGATGCCCCGCCGTTCGAGGACGGAGAGGACGGAGCCGCGCACCGTCGGGTCGAGGCGGCGCATGGCGACCGTGGTCAGTTCCGTACCGCTCGCGACCAGGGAGCGGTCGAGCACGTCGAGGCTGGGCGCCCCGCCGGTGCCCATGATCAGGCGCGAGGAGAACTCCCTGCCGCCGAGCGGGAACACGTCGTCGGACATCGCGCTCAGCCTCCCTGGACCGCGGTGAGGATCTCGACCCGGTCGCCCTCGCCGAGCCGGGTCGCCGCCCACTCGCCGCGCGGGACGACGGTCTCGTTGACGGCGGCGGCCACGCCGGAGGGGGCCGGGGTGAACTCGGCGACCAGCTCCGCGAGGGCCGTCGGCCCGGTCAGCGTCCGGGCCCGGCCGTTGACCGTCACGGCCACGGGCGCGGGCGGGGTCGTGGCCGCGGACCCGGTCGCGGTCACCGGGGCGTCGGCAGCCGTGCCGATGCCGATGCCGGTACCGCTGTCCGTACCGCTGTCGGTGTCGGTGTCGGTGTTCATGCGTACTCCAGGGAGGTGGGCGCGAAACGGCGGGC
Organism: Streptomyces sp. NPDC048718; assembly: GCF_043198875.1. Lineage (NCBI taxonomy): Bacteria > Bacillati > Actinomycetota > Actinomycetes > Kitasatosporales > Streptomycetaceae > Streptomyces > Streptomyces sp. NPDC048718. The sequence goes on from NZ_JBICVG010000003.1 coordinate 424,151, forward strand.
GGTGAACGGGCGCGCTTCCTCGGGCAGCGAGCCGCTGGTCAGCGCCTCGGCCAGGGCGTCGCCGGTGACGGGGGCGAGCAGCACCCCGTTGCGGTGGTGCCCGGTCGCCAGATGCAGTCCGGCGAGCGCGCTCGGGCCGAGCAGCGGCGCGTTGTCGGGGGAGCCGGGCCGCAGCCCGGCGCGGGTCTCGGTGAGCGGCAGCTCGGTGATGCCGGGCACCAGTTCATGGGCGTCGCGCAGCAGCTCGTACACCCCGCCGGCGGTCACCGTGGTGTCGAAGCCCTGCTCCTCGGTGGTGGCGCCGACGACCAGCTCGCCGTTCTCGCGCGGCACGAGATAGACCTGGCCGCCGCGGACCATCGCGCGCACGGTCCGGGACAGGAACGGCGCGTACGCGGGCGGTACCCGCAGCCGCACCACCTGCCCCTTCACCGGCCGGACCGGGGGCACCGCGTGCGCCGGCACGCCGTCGAGCCGGCCGCTCAGCGAGCCCCCGGCGAGCACCACCTGCCCGGCCGCCGGCGCGGTGCCGTCGGCGAGGACCGCGCCCGCGGCCCGGTCCCGTACCACCGTGAGCCGCTCGGCCCGCGCCCGGTGGAACACCACCCCGGCCCGCTCGCACGCCACCAGCAGCGCGTCCGTGAGCCGCCGCGGATCGACCTGGTGGTCCCCGTCCACTCGCAGCCCGCCGCGCACCCCCGGGGCCAGCATCGGTTCGAGCCGCCGGCATTCGCGGCCGCTCAGCCACTGCGAGACGAGCCCGCAGCGGTTGTGGAGCGCGTGCAGTTCGCGCAAGTGCGCCCGGTCGTCGGCGTCGAGCGCGACGGCGAGGGTGCCGCAGGCGCGGTAGCCGACGTCCAGACCGCCGGTGGCGTCGGCGAGTTCGGCGACGAACTCGGGATAGCGGCGCGCCGAGGCGAGGTTGAGGCCGAGCAGGGTCTCCTCGCCGTAGTGGAGTTCGGTGACGGCGGCGAGCATGCCGGCCGCCACCCGGGCGGCCCCGCCGCCCGGTTCGGGATCGGCCACGGCGGTGCGCAGCCCGCGCTGCGCGGCCCGCCAGGCCGTGACCAGGCCGATGATTCCGCCCCCGATGACGAGGACGTCGACCGCGGCGTCGACCGCGGCCGTGCCGGAAGTACGCGACATGGGCGTCCAGCCCCTCCCTTCGCCGGCATGACCCGGATCAGGTTCGTACGGTCGGAGGCCGGTCAGCCTCCCTCTCAGCCCGGTGCGTCCGGGCTCCCGCGAGTGCTCTACGTCCGCCACACTAGCCCTCGTCCGGGGCGCGCCACAGGGCGCCTCCGGCCACCCGGCGAACTGACGGTGTGTCAGGTGGGTCCGGTGCGTAGGGTGGCCGGGTGAGCGAGCAGAAGCAGGTACCCCACCACGTCGTGATCGCCGGTGCCGGAATGGCGGGCGTCCAGACCGCCGTCGCCCTGCGCGAACAGGGTTTCACCGGCCCCGTCACCCTCATCGGCGCCGAGCCGCACCAGCCCTACGACCGGCCCCCGCTGTCCAAGGCCGTGCTCCTCGGCAAGGCCGAGGGCTCCGCCTTCGACATCGACTTCGACTCCCTCGGCGTCGAACTCCGCCTCGGCGTCGAGGTCACCGGACTGCGCCCGGCCGACCACGAGATCGACACCGAGGCCGGCCCCGTCCCGTACGGCACCCTCGTCGTCGCCACCGGCGCCCACCCGCTCACCCTGCCCGGCGGCGAGGGCGTCCCCGGCGTCCACCTGCTGCGCACCCTCGACGACGCGGGCCGCCTCGGCGCCGTCCTCAAGGACCGGCGCGACGTCGTCGTGGTCGGGGCCGGCTGGATCGGCGCCGAGTTCGCCACCGCCGCGCGCGAGGCCGGCTGCGCCGTCACCGTCGTCGAGGCCGCCGACCGGCCGCTGGCCGGCGCTCTGCCCGCCGAGGTCACCGTGCCCATGGCCCGCTGGTACGCCGAGAGCGGCGCCGAACTCCGGCTCAACGCGCGCGTGGAGCACATCGAGCCGGGCCGGGTCGTCCTCGCCGAGGGCGCCGGGCGATCCGGCGAGCGCACCGCCCTGCCTGCCGACGCCGTCGTCGTCGGCATCGGGGCCCGCCCCGCCACCGGCTGGCTGGCCGGCTCCGGCGCCGCCCTCGACCCGGACGGCGCGATCACGGCCGACGACCGGCTGCGCACCTCGCTGCCCGACGTGTACGCGGTCGGCGACTGCGCGTCCTTCCCGTCCGCCCGCTACGGCACCCGGCTGCTCGTCCACCACTGGGACAACGCCCTCCAGGGCCCCCGTACCGTCGCCGCCGACATCGTCGCCGAGACCGCGCGCACGGCCGCCGCGAGCGTGGGCGCGGGGGAGGAGGCCGATTCGGAGGCGGGTGCGGATGCGGGGGCCGGGGCCGGGGTGCCGTCGCCCGCGCCGTACGACCCGGTGCCCTACTTCTGGTCCGAGCAGTTCGGCCGCTTCGTCCAGTACGCCGGCCATCACGCCGAGACCGACACCCTGCTGTGGCGCGGCGACCCGGCCGATCCGGCCTGGAGCGTGCTGTGGCTGCGCGACGGCGCCGTCCGGGCGCTGCTGGCCGTCGGCCGCCCGCGCGACCTCGCCCAGGGCCGCCGGCTGATCGAGAGCGGCGCCGAGGTCGACCCGGCGAAGGCCGCCGACCCGGCCGTCCCCCTGAAGGCGGCACTCCGGTAGGGCCCGACTACCGGCTGTCGGTCCGAGATGGCACGCTTGTCCTGTGACCGAGATTGACGCAAGAACCGATGCTCTCGTCCCCTCCTGGCTCTACCTCCCCGACATCGCGGAACTCCTCGACGTCCAGGTGACGCGAGTCCGGCAGCTGGTCAACGAGGGCCAGCTCATCGCCGTACGCCGCGGGGAGAACAACGCGCTCCAGGTGCCCGCCGCCTTCATCCAGGACGGCAAGGTGGTCAAGGGGCTCGTCGGCCTTCTGACCCTCCTCAGGGACGACGGCTTCTCCGACGAAGAGATGCTGGAGTGGCTGTTCACTCCGGACGAGAGCCTGCCCGGCACCCCCGCGCAGGCCCTCGCCGAGAATCGCGGCACGGAGGTGAAGCGCCGCGCCCAGGCGCTCGCCGTCTGACCCGAGAAGCCCGCACATCCGCACCCGTACGTCCGGGTGTCCGTACGCCCGTACGCGTCCAGCCGGACGTGTGCGGGCGTACGGCGCGCGGACGCCGGGCCGGCCCCGCTCCGGCCGGCCGGTCCGGCGCCATCCGAGGGGGAGAAGCTTTTCCATGGAGTCCGCACCGTCCATGCCGTCCGCGCTGACCACGCCGTCCGCACCGTCAACGACGGCCGCACTTTCTGCCCGGCCCGTGCCGTCGCCCCGCACCTCGCCCCGCGACCGGCTCGCCGCCGCCCGGCTCTACCTGTGCACCGACGCCCGCAAGCGCCAGGGCGACCTGCCGGACTTCCTCGACGCCGTGCTCTCCTCCGGCGTGGACGTCGTCCAGCTCCGCGACAAGGGCATGGAAGCCGGTGAGGAACTGGACCATCTGGCCGTCCTCGCCGACGCCTGCCGCCGCCACGGCGCGCTCCTCGCCGTCAACGACCGGGCCGACGTCGCCCATGCCGTCCGCTCCGACGTGCTCCACCTCGGCCAGGGCGACCTGCCGGTGCCCGCCGCCCGCGCGATCCTCGGCGACGAGGTGCTGATCGGCCGCTCCTGCCACGCCGAGTCGGAGGTGGCCGCGGCCGCCGCCGAACCGGGCGTCGACTACTTCTGCACCGGGCCCTGCTGGCCCACCCCCACCAAGCCCGGACGGTACGCGCCGGGCCTCGGCCTCGTCCGGTACGCGGCCTCCCTGGCCCAGGACCGGCCCTGGTTCGCCATCGGCGGCATCGACGAGACCAACCTGGACCAGGTGATGGACGCGGGCGCCCGCCGGATCGTGGTCGTCCGCGCGCTCACCGAGGCCACCGACCCCGCCGCCGCGGCGGCCGCCCTCGCCCGCCGGATCCGCGAACGCGACCCGGCGCGTGAGACCGCCGCGCCTGTCGCCTGAGTCGCGTAAGGCGTTCACGTAAGGCGTTCGGTCAAGGCGTTCGCGCGGGCCCGGGGAGGGCTCTTCGGGGGTGTCCACGGGCGCCGGGACGGTGTCCGCAGCGGCATCCGCCGGTTGTCCATTAAGCGGACATGCCCCCGCCGCACCCCGGGCCCCGTCTAACCTGCCGGTATGGCCCTTGGTACCGCTTCCGTCCGTCCGGACCGTGCGCGCACGGTCCGCGACATCCTCGCCTCCGGTGGCACCTCGTACTCCTTCGAGTTCTTCGCGCCGCGCAGCGAGAAGAGCGAGCAGAGCCTCTGGAACGCCATGCGCCGCATCGAGGCGGTCGCGCCGAGCTTCGTCTCGGTGACGTACGGTGCCGGCGGCTCCACCCGCGGCGGCACCGTCAAGGCCACCCAGAAGATCGCCGCCGACACCACGCTCACCCCGGTCGCCCATCTGACCGCGGTCGACCACTCCGTCGCCGAACTGCGCAACGTCCTCGGCCAGTACGCCGACGTCGGCATCCGCAACATGCTCGCCGTCCGCGGCGACCCGCCGGGCGACCCGCTCGGCGACTGGATCGCCCATCCCGAGGGCGTCCACTACGCGGCCGACCTGGTCCGGCTGATCAAGGAGTCCGGCGACTTCTGCGTGGGCGTCGCCGCCTTCCCCGAGATGCACCCGCGCTCCACCGACTGGGACACCGACATCCGCCACTTCGTGGAGAAGTGCCGGGCGGGCGCCGACTACGCCATCACCCAGATGTTCTTCGACCCGGAGGCGTATCTGCGGCTGCGCGACAGCGTGGCGAAGGCCGGCTGCGACACGCCGATCATCCCCGAGGTCATGCCCGTGATCAGCGTGAAGACCCTGGAACGGCTGCCCTTGCTGAGCAACGCGGCCTTCCCGGCGGACGTCAAGGACCGCATCCACGCGGTGAAGGACGATCCCGCCGCTGTACGCTCCTTGGGGATCGAGTTCGCGACCGAGTTCTGCGCGCGGCTGCTCTCCGAGGGTGTCCCCGGACTGCACTTCATCACGCTCAACAACTCTGTGGCGACGCTCGAGATCTACGAGAATCTCGGACTGCACCAGCAGTCCTGACCGGCCCTACCCGCCCTTACCCGCGGCGGAGGCCGAAGGAGAGGGGCGGGCATGGGGTGGACGGTCCTCTACATCGCGTTCGGAGTGGTGGCGCTCTGGCTGCTGGGTGAAGTGCTGCTGCAGTACAAGGCGCGACTGCGCTGGCGTCTGCTCGCCTTCGGCGGCTTCCTCGGCGTGGTCCTCGGCGTGCTGCTGCCGTCGGTGCTGGTGATCGTCATCGGCGCCCTCGCCTTCGCCACCGGCCAGATCCTCGTCACCCTCTCCTTCCGGCGCGGCTTCTCCACCGGCTGGGCCATCGGCGGCCGCCCGGGCGCCAGCCGCCGCCGCAGGGCGGGCGGCGGCAAGAGCCGGGAGAGCGCGACCCTGGAGGTCAGCGACCTCACGTACGAGGACGCCGCCCACGAGACCGGTGCCGACCCCGCCGCCCCGGCGGACCCCGACGCCGCCGCGCCCACCGCGGTGTACGCGGCGGAGCCGATGCCCGAGGACACCGGTAACTACGGGGTCTACGACGGCTCCTACGGTCACCCGGCCGCCCCGGCCGCCCCGGCCGACGACCGGACGGCGGCCTACGCCGACCCGTACGCCCCCGGAGCCGGATACGGGCAGCACCAGCCGGCCTACGACTACGGCACCGGCGACCAGCAGAGCTATGCCGCCTACTCCGACCCGTACATCGGCGGCGGCCGGCCCCAAGACCCCTACCAGCAGCCCTACGCCGATCCGTACGCCTCCTCGTACGGCGGCTACGACACCCCGCCCGGCGGCGTCTGGGTCCCGCAGCAGCGCGACCCGGGGCAGCAGCCCGCGTACCCGCCCTACCCGCCGGAGCAGCAGGACCCCCAGGAGCCGCACGAGCCGCAGGGGCACTACGGCCAGGGCGGTCACGGCGGCCACGGCGGCCACGGCGGCCAGGGTGGCAACGGCGGTGACCAGCACTACCGTTGAGCCCCCTGGCACCCGGTCGGCCGGGTGCGCGTCATGGCGGATATCCCCATGCGGATGTCGTCCGTCCGTGAGAACGTCTCACGGATGAACGGTCAGGAAGAAGCCGGGGTCCGCGCGTACGTGCTCACGGACGGCGCGAGCCCCGCGGACGTCGTACGGGTCCACCGCGAAGCGCTGCGGGTCCTGCGCCCGGGCATCGACGTGGCCCACATCGACGTCTACAGCGACGCCCCGTGGCCGCCCGAGGTCCTGCCCTCCTGCGAGCGTGCCCTGTCGCTGGCCCGCGAGGGCGTCGCGCGCGGCAGCCGTTCCCGGCGTGCCGACCCCGGGATGGGGATCGACCTCGACCCCCGGGACGACGGGCAGTTCGCCGTCCTGACGGACCTGGCCCCCTACACCATCCACGCCGAGGCGTGGGGCGGCGGCCGGCCGGTCTTCAGCGCCGACGACTCCGGGACGGCCCTGTGGATCGAGGCCACACGGGAACAGGAAGCGGCGCTCGAGGCCCGGTTGAGCCTGCTGGGGATCGGCTGGGACGTGCTCGCTGTCCATGCCTCCCGGCGCTGAGCCGCCCGCTGCCTCCCTGGCCGGGCGACCGGGCCCTCTCCGGCCCGCCGCCTGCCCGGCTACGCCAGGACCTTGAGCAGTTCCTTGGCGAGGACGCCGGACGACGCCGGGTTCTGACCCGTGTGGAGATTGCGGTCGACCACCGTGTACGGCTTCCACATCTCGCCGCGCTCGAACCGCACGCCCAGTTCCTTCAGTTGGTCCTCCAGCAGCCACGGGGCCTGGGCGGCCAGCCCGACGGCGTCCTCCTCGTCGTTGGTGAAGCCGGTGACCCGGTAGCCGGCGAAGGGCGAGACCCCGCGCACCCGGGTGGCCAGCATCGCGGCGGGGGCGTGGCAGACCACGGCGAGCGGCTTGCCCGAGGCGAGCGCCTCGGTCAGCAGCCGGCCCGCGTCGGCGTCCTGCCACAGGTCCTCCATCGGACCGTGGCCGCCGGGGAAGTAGACGGCGTCGTAGTCCTCCAGCCGGGCCTCGGACAGCCGGATGGGCCGCCGGAGTTCCTCCGCGCGGCGGATGACGCGCTCCAGCGCCAGGGCGCCGTCGGCGCCGCCCGCCATGTCGGGGCGCAGGCTCATCATGTCGACGGTGGGGACCACCCCGCCGGGGGAGGCCACCACGACCTGGTGGCCGGCGTCCGTGATCGTCTCGTACGGCGCCGCGAACTCCTCGGCCCAGTAGCCGGTGGCGTGCCGGGTGCCGTCCTTGAGGGTCCAGTAGGGGGATGCGGTCAGTACGAAGAGCAGCTTGGCCATCGTCGGTCACTCCAGCGTCCGGGGTCACGGCCCGCGTCCGTGCCGCGGGGCCGCCGCTTCCCCCGCCACGATCGCGCACCCGACGGCCCCCCGCACCCGGGGCGCACCCGGCCCGCACCCGGCCCACCCGTACGAGCCCCCGCCCGTACGACCGGCCCACCCCTCACTGCGAGCCGCGGAAGTCCGCGCCCTCCACGATCAGACCGGCGACCAGGGCGCCCGACATCCCGGCGTGGGCGAGCCCACCGCCCGGGTGGGACCAGCCGCCCGCGAAGTACAGGCCCGGCAGCGGCGACACATTCGCGGCGGGCAGCCACCGGCCGCGGTCCCCGGCCAGCGCGGGCCCGGGCACCTCGGCCGCGCCCGTCTCCACAAGCGTGTCGTCGGGGGTGCGCACCTCCTGCCACAGCAGCCGGTCGCGCAGCCCCGGCACGGCCGCCTCCGCCCGCGTCAGCATCCGCCCGGCGAACTCCGTCCAGGACGGCAGGATTTCCGTGGTCGCCGTGACCGTCACCGACTCGTGGGCGTCGTCGGGCCGCAGCGCCGGATCGCCGGGCCGCAGCACCGTCACCGTCGGCAGGCCGGCGGCGGCGTGCACCACGGTGCGGTGGACGGCCCCCGCTTCGCGGGCGCCGCGCAGCGCCAGACACAACGTCACCCGCCCGGTGCGCACCGGCTGGTGCCTCGGCCAGGTCTCGGGCCGGCTCTGTGGGAGCCCGGGGCCGACGATCCCCTCCCGGTACAGCGCGGGCACGGGCGCGCCCGCGACCACATGGTCCGCCGGTACCGTCCGGCCGTCCGCGAGGCGCACCCCGGCCGCCCGGCCGCCCTCCTCCACGACGTCCGTCACCTCGGCGCCGAAGACGAACTCCACCCGCCGCTGCACACACCGCTCGTACACCGCGTCCGCGAGCGCCCGGATGCCGCCGCCCACGTACCAGGTGCCGAAGGTCTGCTCCAGATACGGCAGGACGGCCGCCGAGGCCGGCGCGTCGGCCGGGTCGAAGCCGTACCCCCAGGCGTACGAATCGAGCAGCGCGACCAGCCGGGGATCGCGCAGCTCACGGGCGGCGACCTGGGCGAGGGTGGTCGTCGGGCGGCGCAGCAGGCCCGCCTTGAGCGCCGGGTACGGGTCGCGGCCGAGCGCGGCGACGGTGGAGCCGTCGGCGGCCTGCGGTTCCTCCAGGAGCGGACGCCGGGTGCGGTCCCACGCCTCGCGGGCCCGCACCAGGAAGTCGCCCCAGCGTGCCCCCGTGCCCGCGCCGAGCGCGGCGTCCAGGGCGGCGACGGTGCCGGCGCGCGAGGCGTTCGGCAGGTCGGCGCGGGTGCCGTCGGCGAAGACGTGCCGGCTCGCCGGATCGACCTGGGTGAGCGTGACGCACTCCTCCAGGGGCTGCTTGCCGGTCTTGACGAACAGATCGCGGTAGACGGCGGGCAGATGCAGCAGCCCGGGGCCGGTGTCGAAACCGAACCCGTCGCGTTCCAGTCGGCGGACCCCGCCGCCGTACGTCGCACCGCTCTCGTACACCGCCACGCGGTGGCCCGCCACCGCCAGCCGGGCGGCTGCCGCCATGGCGCCGAGACCCGCGCCGATCACCACAATCCGTGCCATGACCGGGACTTTATCGGCAGCGGTGGACGGCGCGCCGGGCGCGGTCCGGGGGAGGGGGCTGGTCCGGGGGCCGGTGTGGTCCCGGTGTGCTTTCGGACCGGCCGCCCGCCCCGGCGTCAGTCCGCGTACGGGGCGGGCGGAGGCGGTGCCTGCGGGGCGGCCAGGGCCGCGGCGGCGAGTCGTTTCTCCTCGCGGCGGGCGGCCCGGCGCCGCCAGAAGCGGCGGATGCGATGAGCGAGGAAGGCGACGACCACCAGACCGAGGACGAGGAACGTGCCCGCGATCACCGACGCCGCGACCGGATGGAAGATCGCGAAGGTGACGAGGCCCGCCACCCCCAGGTCCTCCAGCGTCGACACGACGATGTTGGAGAACGGTTCCGGCGAACTGTTGATCGCCATCCGGGTGCCCGCCTTGACGAGATGGCTGAGCAGCGCCGTACCGCCGCCGATCGCGCCCGCCGCCAGCTCGGGCAGCGAACCGGACTGCCCGGCCAGCAGCGCGGCCACCACCGCGCCGCTGATCGGCCGGATCACCGTGTGGACGGTGTCCCAGACGGAGTCGACGTACGGGATCTTGTCCGCGACCACCTCGCACAGGAACAGGATCCCGGCGACGATCAGGACGTCGGGCCGCTGCAGCGCGCCGGGCACGTCGTCGGCGAGACCGGTCGCGCCGAGGAGGCCGAGCAGCAGGACCACCGCGTACGCGTTGATCCCGCTCGCCCAGCCGCTTGTGAAGACCAGGGGGAGTACGGACACGCCGGGCATCGTAACCAGTCTGAGTAGGTGTACCTAGAGGGCGAGATGAGTAGCCGCGCGGATAGGCCCTGACCTGTGGAGACGGAAGAGTGGAAGGCATGGAAGGGGCGTGGCTCCGAAACCGCCGGCACGGGGCTGCGGAGCGGGGCCGCGCACCTGCCGGAACGGGGATACGGGAAACCGGGGGATACGGGGATACGGGAAAACGGGGATACGGGGTACGGGAAGAGCGCCGGTCCGGCGAGGCTCGAGGGGATCGAGTCACACCGGACCGGCGCTCTGTTTCGTGTCAGGGACGCCGCGTCACGGTACGTGTTGCCGAGGGCCGGGTCAGCGGCCGCCGACCCGCCCGTGCAGCAGCCGGGACAGCGCCGCGTGGACGTCGTCCAGGGAACGTTCGCTCTGGAACGCCTGCCAGTCGAGCGCGGCCACCAGCACCATGCCCACCAGGGCGGAGGCGGTGAGCGGTACGTCGATCTCCTCGTTCAGCTCGCCGGCCGCCACCCCCTCGCGCAGCACGCCCTCGACGACCGCGACGGCCTCCTGGCGTACCACCAGGAGCGTCGAGTTCCAGGCCCGCCCCGTGCGCCACAGCTCCGCCACGTACAGCTGGGTGAAGGCCGGATAGCGCTCGATGAAGACCAGGCCGGCCCGGATCATCGCGTCCAGCGCCTCGACCCGGGTGCCGCCCCGCGCGGCGGTCTCCTCGGCCGCCGTCCGCAGGGAGGCGGCCAGGAGGGAGACGCCGTGCCGCAGCAGCTCCTCGAAGAGTTCGGTCTTGCTCTTGAAGTTGTAGTAGACGGTGCCCTTGGCGACCCCCGCGCGTTCGGCGATCTCGTCGACCGTGGTCGCCGAGAAGCCCTGCTCCGCTATGAGGGTGACGGCGGCTTCGTAGAGCTTCGAGCGGGTCGCCTGACGTCGGGTGCTGCTGCTGTCCATGGCGCGCATTCTCACAGGTTTCGCGGGGCGGGTGGCGGGGGCGGACGCCCGCTTCAAGAGCGGGCGTCCGCTTCAAGGGCGGTCGTCACAGCGACAGTTCGGGGTGCAGGCGGTCCATCGTCCAGACCTGCTTCTTGCGGGCCGACAGCGCGGTCAGCGCGAGCGCGCCCACCGTGAACGCGGCCAGCACCGCGCAGCCCTGCCAGACCGGCCCGAGACCGCCGCCGCTGATGAGCCGGCGCAGCGCCTCGACCACGTACGTCATCGGCAGGTAGGGGTGCAGGGCGTTGAAGAAGCCGGGGCTGGTCTGCACCGGGTAGGTGCCGCCCGCCGAGGTGAGCTGGAGCATCAGCACCGCGAGCACCAGGATGCGTCCCGCCGCGCCGAAGCGCGCGTTCATCCACTGGATGAGGGCGGCGAAACAGCAGGTCGTCAGGGAGAGGAAGGCGATGGTGCCGGCGGCCCTGGCCATCTCCAGACCGAGCCCCCAGTGCAGGACGCCCACCAGCAGGGCCACCTGGAACACGCCGAGCGTGGCCACCGGGAGCCAGCCCGCGAAGGCGATCCGCCAGGCGGAGGCGCCGGCGGCGAGGGCGCGCCGGTTGAGCGGCTGGATGAGCATGTACGCCACCATCGAGCCGACCCAGAGGGAGAGCGGGATGAAGTACGGGGCGAAGCCGGTGCCGTAGTTGGGCGCCTTGTGCAGCGACTGGGCGGCGAGCTTGACCGGGTCGGCCATCACCTCGGTGCGCCGGTCGCGGTCCTCCTGGTCGTAGTCGGGGATCTTCTTCACGCCGTCGCCGAGACCGGCGGCCAGTTCGCCCGAGCCGTCGGCGAGCTTGAACAGTCCGCCGTCGAGGTCGCCGGCGCCCTTGTTCAGCTTGCCGACACCCGTGTCCAGGCTGGCCGCGCCGGTGCGCGCGCCGGTGAGACCGGTGTTCAGCTTGGCCGCGCCGGCGGCGACCTTGTGGGCGCCCGTGTTCAGCGCGTTGATGTCCCTGATGGCGCCCTCGACGTCCTCGTTCAGGTGCGGGGCGCGGCGGGCCAGTTCGTCGGCGTCCGTCTTGAGCTTCGCGAGCTGGGTGTCGAGCGACTTCAGGTCGCCGCTGCGGTCCTTGGCCAGGGTGCGCAGGTCATCGGCGACCTTCACGAGGTCGCCGGAGCTGACGGTGGCCTTGCGCAGCAGTTCGCAGCCGTGAGCGTCGACGGCGGGGGCGGGCGGGGCTACCGGAGCGGCCGGGGCGCCGGTCTCGGCGGCGGCGGTGTCCGGGGTGGTGGCGGCGGGCGGCGCGACGGGCGCGGCCGGGGGCCGGGCGGTGAGGCACTGCTTGCGGTAGAACGCGGACAGATCGGCGTCCGCCTGGTGCGCGGTGGCGCGGACGACGGGAGCGCGGCGCACCAGGTCGTCCAGGTTGTCGCGGACGGCGACCGTCGAGTCGGAGACCAGCTTGGCCGAGTCGCGGATCGACTTGCCGTTGTCGGCGAGGTACGGACGGATCTTGGCGGCCTCGCCGTTGACCTTGTCGGCGAGCCGCTGGGTGCCGTTCGCGACCTCGCGGGAGCCGGCCTTGAGGTCCGTGGCGCCCTTGTCGAGCTTGGTGATGCCGACGGCCAGGTCGCCGCTGCCCTTCTTGGCGTTCTTCAGACCGTCGGCCAGGTCCTTGGACCCCGCCTTCGCCTTGTCGACACCGGCCTTGAGGTCGCCGGCGCCCTTGGCCGCCTCGGCGGTGGCGTCGTGCAGGTCGGAGAAGGAGATGAAGATCTTGTCGAGGAAGGTCCGCGAGGTCTTGGTGGAGGCGGCGCTGCGCACCTCGGCGAAGACCGAGCGGGAGATCGACCCGACGATGTAGTTGTTCGCGTCGTTCGTCCGTACCTTCAGCGCGCCGGTCTCGGGGGAGTCGCCGGAGCTGGAGGCGATCCGCTCGCTGAAGTCGGCGGGCATGGTGAGGGACAGGTAGTACGTCCCGTCCTCGACGCCCTTGCGGGCCTCCTCGTCGGTCACCTCGTGCCACTCGAAGATCCCGCTCTCGCGCAGGTTCTCGGTGATGTCGGCGCCCGCGGTGATCTTCTGACCGGCGGCGGTGGTGCCCTTGTCCTCGTTGACGAGGGCGACGGGGAGTTTGTCGAGCCTGCTGTACGGGTCCCAGAAGGACCACAGGTACAGCGCGCCGTACAGCAGCGGAAGCAGCAGGATCGCGACGAGCGCGGCGCGCGGGAGCTTCCCCCTGCCGAACCGCTTCAGCTCAAGCGCGGCAAGCCTCGGCGAGCGCATCGGTCTTTCCCTTCCCGGTCGTGTCGTTCGTGTCGTTCGTGGTGCTCGGGTCGTCCGCGTCGTTCTTCTCGGACCGCGAGTTCTGCGAGCTCTTCGGGTTCTTCGAGGTCTGCGAGTTCTTCGGGGTGTCGTCCTCGGAGGCGACCTTGGTCAGCGTGGTGGGGACGGTGTCCGCTCCGGCCGGCTGTCCGGGCTGAACGGGCGGTACGGGCTGTTCGGGCCGGGCGTGCTTGCCGCGCGGCCCGGAGGACGCCGGGTCCTGGGCGGTGGTGGCGGTGGTGGAGATCCGCAGGGCGTCCCGGGGCGCCTCGCTGCACACGGCGAGCACGGTGACGCCGGACGCGGCGACGGACCGCAACAGGGCCCAGGCCTTCTCACGGTCGGCGTCGGAGAGCTTGAGGTCGGTGTCGTCGAGCGCGAGCAGCCGGGGCCGGCCGATGAGGGCGAGCGCGACCGACAGCCGCAGCGCCTCCAGGCGTTCCAGATCCCGTACGGAGGTGCGCTCGCCCTTCTCCAGTGAGTCGAGGTCGAGTCCGGCGGCGGCCAGGGCGGTGTCGATGCGGGCCCGGGCGGCGGCGCGGCGCTCGGCGGGCGAACGCAGCAGCATCTTCAGGGAGCCGTCGAACCGGCGCTGGAGCAGGGCCCGTTCGCGCAGGTGCTCGGCGACGGTCAGGGCCGGGTCGAGGTCGCTGACGCCGGGGACCGGGCCGAGCGCGCTGAGCCGTCGTACGGCCGCCATCTTGCGCGGCAGCCGCAGCCCGGCCACGTCGGCGTGGCCCTCCGTGGGCTTCATCCGGCCGGAGAGTGCGAGCAGCAGGCAGGTACGGCCGGAGCCGGACGGGCCCTCGATCGCGACGAGACTTCCGGGCGCCGCTTCGAAGGTGATCCCGCGAAACGCCCAGCCGCGCGGGCCCTTCAGGCCGAATCCGTCCGCGATGACGGCGGCGCCGTCCGGGTTGTCCGGGTTCGTTGTCACGATCCCCCCTGGAATCCTTTTTGAACTGACCAGTCAGTTCAAAAGCTACCTCGGAGGGCCCGCCCGCGCAAAACCGCCCGGAAGCCGGGGCAGGGCGGGCCGAGGGTGCCTTCTCCCTTTGCCGTACGGCGAGTTCGCCCGGTACGAACAAGGAATGACGGGAAAGACACCGGCGGACGACCCCCGCTCCTTCGACCGCTTCGCCCGCGACTACGACCGCTTCGTCAGCCTGCTCCCGGGCCGGAACACGTCCTGGCTGCTCGGCCTCGACCCGAGAGGAGGCCGCGCCCTGGACGCGGGCTGCGGCTCGGGGCACGCGGCCCGGGCCCTGGCGGACCGCTTCGACGAGGTGGTCGGCGTGGATCTGAGCCACCCTCTGATCGCCCTCGCCGAGACCACTCGCGCCCACCCCCGGGTGCGCTATCTCGCCCGGGACCTGCTCGACCTGACGGACCCCGAAGGCTTCGACCTCGTCTACAGCCACACGACGCTCCACCACCTGGACGACTACCGCGCGGCTCTCGAACACCTGCGGAGTCTCGTCCGCCCCGGCGGCACCGTCGCCCTCGTCGACAACGTCCACGACCGAGGGCCCGGCCGGACCCCGCCCCGCCGCGCCTACACCTGGCCCGCCCGCTGGAACTTCCCCCGCGAACTGCTCCGCCTCGGCCCGCGCGACGCCTGGTTCCAGCTCCGCTTCTGGCACAGCCGTTTTTGGCTGGACCACCTGCTCGCCGACCGCTACCTGACGCGCGCCGAGTTCCGCGCCCTGTACACCTCCGTCTTCCCCGGCGCCCGCTTCGACGACCTCGGCTTCGCCCTCGCGATGACCTGGACGGCACCAGGAGGGGCGGCGCCGGGGCGGGGTGTCACCTGCCGATGAGGCGGCTGGTGAAACCGTCCCGGACGAGGGACTCGTACGCGTCCCGGACCTCGTCCGGGAGGGGCGGAGTTCTGGGGAGGGGCCTCACCGACCGGTTCCGTGCGCCTACCAGTAAGTACGTGTGATCTTGTCGGGCAGCCGCCCCCACCGTCCTGCTTCCTGGAAGATCGCCGATGCCGCGATCAGGAAGGTACGGCGGAGGCCCGGGTCCGGGTCGGGGTGCTCCATGTTCCCGGTGTTCTTGTCGAGGAGCATGTCGCCGAAGGCGATTCCCTCCGGTGTGCAGGGGCGGGCGATCGATCCCCCCGGATCGATCAGGAGGTTCCCGGCGGCGCCTTCCGCGGTTTCCCAGGCGTAGACGGATCCCGCTTCGAGAGAAGCGACCTTCCTGCACGTCAGTGACGCTGTCACACGGATTCCCATCATTTCGCCGGGTGGAGGACGTGGTGCGGCCGTGCGGCCGGCGGCACCGCCGGTGACCCGGGGCCGTGGCGCGCAGCCGGAGGTTAACGCCGGTAGGGCGTGTCGTCGCGACAGGCGGGCCGGTCTGCCGGACGGGTTGTCAGTGGGAGTGGGCAGGATAGGGACATACGGCACGTGTGCCGCCATCCGACGACAGGAGGCTCGTCATGGCCGGTCAGTCCGCCGCCGCGTTCCGGCGGCGCGTAACCGGAAGTCGCCTTGCCCCCGCCCGTACCGGACCCGCCACCGACATCCACCCCGTGCCGCGCCGCGCCTCGGCGCCGCCGGCGGCCCTGGACCTGCTCGCCAAGGCCAGGGCAGGGCTCGACGAGGCCGCCACGCTCGACGTGCCCAACGAGCGGTACGCCACCGCCCATCTCGCCGCCCTGCGCACCGCCGCCGCCGTGCTCGCCGCGCGCGGCCGGCCCGAGCGGGATCCGCGCCGGCGGGCCCGGATCCGCAGCGCGTGGTCGGTGCTGCCCGAGATAGCGCCCGAACTGACCGAGTGGAGCTCCCTGTTCGCCTCCGGCGCCGACCGCCGGGCCCGCGCCGAGGCGGGCATCCCCGGCGCGGCGAGCCGGCGGGACGCCGACGACCTGCTCCGGGACGCCGCCCTCTTCCTCCGGCTCGTCGAACGGCTGCTCGTCCTGCGCCCGGAGCTGCCCCGGCAGGCGGCACTCGGCGAGGGGGACGGGGGTGACCAGGGCGGACGGACCGGGGCCGGGCCCGGAGAACAGGGGTGGCCGGGCGCGGCCCGCCCGTAGGGCGGAACTCTCCGGACACGGCCGAGGCCATAGGGTGGGAGGTGTTCGTACCTGTCACCGAGGAGTCAACAGTCGTGTCGGACCCTTCCGCTGTCTCCGGCCGAGAGGCGACCTCGCGCCCGTCGCGCGCCTCTCTGCGTACCGCCGTCGTCTGGGACGTCCTCAAGGACGCGCTCGACCGCCAGGTCAAGGCCACCGGGAAGGACAGCCTCGATGTCCTCGACACGGGCGGCGGCTCCGGCAACTTCGCGGTCCCGGTGGCCGGTCTCGGTCACCGGGTCACCGTCGTCGACCCCAGCCCGAACGCGCTCTTCGCCCTGGGCCGCCGCGCCGCCGAGGCCGGGGTCGCCGACCGGGTGCGGGGAGTGCAGGGGGACATCCGCGGTCTGTTCGAGGTCGTCGACCGCGAGGGCTTCGACATCGTGCTGTGCCACGGGGTCCTGGAGTACGTGGACGACCCGGCCGAGGGCATCCGGAACGCGGCCGCCGCGCTGCGGCACGGCGGCAGCCTCAGCCTGCTCGCCGCCGGTCTCGGCGGCGCCGTACTGGCCCGCGCCCTCGCCGGTCACTTCACCGAGGCCCGGCACGCGCTGGACGACCCGGCCGGCCGCTGGGGCGAGGGCGACCCCGTGCCCCGGCGCTTCACCGCCGACCAGCTGACCGGCCTCGCGGCCGGCGCCGGACTCGCCGTGGGCTCCGTCCACGGCGTCCGGGTCTTCGCCGACCTGGTGCCCGGCGTCCTCGTCGACACCGAGCCCGCCGCCCCCGAGGCCCTGATGCGCCTGGAGGCCGCCGTGGCCGAGCTGCCGTCCTTCCACGCGGTCGCCTCCCAGCTGCACGTCCTGAGCGAGAAGCAGGGCTGACGCCGGTCGGCTGGTCCGGGTCCGCTGGTCCTGGTCCGGCGGTTCCGGGCCGCCGGTTCGCTGGCCGGCTGGTCCGGCGGCCCCGGTTCCCGGTCCCGCCGCCGGAGTCTGTGACCCCACCGGGGTTCCCGACTCCGGCCGGGGACCTCGACCCGGTTCCAGGCCCGGGGCCCCGGGCCGGCCGTCGTGGATCCCCGGCCCGCCGCACCCCGCGCCACCCGACCGGTGGCGCCCCCGGCCCGGCCCCGTACCGGCTCCCGGGCACTCGGTGCCCCTGAGCAGCGGCGCGACGGCGGACGGAGTACGGCGCGGGCCGTCCATACGGGGACGCGTCCCCGTATGATCGAGGAAGCAGCATCCGGCATGACGGGCAGGAGGCCGGGGAATCAACCCCCCGCCACCCGGTTCGCATGGCGGCCCGGATGGCGATTTGGCATTGAGGGCGGGTTTCACGGGGGCGATTCCCTGCCTATCCTGAAAGGGCCGCGAACCGGTCGCCCCCGCGACCGACGACTAGGAGGACCCCGTGCCGCTCTCGGAGCACGAGCAGCGCATGCTCGAGCAGATGGAGCGAGCGCTGTACGCCGAAGATCCCAAGTTCGCGACAGCGCTTGAGGGAAGCGGGCTGCGTACGTACACCCGGCGACGGGTCTACCAGGCAGCCGTCGGCTTCCTGGTGGGTATCGCGCTCCTCATGGCCGGAATGATCGCCCCGGATTACTGGATCATCAGCGTGGTGGGCTTTCTCGTCATGCTGGGGTGCGCGGTACTGGCCGTCACCGGCTGGCGCAAGGCGCCCAAGCCGGGCGAGCAGCAGCTGCGGGGAAGCGCCGGCGGTGGCCGGCAGGCCCGGCAGCGCCGCACGATGATGAACCGGCTCGAGGACCGGTGGCAGCGCCGCCGTGACGAACAGCAGGGCGGTCACCACTGACACCCGCCCCACCTGACACAACGAGAAGGCCCGCACCCCCGGTGCGGGCCTTCTCGCATGTCAGGAACGGGGATGTAGGTACGGCCCTGCTCGTCACGGGTCGACCGGCTCCGCTCCCACCGGCCCGCCCCGGCTGCCCCACAGGAGGCCGGACCAGTCGGGACGCCTTACACCCCGCCCGTCGCCCGTCGCCCGTCGCCCGGCGGCAGCCGGGCCAGGCCCCGCAGGCCCACCACGGCCCCGCAGGCCGCCCTCGCCCTACCGGCCACCCACGCTCAGGACGCCTTACCCCGAGCCCGCGCCCCCGGCAGCCGCGTCCGCAGCCACTGCCCCACTCCCACCGAGGGCACCAGCGCCCGTACCGCCTCCCGCAGCCTCGCCACCCTGTCCCGGGTCGCCCAGACCACCCGTACCGCCGAGCGCGGCGCGAGCAGTGCCCGCAGCCGGACCCGGCGGGACGCCGCGAGCCGGAAGCCGCGCCGTACGATCCGCGCCTCGGCCGCCAGGCCGTCCGCCGGGCGGGGCCGCGGGGCGTAGAGGAGCTCCTCCACCGCGCCCGCCGCCCGGTGCACGGCCTCGGCCGCGTCCTCGGGCAGCTCGCCCCGGCGCACCAGCCGCTCGGCCGTCGCGCGCGGGGTCCGCGACTCGTCGGGCGCGACCCCGTGGTCCCAGGCCGTGTCGTTGATCTCGCGCCACACCGCGAGGACCCCGCCCGCGGGGCCCAGCCGCCGGGCCCGGACCCGGGTCCGCCACAGCAGCGGCAGCAGCGGCAGGGTGAGCACCAGCACGATCCCCACGGCCAGCCAGACGATCCGGGACGTCGGCATGCCGCCGTCGTCGAAGGCCGCCGCGCCCACCGCCTGGTCGGGCCCGCAGTCGCCCTGGTGCTTCGCCTGCGCGGTGCAGCCCGCGGCGTCGCTCGGCGCGGCCGAGGGCTCGTCGGTCGGACCGGCCGAGGGCTGGGCCGACGGGGCCGTTGCGCCGCCGGAGGACTGCTCGCGGGTGTAGGCGGGGGTGGAGCCGCGCGACGGCGTCGGCTCGAAACGGGTCCAGCCGACGCCCTCGAAGTACAGTTCGGGCCACGCGTGCGCGTCCCGGATGCCGACCGAGACCGAGCCGTCGGGCTGCGGGGTGCCCGGCATGAAGCCGACGGCGACCCGGGCCGGGATGCCCAGGGAGCGGGCCATCGCCGCCATCGAGAAGGAGAAGTGGACGCAGAAGCCCTCCTTGTCCTTCAGGAAGCGGGAGATCGCGTGCACACCCGTGCCGGAGGCGACGTTCACGTCGTAGCGGAAGCCGCCCTCCGAGGCGAACCAGTTCTGGAGCTTCACGGCCCGCTCGTAGTCGTCACGGGCCCCGCCGGTGACCCGCAGGGCCGTCTCGCGGACGTCGGGGGGCAGTGAGGACGGGACCCGGGTGTACTCGCGGCGCAGCTCCGCCGGGGCGGCCGGGGCCGCCGCCAGCTGTCCGGCGGTGGGCCGTACGTCCAGGCTGGTGACCGTGTAGCGGGCGCCCTTGGTGCTCTGGCCGTTGTCGCCGACGAGCATCCGGCCCGCCGGCTCGTACCGCCAGCTGCCGTCGATGGAGACCCGGGACGCCGGGAACGGCATCGGCAGCCACTTCTGCTCGTACGCCGTGGAGGCCACCAGATTGGTGGTGGTCTCGCCGGTGTCGACGTTCTGGGAGAGCCCGATGGGCCGGGGCAGGGTCCCGGGCAGGTCCTGTACGGGGCGCACCGAGGACTTCCAGGAGGTGCCGTCGAACTGGTCGAGGGCGACGAGCCGCAGGTAGAGACCGCTGCCGTCGACGGCGTTCGTACGGTAGCGGAGCACCTCGCGGTCCTCGGGCTGGCGCAGATTGTTCTGCAGCGAGACCAGCGGGTTCACCGCCGAGATCGTGCCGCCCTTGCCGCCGCCGGAGCCCGGGCCGCTGCCGGGGCCGCCGAGGAAGCCGCCGCTCAGGCCCGGCAGGAGCAGCGGCACCACGAGCGAGACGCCCAGCGCGACCGCGCCGATCCGCCGCCCGGTGCGGGCGGGCGCGGACACCGAGGCGTCGTCGCCGGCCGCGGTGCCGGGCCGCCCCGAGCGCTGGGCGCCGCCGAAGACCCGGCCCCAGCGCGAGAGCCGGTCCCGGCCCTCGGACAGGAGCAGCAGCAGATACCCGGCGGCGGCCAGCGGGAAGAACAGCCACCCCGCGTCGCCGCCGGACAGTCCGGCGGCCACCGAGTACAGCGCGAGCAGCGGCAGCCCGGCCGGGGCCGCGCCGCGGAAGGTCACCGCGAGTGTGTCCACCAGGAGCCCGATCACCGCGACGCCGCTGACCAGGAGCAGCCGGATGCCGGCGGTGCTGGGCGCGGGCGGCGCGTACGTCCCGACGTCGTTCACGCCCTCCTCGAAGAGCCGCGCGAAGGCGTCGACGGCGTCCGGGCCGGGCACGAGCCAGCAGAACGCCTCCGACCGGGCGAAGAGCAGCGTCAGCGCGAGCACGGTCACGAGGAGCTGTGCGGCGATCGTCAGCGGGCGGGCCAGCGGCACCCGCCGGGTCAGGGCCCCGACCAGGCTTTGCAGGCCCACCACGAACGCCGCCGTGAAGATCCAGGTCGCCGGTTTCACCAGCGGCAACAGCGCGGCCGACGCGGCCATCGTCGCCCCGTACGCCGCCAGTGTCAGCCGTCCGCGTCCGCTCATGACCGGCCTCCGTACGTGTTGCCGGCCCTAGGGCGTGTTTCGAAAGTCCCTCCTGGCCCGCGACGCCTGGCACGCACTCCCCCGTGGCCCTTCGGGCACGGGAGGTGCCCCCACGCTGCGTTGTCGGAGTCATCCAAGTACGTCCAGTACGAGGATGATCCTCCGCCTTGCGATCGTACGCACCAGACGCCGCAGGCCCCGCCCTTCGGGCGGACGGAGCTACTTTCGAAACACGCCCCGGGGGGCCGGGCCGTCGCCCCGTACGCCGCCGGTGTCGGCCGCCCGCACCCGTTCATGACCAGCCTCCGTACGTGTCGGCCGCGGGGGCCTGGGTCGGCATCCCACCGGCGAGCTGCCACAGATCGGCGAGCCGGTCGCCGGGGGCCACCGGGAACGCCAGCCAGCCGGCCTCCCGCAGCCGGCGGACCCGGTCCTCGACGGCTCCGGCGACCGCGCCGCCGGTCAGCCAGGTGCCGGAGTCCAGGACGAAGGCGACGGCGGCGCCGTGCCGCTGCCGCATCCGGGCCGCCAGCGCCGTCTGGTCCTCGTCGAGATCGCCGAAGAACGCCACGAGCAGCCCCTCGTGCCCGCCGCGCAGCACGTCGAAGGCGCGCGAGAGCCCGGCGCCGTCGGAGTGGTCGATCACCGCGAGGGTGTCCATCAGCAGTCCGGCGGTCTCGGCCTGGTCGTGGCCGGACCCGGCGAAGCCCTCGGCGCCCTCGCCGGGCACGCTGCTGCCGGTGTCGGTGAGCAGCCGTACCGCGAAACCCCGCTCCAGCAGGTGCGTGAGCACGGACGCGGCGCCGGACACGGCCCACTCGAAGGCGGAGTCGGGGCCGCCGCCCTCGTAGGCGAGGTCCCGGGTGTCGAGCAGCACCGTGCAGCGGGCCCGCTGCGGCTGCTCCTCGCGGCGCACCATCAGCTCGCCGTAGCGGGCGGTGGAGCGCCAGTGGACCCGGCGCAGGTCGTCGCCGTGCCGGTAGGCGCGCGGAATGATGTCGTCGTCGCCGGCCAGCGCGAGGGACCGCTGCCGGCCCTCGCCGTAGCCGTTGGACTCGCCGCCGAGGCCCACCGCGGGCAGCGGCTCGGTACGCGGGACGACGGTGAGGGTGTCGTACGCGCTGAACGAACGGGTCAGCTCGCACATCCCGAACGGGTCGCCGAGCCGCAGCTGGAGCGGGCCGAGCGGAAAGCGTCCGCGCAGGTCGGAGCGGACCCGGTAGGACACCTCGCGGCGGCCCGAGGCCTCGACCCGGTCGAGGACGAAACGGGGCCGGGGCCCCAGCATGTACGGCACGTGGTCCTGGAGCATGAGCAGCCCGGTGGGCACTCGCGAGACGTTGTCGACCCGCAGATGGACCCGGGCCTCGGAGCCGGTCTCGACCCGCTGCGGGGCGAGCCGGCGGCTGCCCGCGACCCGGTAGCGGGTGCGGTGCGCGGCGATGACGCAGATCAGCGGCAGGGCCGCGAGCAGCAGCCCGACCCGCAGCAGATCGGCCTGGCCGAGGACGTACGCGCAGCCGGCGGCGGCGACCCCGGCGGCGAGGAAGGACCGGCCCCGGGTGGTGAGCCCGGCGAACGCGGCCCGCAGCCCGCCGCGGCCACCCCCCTCGGCGTCCGCCGCGGGCTCCGAAGGGGCGGCGGCGGTACGCATCACGGCCGCCGGGTGTCGGACTGCCGGGGGCCGTAGCCCGGCCCGGCGGACTGTCCGGGCGGCCCGGCCTGCGTGTGAGGTCCGTGCGGTCCGGCCTGCCCGTGCGGTCCGGCCTGCGCCGGCGGCCCGGAGTGGGCGGGCGCCGTCGCCGGGACCGGGGTGCCCTGGAGGATGTCGTCCACGACCTGCTCGGCGGTACGCCGGTTCAGCCGGGCCTGCGCGGTGGGCAGCAGCCGGTGGGCGAGCACCGGGGCGGCCAGCGCCTGGACGTCGTCGGGCAGCACGTACTCCCGTCCGGCGAGCGCGGCGGACGCCTTCGCGGCCCGCAGCAGATGCAGGGTGGCTCGCGGAGAGGCGCCGAGGCGCAGGTCGGGGTGGGTACGGGTGGCGGTGACCAGGTTCACCGCGTAGCGCCGTACGGAGTCGGCGACATGCACCGCGCGCACCGCCTCCACCAGCTTGAGTACGTCGTGGGCGTGGGCGACCGGCTGGAGGTCGTCGAGCGGCGAGAGAGCGCCGTGCGCGTCGAGCATCTTCAGCTCGGCCTCGGGGCTGGGGTAGCCCATGGACACCCGGGCCATGAACCGGTCGCGCTGCGCCTCCGGCAGCGGGTAGGTGCCCTCCATCTCCACCGGGTTCTGGGTGGCGACCACCATGAAGGGGCTGGGCAGCTCGTACGTCCGGCCGTCGACCGTGACCTGGCGCTCCTCCATGGATTCCAGGAGCGCCGACTGGGTCTTGGGCGAGGCCCGGTTGATCTCGTCGCCGATGACGATCTGGGCGAAGATCGCGCCCGGCTTGAACTCGAACTCGTGCCGCTGCTGATCGTAGATGGACACCCCGGTCACATCCGAGGGCAGCAGGTCGGGCGTGAACTGGATCCGGCGGACCGAGCAGTCGACGGACCGCGCCAGCGTCTTGGCCAGCATGGTCTTGCCGACGCCGGGTACGTCCTCGATGAGGAGATGCCCCTCGGCGAGCAGTACGGTCAGCGCGAGGCGCACGACTTCGGGCTTGCCCTCGATCACGCTCTCCACCGACCGGCGGATCCGCTCCGCTGTGGTGGTCAGATCCGTGAGGCTCGCTCGATCGTCAAAGGTCGTCACCCGGCCCTCCTCGGCCCTTTCGCAGCACCGACACCTGCCCCCGGCGCGAGGCCGGGGGGTGTCACCGTGCATTGTTGTCACCGGGACCGGTTCGTGTCACTCGCCCGTGACACGACTGGGACAACTGCGAGTGGAATGCCGGGGTTTGGGGTCTTACGTCGTCGTGGCGCGCGGGTTGACGCGCGGGGCCCCGCCCGCGCCCGCCCCCCTGCGCCCGCGTCCGTGCCTACTTCTCGGACGCGGCCTCGGCGGCCTCGGTGGTCTCGGCGGGCTCCGCCGGGTCGATCTCGCGCAGCCGGCCCGTCGTCACGTCGAAGACGAAGCCGCGCACGTCGTCGGAGTGGAGCAGGAACGGCGAGGTCCGCACCCGCCGCATCGACTGCCGGACGTCCTGGTCGACGTCCCGGAACGCCTCCACCGCCCACGCCGGGCGCAGCCCGACCTCGTCCTCCAGCTCGTGCCGGAAGTCCTCGGTGAGGGACTCCAGACCGCAGTTGGTGTGGTGCACCAGCATCACGCTGCGGGTGCCGAGCGCCCGCTGGCTGATGGTGAGGGAGCGGATCACGTCGTCGGTGACCACACCGCCCGCGTTGCGGATGGTGTGACAGTCGCCGAGCTCCAGACCGAGCGCGGCGTGCAGGTCGAGCCGGGCGTCCATGCAGGCGACCACGGCGACGCGGCGCACGGGCCGGGCGTCCATTCCGGGGTCGGTGAAGTCGGCGGCGTAGCGCCCGTTCGCCCGGACGAGCCGGTCGATGACCGTGCCCTCGGTGCTCGTGGCGTCTATGGCGGCGGCGGAGGAGTGCGCGGAGGCAGAGGTCGACATGACGTCGACGTTAGTGGCCGAGACCCCTCCGAGCCTGCTGTGAGAGCGGACAAAGAGCGTCAATGAACCTTGTTGTGAGCCAACCCACAGGGAGGACAGTACGGGTCCGGACGGGTGAACCGTACGGAATCGGCGGCCGCGCCTCCCGGACCGGGCGACGCGCCAGCCGGTTGATTGACCGGGGGGTCCGGTGGACTAAAGTGGCGCGAAGTTCACAGGAGACATCGCGCGACTCCCGCCGTTTCTCCCCGTACGTGCGGCGGTACCTACGGCTCGGCCCCCTGTCCGCTCGCCGGTGGTACCCGATCTCCGCCGGATCTGAGAGGGCGCTTTGAGCAACGACCGACACGTCCCGGTGATGCTCCAGCGGTGCCTGGACATGCTGGCTCCCGCCCTGGAGCGCCCCGGCGCGGTCGTCGTCGACTGCACCCTCGGCCTCGGCGGGCACAGCGAGGCGCTGCTGAGCCGCTTCCCCGAGGCGCGGCTCGTCGCCCTCGACCGCGACAAGGAGGCCCTGCGGCTCTCCGGCGAGCGGCTCGCCCCCTACGGGGAGCGCGCCACCCTCGTCCACGCGGTGTACGACGAGCTGCCCGAGGTCCTCGACCGGCTGGACATCCCGCGCGTCGATGGCGTCCTGTTCGACCTGGGCGTCTCCTCCATGCAGCTGGACGAGGCCGACCGCGGCTTCGCCTACGCCCAGGACGCCCCGCTCGACATGCGCATGGACCAGACGACCGGCATGAGCGCGGCCGAGGTCCTCAACACCTACCCGCCCGGCGAACTCGTCCGCATCCTGCGGGCGTACGGCGAGGAGAAGCAGGCCAAGCGGATCGTGTCGGCGATCGTGCGCGAGCGCGAGAGGGAGCCGTTCACCAACAGCGCCCGGCTGGTCGAGCTGATCCGCGACGCGCTGCCGCAGGCCGCCAAGCGCACCGGCGGCAACCCGGCCAAGCGCACCTTCCAGGCCCTGCGCATCGAGGTCAACGGCGAGCTGTCGGTCCTGGAACGGGCGATCCCGGCGGCCGTGAAGGCCCTCGCCGTGGACGGCCGGATCGCCGTCCTGTCGTACCACTCGCTGGAGGACCGGCTGGTCAAGCAGGTGTTCGCGGCGGGTGCCGCGAACACCGCGCCGCCCGGCCTGCCGGTCGTACCGGAGCGCTACCAGCCCCGTCTGAAGCTCCTCACCCGCGGCGCCGAACTCCCCACGGAGGAAGAGATCGCCGAGAACCGGCGCGCCGCCCCCGCCCGGCTGCGGGGGGCGCAGCGGATCAGGGAGGACGAGGCGTGAGGACCCCGCGCGCGGCCCTACGCCCCGCGGCGGAAAAACGCGCCGGGGGAGCGCGGCGATGAGCGGGCGCAGCCCCCTCAAGGGGCGGGCCGCCCGGCTCGGCAAACTCATGCCGTCCGGGCCCAGTACGGCGGCCCGCACCCCCTTCGTCCTGCTCGTCGTGGCCCTGCTCGGCGGCGGCCTGATCAGCCTGCTGCTGCTCAACTCCGCGCTCAACCAGGGCTCGTTCCACCTCAGCGAGCTGAAGAAGAAGACCACCGAACTCACCGACGAGGAACAGGCCCTCCAGCGGGACGTGGACGACAGCGCCGCCCCCGACGCCCTGGAGCGGCGGGCCCGCGAACTCGGCATGGTGCCCGGCGACAGCCCCGCCTTCCTCGACCAGGACGGCAAGGTCGTCGGCGTCCCCACCGAGGCCCCCGCGCCCACGGCCCCGCCGGACCCCGCGCCCTCCCAGGAACCCTCGCCCCGCCCGGCCGCGCCCGTCCCCGAGCCCCCGGCCGCCGACGCGACGACCCCGCCCGCCTCCGCCGCCCCGACGACCTCCGGCAGGTGACCCGTGCCCTCCAAGGAGCCCCCGCGCCGCCGCGTTCCCGGCCCCGCGCGCCCCGCCCCCCCGCGCCGCCCCGCAGCCTCCGGCAGATCCGGTCAGGGAGCAGCGGGCTCCTCGGGCCGGCCGTCCGGCAGGTCCCCGGGCGGCTCCGGCCGGCGCCCGGCCCCGCCCCGCCGTCCCGCCGCCAAGGCGCGCACCATCCGGCTCGGCAGCCCCAAACCCCGCCTCCGCCTGGTCTCCTTCGGCCTGACCCTCGTCATGCTGGTCTTCGTCGTCCGGCTGCTCCAGGTCCAGGCCGTGGACGCGAGCGCGTACGCCGCCAAGGCCGAGAAGCACCGCTATCTGGAGTACACGCTCCCCGCCGACCGCGGCGAGATCACCGACCGGGCCGGGATCGCGCTGGCCGCCAGCGTCGACGCGTACGACATCACCGCCGACCCCAAGCTCTTCACACCCGAGGACGCCAAGGTCAAGGACGCCCCCGAGCAGGCCGCCGCGCTCCTCGCGCCGGTGCTGGGCAAGGAGCCCGCCGAACTCGCGGCCAAACTCCGTACCCCCAAGTCCCGCTACACCGTCCTCGCCCGCAAGCAGACCCCGCAGGTCTGGAACCAGATCAAGGACCTGAAGAAGGTCTACGAGCAGAAGGCCGCGCCCGCCAACGGCGGCAACGGCGTCAACCTGCTCGGCGGGGTCCTCAGTGAGCCGGTCACCAAGCGCGTGTACCCCAACCGCGAACTCGCCGCCGGGATACTGGGATACGTCAACGCCGAGGGCCACGGCGCCGGCGGCGTGGAGACCATGCTCGACAAGGAGCTGTCCGGCAAGGACGGCAAGATCCGCTTCGCCCAGTCCGGCGGCCGCCGGGTGCCCACCATCGGCTCCCAGGGCACCCCGGCCGTGCCCGGCTCCGACATCGAGCTGACCATCGACCGGGACATCCAGTGGGCGGCCCAGCAGGCCATCACCGACCAGGTGCGCGAATCCCGGGCCGACCGGGGCTACGTCGTCGTCCAGGACACCCGGACCGGCGAGATCCTGGCCCTGGCCAACTCGCCCGGCTTCGACCCCAATGACCTGACCGCGGCCAACTCCACCGCCATGGGCAACGCCGCCCTCCAGGACGCCTACGAGCCCGGCTCCACCAGCAAGGTGATGTCCATCGCCGCCGTCCTGGAAGAGGGGGCGGCCACCCCCGACACCCATGTCACCGTGCCCAACCGGCTGCACCGGGGCGACCGGCTGTTCCACGACGACATCGACCACCCCACCTGGTACCTGACCCTCAACGGCGTCCTGGCGAAGTCCAGCAACATCGGCACCATCCTCGCCACCGGCCGGCTCGGCAAGACGCAGCCCGAGTCCAACAAGGTCCTCTACGACTACCTGCGCGAGTTCGGCGTCGGCCGGCCCACCGGGCTCGGCTACCCGGGCGAGACCCCCGGCATCCTCGCCAAGCCGCAGGACTGGTCGACCTCGCAGCAGTACACGATCCCCTTCGGCCAGGGCCTGTCCCTCAACGCCGTCCAGGCCGCCTCCGTCTACTCGACCATCGCCAACGGCGGGACGCGCATCGAACCCACCCTGGTCCGCGGCACCAAGGGCCCCGATGGCCGCTTCACACCGGCGCCCGCGCCGGAGCGCAACCGGGTCGTCAGCGAGAAGACCGCCACCACCCTTTCCCGGATGCTGGAGTCGGTCGTCGACGACCGGGAGGGCACCGGCACCAAGGCCGCCATCCCCGGCTACCGGGTCGCCGGCAAGACCGGAACCGCCAACCGGGTGGACCCCGAACTCGGCCGCTACAAGGGCTACACCGCCTCCTTCGCCGGTTTCGCCCCCGCCGACAAGCCCCGCGTCACCGTCTACTGCGCCATCCAGAACCCCACCAAGGGCAGCTACTTCGGCGGCCAGATCTGCGGCCCCATCTTCAAGAAGGTCATGGAGTTCTCGCTCAAGACCCTCCACGTTCCGCCGACCGGCAGCCGGCCCGCCCGGCTCCCGGTCCTGTTCACGCCGTGACACTCCGGGAGCACCAGTGACAACGATCACCCCCCCTTTCGGGAACCAGGAAGGGCACCCCGGCGGCGCCACGGACCGATTTAGCCCCCCGGCGGGTCAGCCCGGTACGCTCACCGCCGTGTCACACGCCGATCAGCACCGAACCACCCCGCCCCGCCCGGAGCGGCAGCGCCCCACACCCCTGGGCGACCTCGCCGCACGACTGGGCACCGAGCCTCCCGCCGCCAAAGGCGGCATCGAGGTGTCGGGCATCACGCACGACTCGCGGGCCGTCCGCCCCGGCGACCTGTACGCGGCCCTCCCCGGGGCCCGCGCGCACGGCGCCGACTTCGTCGCCCAGGCCGCCGGCCTCGGCGCCGCGGCCGTTCTGACCGACCCGGCGGGCGCCGAGCGCGCCGCCGCGACCGGTCTGCCCGTCCTCGTCACCGAGGACCCGCGCGGCGTGATGGGCGACCTCGCCGCCGAGATCTACGGCCGGCCCGGCGCGGACCTCCTCCAGATCGGCATCACCGGAACCTCCGGCAAGACCACCACCGCCTACCTCGTCGAGGGCGGACTGCGCGGCGCGGGCAAGGCCACCGGCCTGGTCGGCACCGTCGAGATGCGCATCGGCGACGAGCGCATCAAGTCCGAGCGCACCACCCCCGAGGCCACCGACCTCCAGGCCCTGTTCGCGGTGATGCGCGAACGCGGCACCGAGGCCGTCGCCATGGAGGTCTCCAGTCACGCCCTCGTGCTCGGCCGGGTCGACGGCTGCGTCTTCGACGTCGCCGTCTTCAACAACCTGAGCCCGGAGCACATGGAGTTCCACTCCGACATGGAGGACTACTTCCAGGCCAAGGCGCGGCTGTTCACCCCGGAGCGCAGCCGGGTCGGCGTGGTCAACCTCGACGACGCCTACGGCCGCCGGCTCACCGCCGAGGCGACCGTCCCGGTCGTCACCTTCTCCGCCGAGGGCAGCCCGGAAGCCGACTGGCGCGCCGAGGACGTCGTCAGCGGCATGGCCGACTCCACCTTCACGGCCGTCGGCCCGGAAGGGGTACGGATCGAGGCCACCGCCCCGCTGCCCGGCCCGTTCAACGTGGCCAACACCCTCGCCGCGATCGCCACCCTCGCCACCGCCGGCATCGACCCGAAGACGGCCGCCGACGGCGTCGCCGCCGTCCCCGGTGTGCCCGGCCGCCTGGAGAAGGTCGACGCCGGCCAGCCGTTCCTCGCCGTCGTCGACTACGCGCACAAGACCGACGCCGTCGAGTCCGTGCTGCGCTCGCTGCGCGAGGTCACCCCCGGCCGGCTGCACATCGTCATCGGCTGCGGCGGCGACCGCGACACCACCAAACGCGCCCCGATGGGCGCGGCGGCGGCCCGGCTCGCCGACACCGCCGTCCTCACCTCGGACAACCCGCGCTCCGAGGACCCCCTCGCCATCCTCACCGCGATGCTCACCGGCGCCGCCGCCGTCCCCGCCGCCGAACGCGGCGAGGTCCTCGTCGACGCCGACCGCGCCGCCGCCATCGCCGCGGCCGTCGCCCGGGCCGAGCCCGGCGACACCGTCCTGGTCGCGGGCAAGGGACACGAGCAGGGCCAGGAAGTCGCCGGGGCCGTCCGCCCCTTCGACGACCGTCAGGTCCTGCGCGAGGCGATCGAACGCCGGCCGAGCCGGCCCGACGCCCCACGTGCTCCCGGTGCCCCCGGCACCCAGGACGACGCTCACCGTCACCAGAACAGTCAGGGATGAAGCAGTGATCGCCCTCTCCCTCGCCGAGATCGCGGAAGTCGTCGGCGGGCAGCCGCACGACATACCGGATCCGGCCCGCCAGGTCACCGGCCCGGTCGTCATCGACTCCCGGGAGGTGAAGCCCGGCAGTCTCTTCGCCGCCTTCGCGGGTGAGCGGGTCGACGGCCACGACTACGCCGAGCGCGCTGTCGAGGCGGGCGCGGTGGCCGTACTCGCCACCCGCCCCGTCGGCGTGCCCGCCCTCGTCGTCGAGGACGTCCAGACCGCGCTCGGGGCCCTCGCCCGGTTCGTCGTCGAACGCCTCGGCACCGATGTCGTCGCCCTCACCGGCTCGGCCGGCAAGACCTCCACCAAGGACCTGATCGCCCAGGTCCTCCAGCACCACGCGCCCACCGTGTGGACGCCGGGCTCCCTCAACAACGAGATCGGTCTGCCGCTGACCGCGCTCACGGCCACCGCCGAGACCCGTCACCTCGTCCTGGAGATGGGCGCGCGGGGCATCGGGCACATCCGTTATCTGACGGGGCTGACCCCGCCGCGGATCGGTCTCGTGCTGAACGTGGGCAGCGCCCACATCGGCGAGTTCGGCGGCCGTGAGCAGATCGCCCTGGCCAAGGGCGAGCTGGTCGAGTCCCTGCCGGCGGCCGAGGACGGCGGCGTCGCCGTCCTCAACGCCGACGACCCGCTCGTCCGCGCCATGGCCTCCCGTACCCAGGCGAAGGTCGTCCTGTTCGGCGAAGCGGACGAAGCGGCCATCAGGGCCGAGAACGTCCGTCTCACCGCCACCGGACAGCCCGCTTTCCGGCTTCACACACCCACCGGGTGCAGCGACGTGACGCTGCGCCTGTACGGTGAGCACCACGTGTCGAACGCGCTCGCCGCGGCAGCCGTAGCCCATGAGCTCGGTATGTCCGCCGTGGAGATCGCCACCGCGCTTTCCGAGGCAGGCACCCTGTCGCGCTGGCGCATGGAGGTCACCGAGCGTCCGGACGGCGTGACGATCGTCAACGACGCCTACAACGCGAACCCCGAGTCCATGCGAGCCGCCCTGCGGGCGCTCGCGGCCATGGGCAGGTCTGGACAGGCCGAGGGATCCCGTACGTGGGCGGTGCTCGGCCCGATGGCCGAACTCGGTGACGAGGCGCTCGCCGAGCACGACGCGGTCGGACGGCTCGCCGTCCGGCTCAACGTCAGCAAGCTCGTCGCGGTCGGGGGCAGGGAAGCGTCCTGGCTGCAACTGGGCGCCTATAACGAGGGTTCGTGGGGTGAGGAGTCGGTGCACGTGTCCGACGCGCAGGCGGCGATCGACCTGCTGCGCAGTGAGCTGCGGCCGGGGGACATCGTCCTGGTGAAGGCATCCAGGTCGGTGGGTCTGGAGCGGGTCGCCCTGGCACTGCTCGAGAACACCGGCGAGGGCGAGGTCGCCGGCCGATGAGGCAGATCCTCTTCGCGGGGGCCATCGGGCTCTTCCTGACCCTGATCGGCACCCCGCTGCTCATCAAGCTGCTCGCCCGCAAGGGATACGGCCAGTTCATCCGCGACGACGGCCCGCGCGGCCACGCCGGGAAGAAGGGCACGCCCACCATGGGCGGCATCTCCTTCATCCTGGCCACCCTCATCGCGTACGCCCTGGCCAAGGTCATCACCGGCGAGGACCCCACCTACTCGGGTGTCCTGGTGCTGTTCCTGATGGCCGGTATGGGTCTGGTCGGCTTCCTCGACGACTACATCAAGATCGTCAAGCAGCGTTCGCTGGGTCTGCGGGCCAAGGCGAAGATGGCCGGACAGCTGATCGTCGGCATCGCGTTCGCCGTGCTGTCGCTCCAGTTCGCCGATCTGCGCGGCAACACCCCGGCGTCCATGAAGCTGTCCTTCATCACGGACTTCGGCTGGTCGATCGGCCCGGTCCTGTTCGTGGTCTGGGCGCTCTTCATGATCCTGGCCATGTCCAACGGCGTGAACCTGACGGACGGTCTGGACGGCCTGGCCACCGGCGCGTCGGTGATGGTCTTCGGCGCCTACACCTTCATCGGTCTGTGGCAGTTCCAGGAGTCGTGCGCCAACGCCATGACCCTGACCAACCCGAACGCCTGCTTCGAGGTCCGCGATCCGCTCGACCTCGCGGTCGTCGCCTCCGCCCTGATGGGCGCCTGCTTCGGCTTCCTGTGGTGGAACACCTCGCCCGCCAAGATCTTCATGGGCGACACCGGTTCGCTGGCCCTCGGCGGCGCGCTCGCGGGTCTCGCGATCTGCTCGCGCACCGAGCTGCTGATCGCCGTCCTCGGCGGCCTCTTCGTGATGATCACCATGTCCGTGGTCATCCAGGTCGGCTCCTTCAAGATGACCCGCAAGCGGGTCTTCCGGATGGCGCCACTCCAGCACCACTTCGAACTCAAGGGCTGGTCGGAAGTCCTGGTCGTCGTACGGTTCTGGATCATCCAGGGCATGTGCGTCATCGTCGGCCTGGGCATCTTCTACGCGGGATGGGCATCCGAAAAGTGAGCGAACAGCCGGACTGGCAGGGCAAGCGGGTCACCGTCGCGGGGCTGGGCGTGAGCGGCGTTCCCGCCGCCCGTGCCCTGCGCGCCCGGGGCGCGGTCGTCACGGTCGTCAACGACGGCGACGACGAGCGCTCCCGGGCCCAGGCGGCCGAGCTGGAGGCGGCCGGGATCACCGTCCGCCTCGGCGACGGCGCGACCCTGCCGGCCGGCACCGAGCTTGTCGTCACCGCCCCCGGCTGGCAGCCCGACAAGCCCCTGTTCCGGGCCGCCGCCGAGGCGGGCGTGGAGATCTGGGGCGACGTCGAACTGGCCTGGCGGCTGCGGGGCCCGGACGCGGCCCCGTGGCTGGCGGTCACCGGCACCAACGGCAAGACCACGACCGTACGGATGCTCGCCTCGATCCTCGAAGCGGCCGGTCTCAAGACCGCCGCCGTCGGGAACATCGGCGTCTCCCTCCTCGACGCCGTCCTCGGCGACGAGAAATACGACGTGCTCGCGGTGGAGCTCTCCAGCTACCAGCTGCACTGGGCGCCCTCGCTGCGCGCCCACTCGGGCGCCGTGCTCAACCTGGCGCCCGACCACCTCGACTGGCACGGCTCGATGGAGGCGTACGCCGCCGACAAGGGCCGGATCTACGAGGGCAACACGGTCGCCTGCGTCTACAACGTGGCCGACCGGGCCACCGAGGACCTGGTGCGCGAGGCGGACGTCGAGGAGGGCTGCCGGGCCATCGGCTTCACCCTCTCCGCTCCCGGCCCCTCGGAGCTCGGCGTCGTCGAGGGCATCCTCGTCGACCGCGCCTTCGTCGCGGACCGGCAGAAGAACGCCCAGGAGCTCGCCGAGGTCGCCGACGTCCAGCCGCCGGCCCCGCACAACATCGCCAACGCGCTCGCCGCGGCCGCCCTCGCCCGCGCCTTCGGCGTGGCGCCGCAGGCCGTACGGGACGGACTGCGGGCCTTTCGGCCCGACCCGCACCGCATCGAGCTGGTCGAGGAGATCGAGGGCGTGGCCTACGTCGACGACTCCAAGGCCACCAACACCCACGCCGCGGAAGCCTCGTTGGCGTCCTACGACCCGATCGTCTGGATCGCCGGCGGCCTCGCCAAGGGCGCGTCCTTCGACGAACTCGTCCAGGCGTCGGCGAAGCGGCTGCGTGCGGTCGTACTGATGGGCAAGGAGCGCGGACTGATCCGCGAAGCCCTGGCGCGACACGCCCCCGAGGTCCCGGTCGTCGACCTCGACCGGACCGACACTGGGGCGATGTCCGCGGCCGTCCAGGAGGCGGCGGCGCTCGCCCGGCCGGGGGACACGGTCCTGCTGGCCCCGGCCTGTGCCTCGATGGACATGTTCGCCAATTACAACAAGCGCGGCGAGGCGTTCGCGGACGCCGTCCGCTCGCTCGCCGCGACCGGGCGCGCCTGACCTGACCAGTGACAAGGTCCCGGCCGCGGGTCGGGCACGACTGGAGGGGGCAGCGACCATGCCGAGCAGAACCGCCGGGCCGCGCAAGGCCGCCGCGAAACGCGGCGGCCCCGCTCCCGCGCCGCCGCGGCCGGCCCGCCGCACGCGCGGCGGCCGGGGCGGGGTGCGCGGGCTCCGTGAGCGGGGCATGCGGGCCTGGGACCGGCCGCTCACCGCGTATTACGTGATCATCGGTGCGGGACTGCTCATCACCACGCTCGGCCTGGTGATGGTCTATTCCGCCTCGATGATCACCGCGCTCCGCTACGACCTGGCGCCCTCGTACTTCTTCCGCAAACAGTTCTTCGCGGCGCTGCTCGGCGCGGGACTGCTCCTGGTGGCCTCCCGGATGCCGGTGAAGCTGCACCGGGCGCTCGCGTACCCGATCCTGGTCGGCGCCATCTTCCTGATGGTGCTGGTCCAGGTGCCGGGGATAGGCGTCGCGGTCGGCGGCAACCAGAACTGGATCTCGCTCGGCGGCCCGTTCATGCTCCAGCCCAGCGAGTTCGGCAAGCTGGCGCTGATCCTGTGGGGGGCCGATCTGCTGGCCCGCAAACAGGACATGAAGCTGCTCGTCCAGTGGAAACACATGCTGGTGCCGCTGGTCCCGGGCACCTTCCTGCTGCTCGGCCTGATCATGCTGGGCGGCGACATGGGCACCGCCATCATCCTCACGGCCATCTTGTTCGGCCTGCTGTGGACGGCCGGCGCGCCCACCCGGCTGTTCGTCGGGGTGCTCGCCGTCGCCAGTGCCATCGGCGCCCTGCTGATCAAGACCAGCCCCCACCGGATGGAACGCTTCCAGTGCCTCGGCGCCAGCGACCCGGGCGGCGCGGGCGACCCCTGCTGGCAGGCCGCGCACGGGATCTACGCGCTGGCCTCCGGCGGATGGTTCGGATCCGGGCTTGGTGCGAGTGTGGAAAAATGGGGTCAACTCCCCGAAGCGCACACCGACTTCATCTTCGCCGTCACCGGGGAGGAACTGGGCCTGGCGGGGACGCTGTCGGTACTCGCCCTGTTCGCGGCTCTAGGCTATGCGGGTATCCGCGTGGCCGGAGGTACGGAGGACCCCTTCGTCAGGTATGCCGCGGGAGGCGTGACCACCTGGATCACGGCGCAGGCCGTGATCAATGTCGGTGCGGTGCTCGGTCTGCTGCCGATCGCCGGAGTCCCCCTCCCGCTGTTCTCCTACGGGGGGTCGGCCCTGCTGCCGACCATGTTCGCCGTCGGGCTGCTGATCGCGTTCGCGCGTCAGGAACCCGCCGCGAAAGCGGCCCTGGCCATCCGCCCCCACTGGGGCGAGCGGGCCGGGGGGAGATGGAAGTCGATGCGACGGCGCGTCAAGAAGCGTCCGTCCGGAGAGCGGTGAATTTCGGTGCATGTCGTCCTCGCCGGCGGAGGTACCGCCGGCCACATCGAGCCCGCGCTAGCCCTCGCGGATGCCCTGCGCAGGCGTGACCCCTCGGTGGGGATCACGGCGCTGGGTACGGAGCGCGGCCTGGAGACCCGGCTGGTGCCCGAGCGGGGCTACGAGCTGGCGCTCATCCCGGCCGTGCCGCTGCCGCGCAAGCCGACGCCCGAACTGCTCACCGTCCCCGGGCGGCTGCGCGGCACCATCAAGGCCGCCGAGCAGGTCCTGGAGCGCACCCAGGCGGACTGCGTGGTCGGCTTCGGCGGCTACGTGGCCCTGCCGGGCTATCTGGCCGCCAAGCGGCTCGGGGTGCCGATCGTGGTCCACGAGGCCAACGCCCGGCCCGGTCTGGCCAACAAGATCGGCTCCCGGTTCGCCGCCGGTGTCGCCGTGGCCACCCCGGACTCCAAGCTGCGCGACGCCCGTTACATCGGCATCCCGCTGCGCTACACCATCGCGACCCTCGACCGGGCCCGGGTCCGCCCGGAGGCGCGTGCCGCGTTCGGTCTCGACCCGAACCTGCCGACGCTGCTGGTCTCCGGCGGCTCGCAGGGCGCCCGCCGCCTCAACGAGGTGATCCAGCAGGTCGCTCCGGTGCTCCAGCGCTCGGGCATCCAGATCCTGCACGCGGTCGGCCCGAAGAACGAGGTGCCGCGTGTCGACAACATGCCCGGAATGCCGCCGTACGTGCCGGTACCGTACGTGGACCGGATGGACCTCGCGTACGCCGCGGCCGACATGATGCTCTGCCGCGCGGGCGCGATGACCGTCGCCGAGCTCTCCGCCGTCGGACTGCCGGCCGCCTATGTCCCGCTGCCGATCGGCAACGGCGAACAGCGGCTCAACGCCCAGCCGGTGGTCAAGGCGGGCGGTGGACTCCTCGTCGACGACGCGGAACTGACGCCGCAGTGGGTGCAGGGCAATGTCCTGCCCGTACTGGCCGATCCGCACCGGCTGTACGAGATGTCCCGCTCCGCCGCCGAGTTCGGCCGCCGGGACGCCGACGAGCTGCTGGTCGGCATGGTGTACGAGGCGATCGCCGCCCGCCGCCAGGCGTAACGGCGCACGGATCGAAGGGGCGTGCGGCTGTCGGAGATTCTTTCGACGGCCGCATCGGCACCCCGGCGGCGGCAGGGGCGCGACGAGCGAGGGAGAAGCTGTGGCGGCTGGAACCGCGACCGGCGGGAAACGGCGCCCCGGCGCGTCCGAAAGGCCGTCAGGGCGGCCCTCCGGGCCGGGTGTCCGGGGTTTTCGGCGCCCCGGCCCGCGCGCGCTCCTGATCGGCTTCGGCGCCCTGGTCCTGGTGGCCGGCGGCGTCTGGGCGCTGTACGGCTCCACCTGGCTGCGCGCGGAGAAGGTGACCACGACCGGCACGGAGGTGCTCACCCCCGGGGAGGTCGAGCGTGTCGCGGCCGTCCCGCTCGGCGCGCCGCTCGTGTCGGTCGACACGTCGGCCATCGAGACCCGGCTGCGTCAACGGCTGCCGCGGATCGACGAGGTGGAGGTCGTCCGGTCATGGCCGCACGGAATCGGTCTGAATGTGACCGAACGTCATCCGGTTCTTCTGCTGGAAAAGGGTCGAAAGTTCATCGAAGTGGACTCCGGGGGAGTGCGGTTCGCCACCGTCGCGACCCCGCCCCGCGGCGTCCCCCGGCTCGTCCTCGACGTGGCCGAGTCGCCCAGTCTGCGCCGTTTCGACGCCGACCGGCTGCTGAAGACGGCGGTAGGCGTGACGGGCGAACTCCCGGAGAAAATCGCCCAAGACGTCCGTGTCGTCCGGATTACCTCCTTCGACTCCATCACTCTGGAGCTCGGCAGGGGCCGCAGTGTCTTCTGGGGCAGCGGCGAGCACGGGCAGGTCAAGGCCCGGGTGCTCACCGCGCTCATGAAGGCGACGCCCAAAGCGGGACACTTCGACGTAAGTGCCCCCACCGCACCCGCCTCTTCGAGGAGTTGACGCTCATCGCCGCTGGCCAGCACCCTGGTTGGCCAGCGCTACGGGTGATCACATAGGGTGAAAAGAAAAACGGGAGGTTCGGCGTGTTCGTTGAACGGGCGCCACTTGTCGACTTAGTGTCCTGTTCGGAAGAGTCCAGCGAACAGAGACACTGGTAACCCTAAACTTCAACGTTAGGGTTTGGGTCGGCGTTCCGGACCGCCCCAATCGGCATCCGTCGTCGCGGCGCGCTTACCACCGCGAAGCGGCGACACGTAACTCGAGGCGAGAGGCCTTCGACGTGGCAGCACCGCAGAACTACCTCGCAGTCATCAAGGTCATCGGTGTCGGCGGCGGTGGTGTCAATGCCATCAACCGAATGATCGAGGTCGGCCTCAAGGGCGTCGAGTTCATCGCCATCAACACCGACGCTCAGGCGCTGTTGATGAGCGACGCCGACGTGAAGCTCGACGTCGGCCGTGAACTCACCCGCGGTCTCGGGGCCGGGGCCAACCCGGCGGTCGGCCGCAAGGCGGCAGAGGACCACCGTGAGGAGATCGAGGAGGTCCTCAAGGGGGCCGACATGGTCTTCGTCACCGCAGGCGAGGGCGGCGGTACCGGCACCGGCGGCGCCCCCGTCGTCGCCAACATCGCGCGCTCGCTCGGCGCCCTGACGATCGGTGTGGTCACCCGCCCGTTCACCTTCGAGGGCCGCCGTCGCGCCAACCAGGCGGAGGACGGCATCGCCGAGCTCCGCGAAGAGGTCGACACCCTCATCGTCATCCCGAACGACCGGCTGCTGTCCATCTCGGACCGCCAGGTGTCCGTGCTCGACGCCTTCAAGTCGGCCGACCAGGTGCTCCTCAGCGGCGTCCAGGGCATCACCGACCTCATCACCACCCCGGGTCTGATCAACCTCGACTTCGCCGACGTCAAGTCGGTCATGTCCGAGGCCGGTTCGGCCCTGATGGGCATCGGCTCCGCCCGCGGCGACGACCGCGCGGTGGCCGCCGCGGAGATGGCGATCTCCTCGCCGCTCCTGGAGGCGTCCATCGACGGCGCCCGCGGTGTGCTGCTCTCCATCTCCGGCGGCAGCGACCTCGGTCTCTTCGAGATCAACGAGGCCGCCCAGCTGGTGAGCGAGGCCGCCCACCCCGAGGCGAACATCATCTTCGGCGCCGTCATCGACGACGCCCTCGGCGACGAGGTCCGGGTCACCGTCATCGCGGCCGGCTTCGACGGCGGCCAGCCGCCGGCCCGCCGGGACAACATCATCGGCTCGGCCTCCAGCAAGCGCGAGGAGCCCGCCCCGGCCCCCCGCGCCTCCGAGCCGGCCCGCCCGCTGGGCGGCCTCGGCACGGTGACCCCGCGCGAGGAGCCCACCCCGGTCCAGTCAGAGCCGGTGCGCCAGGCGAGCGAGAGCACGCTGCCGCCCGTCGCCCCGCCGGTGGTCCCGCCGGCCCGTCCGTACCCGGACACCTCGGCCGAAGAGCTGGATGTCCCGGACTTCTTGAAGTGATAGGGCAGCGTTACGACACGAGCGGCGCCCACTTCGCCTTCACCGACCGGTGGGGCGGGGTGAGCGCCGTTCCGTACGAGGAGCTCAACCTCGGCGGTGCCGTCGGCGACGACCCGGACACGGTCCGGGCCAACCGCGCGCGGGCCGCCGGGGAGCTGGGCCTGGACCCGGCGCGGGTCGTCTGGATGAACCAGGTGCACGGCGCCGACGTCGCCGAGGTCGAAGGACCCTGGCCGACGGGGCATGAGATTCCGTGCGTGGACGCCCTCGTGACGTCCCGTCCGGGCCTCGCGCTCGCCGTCCTCACCGCCGACTGCGTTCCCGTCCTCCTCGCCGACCCGGTCGCCGGGGTGGTCGCCGCGGCCCACGCCGGACGCCCCGGCATGGTCGCCGGGGTGGTCCCCGCCGCCGTCGAGGCGATGCGGAAGCGGGGCGCCGATCCCGCCCGGATCGTCGCCCGCACCGGGCCCGCGGTCTGCGGCCGTTGCTACGAGGTGCCCGAGGCGATGCGCGCCGAGGTCGCCGCCGTGGAACCGGCCGCGTACGCGGAGACCTCCTGGGGCACCCCGGCCGTCGACGTGGCCGCCGGAGTCCGCGCCCAGCTGGAGCGGCTCGGCGTACGGGACATCGCGGACGCCGGGGTGTGCACCCTGGAGTCCCGCGACCACTACTCGTACCGCCGCGACCGCACCACGGGGCGACTCGCGGGATATGTCTGGCTGGACCCGAAGTCTCCTCACTGAACGGGATCCGGCGCCCCCGCGGGCACCGTCCGCGGGGGAAGCACTCCCCGACGCACCGCATCCCCGCAGATCCCTTCTCCGGACCCCTTCTCCCGGAGGACCCCACCCCGAACCCCCCGCAGGAATGAGCTGATGACGGACCGCAAGGCGGAACTCGCCGCGAATCTCGCCCGGGTCGAGGAGCGCATCGCCGCCGCGTGCGCCGCCGCCGGGCGCGCGCGGGAGGAGGTGACCCTCGTCGTGGTCACCAAGACCTACCCCGCGAGCGATGTGCGATTCCTGTACGAACTCGGGGTGCGGCAGGTGGCCGAGAACCGGGACCAGGACGCGGCGCCGAAGGCCGCGGCGTGCGCGGACCTCGACCTCGACTGGCATTTCGTGGGTCAGTTGCAGACCAATAAGGTCCGCTCGGTGGTGGGTTATGCCGACATGGTGCAGTCCGTCGACCGTTTGAAGCTGGTTTCCGCTCTGTCCGCGGCCGCCGTGAAGGCGGAGCGCGAACTGGGCTGTCTGATCCAGGTCGCCCTCGACGCCGAGGCCGGCGGGCGGGGCGACCGGGGTGGGGTGAGCCCCGACGGGATCGAGGAGTTGGCCGCCGCGGTGGACGCCGCGCCCGGACTGCGGCTCGGTGGACTGATGACCGTCGCACCGCTGGCCGGCCCGTACGCGGGCCGGCAACGGGCCGCCTTCGAGCGGCTCATGGATTTGTCGACCGCGCTGCGCGCGACCCGCCCGGCTGCGAACATGGTGTCAGCGGGGATGAGCGGGGACCTCGAAGAGGCCGTGGCGGCCGGTGCGACACATGTGCGCGTCGGTACTGCGGTGCTCGGAGTCCGTCCGAAGCTCGGGTAACGTCGCGAAGAGTCGGACCACAGCAGAAAATATGGTCAATCCGCCGAGGGGCGGGTGGACTCGTGGATCGCGGGCACTTGGTGGCACTGCGACATTCGGTTAGGCGATCCACCACAGAGCGGAGGATGCGGAGATATGGCCGGCGCGATGCGCAAGATGGCGGTCTACCTCGGCCTCGTGGAGGACGATGGTTACGACGGCCGGGGGTTCGACCCCGACGACGACTTCGAACCCGAGTTGGAGCCGGAGCCCGAGCGCGACCGGCGCCACCACCAGCCGCCGCGGCAGGTGGAACGGGAGGAGCCGGCGCGCGTGGTGACGCCGCCCGCCCCCCGTGAGCCGGTGTCCCGTTCTGTACCGGTAACGGCAGAGAGCGTGCGCCCGGCCCGAATTGCCCCCGTGGCATCCATCACACCCGAACGTCCGAGCCTGGAGAAGAACGCGCCGGTGATCATGCCCAAGGTCGTGTCCGAGCGGGAGCCTTACCGCATCACCACTCTGCACCCGCGGACCTACAACGAGGCCCGTACCATCGGGGAACACTTCCGTGAGGGCACTCCGGTGATCATGAACCTCACGGAGATGGACGATACGGATGCGAAGCGACTTGTCGACTTCGCCGCCGGACTCGTCTTCGGTCTCCATGGCAGCATTGAGCGCGTGACGCAGAAGGTGTTCCTGTTGTCGCCTGCTAACGTCGATGTCACGGCGGAGGACAAGGCCCGTATCGCAGAGGGCGGATTCTTCAACCAGAGCTGAGAGCACGAGACCGAGAACGGCCGGCCGCGACACCGCGGCCGGACAAGTGAGAGCACGAAAGTCAGGGGAGAGGGAACCGCGGGATGGGCGTTGCGCTACAGGTGGTCTACATCGCGCTGATGTGCTTCCTGGTCCTCCTGATCCTCCGACTGGTCATGGACTACGTCTTCCAGTTCGCCCGTTCCTGGCGACCCGGCAAGGCGATGGTGGTCGTTCTGGAGGCCACCTACACCGTCACCGATCCACCGCTCAAGCTTCTTCGGCGGCTCATCCCGCCGTTGCGTCTCGGGGGCGTGGCACTCGACCTGTCCTTCTTCGTTCTAATGATCATCGTTTTCATCCTGATTCGCGTCGTTGAGGGTTTCGCGCGGTGAGAATGGGGTGAATGTGGACGATACGGTCTTGCCGACTGCCGACGACTACGTAGAGGTGAAGAAGAGATGCCGCTGACTCCTGAGGACGTGCGGAACAAGCAGTTCACGACCGTCCGCCTTCGAGAAGGCTATGACGAGGACGAGGTGGATGCCTTCCTCGACGAGGTCGAAGCCGAACTGACCAAACTGCTCCGCGAGAACGAGGACCTGCGCGCCAAGCTGGCCGCCGCCACGCGTGCCGCCGCGCAGAGTCAGCAGCAGCAGAGTATGCGCAAGCCTCCCGAGCAGCCGGAGCGTCCCGGCCCCGGCGGACCCGGGGCTCCCGTTCCTGCCGCCATATCGGGCCCGCCGGTACAGCAGC
This sequence comes from Streptomyces sp. NPDC048718, assembly GCF_043198875.1. Lineage (NCBI taxonomy): Bacteria > Bacillati > Actinomycetota > Actinomycetes > Kitasatosporales > Streptomycetaceae > Streptomyces > Streptomyces sp. NPDC048718. The sequence continues at coordinate 465,776 of NZ_JBICVG010000003.1, forward strand.
AGCCGCAGATGGGCCCGCCGCAGCTGCCGTCCGGTGCTCCGCAGCTTCCCCCCGGCCCTGGCCAGATGCAGGGTGGTCAGATGGGCCCCGGCCCTGGCCAGATGCAGGGCGGCCAGATGCAGGGCGGCCAGATGCAGGGTGGTCAGATGGGCCCCGGCCCCGGCCAGATGCAGGGCGGCCCCATGGGCCCCGGCCACGGCCAGATGCAGGGCGGCCAGATGCAGGGTGGTCAGATGGGCCCCGGCCCCGGCCAGATGCAGGGCGGCCCCATGGGCCACCCGCAGCAGCAGCCGCCGATGCCGCCGCAGGCCCAGGGTCCGGGTGGCGACAGCGCCGCGCGTGTCCTGTCGCTGGCTCAGCAGACCGCCGACCAGGCGATCGCGGAGGCCCGTTCCGAGGCCAACAAGATCGTCGGCGAGGCCCGTTCGCGCGCCGAGGGCCTGGAGCGGGACGCCCGCGCCAAGGCCGACGCGCTGGAGCGGGACGCGCAGGAGAAGCACCGCGTCGCGATGGGCTCCCTGGAGTCCGCCCGCGCCACCCTGGAGCGCAAGGTCGAGGACCTGCGGGGCTTCGAGCGTGAGTACCGGACCCGCCTGAAGTCGTACCTCGAGTCCCAGCTGCGTCAGCTGGAGACCCAGGCCGACGACTCGCTGGCCCCGCCGCGCAGCCCGGCGGCCCCCTCGCTGCCGCCGTCGCCCTCCATGGCTCCGGCGGGCGCGGGAGCGCCGTCCTACGGCGGCAATAACGCGATGGCCGGCGGCCCGTCGTACGGCGGACAGCAGCAGATGTCCCCGGCGATGACCCAGCCGATGGCACCGGTGCGGCCGCAGGCGCCGCAGCCGATGCAGCAGGCGCCGGCGCCGATGCGTGGGTTCCTGATCGACGAGGACGACAACTGAGGGCGGGGGAGCCGCGCGTGAGCGCGTAGCCGTCGGCGGCAGTCGTTGAAGGACCGGTCCCTTTGGGGGCCGGTCCTTCGGCGTGTTCGGGGTGTGGGGCGGGGCGCTGCGCTGTGCGGGCGGGCGGGGCGGGGGTGTGGGGGCGCGTTCGGGGTTGCGGGGTGGTGCGCTGGGGTTCGTGGTGGGTGCGCGGGGGCCGGTCCGGGGGGGGGGGGGGGGGGTGGAAGTTTTTATGGGCGGGGCCCGCGCCAGGGGCG